>JBCBMF010000217.1:0-4915 GCA_039822905.1 Planctomycetota bacterium
CTGCGACCCGTGCACCCTCGCTGACGTCAACGGCGATGGCGCGGTCACCCCGGCCGACTTCAATGCCTGGGTAATCGCGTTCAACAACAACGACATCGCGGCCGATCAGAACTGCGACGGTGTTCTGACTCCCGCAGACTTCAATGCGTGGGTGATCAACTACAACCAGTGCATCTGACTATTTAGCACCAACACTGCCCAGACACCCCGCGTGAGAGCGGGGTTTTTCGTGCGCTGATAGCGAGGCATCTTCGCCGAGTAGTGATTGCGGCGCAGGACATCAATCTTCGAACTTGAGAGCTTCGATCTGAGCTCGCTCCGTATCTCGCCGAGCTTGGTCGCGAAAGCGAGACTTCCCGGCTTCGCTCCATGCGAGTGCCTGAGCCCTGAACGCCTCGCCCTGTTCGTTGAGGCCCAATGCAAACGCGGCTCGCGCCTTGTTGTACGCGACGTGCGCCTGCTCAAGCGGGACGATCGCGTCCGCGGCCCGCAGGCGTTCGAGGGCGTTCTGTGGACGCCCGGTCTGGACGTAGAGAATCCCGAGACTCCGCACGCATCGTGCCGCACGCCGCCGCGTCGGCTCGTCGTCGATGCCGTCGTCGAGCAGTGCGAGGTACAGCCGAGCGGCATCCTCGTACGCACGGACAGCTGACTCCGGAGTGGCGTCTTGCCCCATGCTGGCCTGAAGCGACGTGAGCGTGGCGGTCGTGTAGGCGATCGACAGCACGACGCGCGCTTCATCCCGCCGCCACTCCGCGCGCCCGGGCGCAGAGGCGAGCATCCACCGGAGGCTCGCGAGCGACTCGGTGTAGTTCTCGAGCGCGATCTCAAGCAGCGCGACAGCCGCGCCGTCGTCGTCAACACGCCGCGCCTGCGATCGCCCGAGGTCCGCCTTCAGCTCATACCCATGGGCCACGTCGTGCAACAGCGAAAGATCGGTCGGCAATCGCTCAGAAGCATCGCGGCTTGCATCCAGAAATCGATCCGCCGATCGCTGCGCCGCGTCGAAATCGCCCCGGCGCTGGAATGCGCGAGACATCGCATGCATCGACTTTCGCATGCTTGCCCGCGACATGCCGTCAGCCGGATCAAGCCGAACAAGCTCCGATGCCAGCTCGAAGAGCTGTTGGTGGAGCTGAAGCCCGCGTTCGTTATCGCCGGCACGCTCGTGCCCTTCGGCAGCCGTATTCAAGAGCAAAATCATGCGTCGCTTGATGATGCCGTCGGTCGGGTGCTCGCGCATGAGCCCGCGTCGCAGCGTCAGAGCTGATTCAAGGAACCCCCTCGCCGCGTCGGCTTCACCCAGTCGGAATGCGACATCTGCACGATCCGCCAGAAGCAGGGCCTGAAGGTCTTGCGACTCAAGAGCATCATCGCCGCGTAGAAACTCATCCGCCGCCGTCAGGCTCGCGCGGGCTTCTTCATCACGCCCTTGCTCACGCAACACGCCGGCCTTTTCTCGCAGCACCCTCGCACGGATCACCGGGCGCAGCGCCGGGATTCGCGATGCAATGTCTTCCGCCTCAAGTATCATGCTCATCGCAGGCTGTGTTCCGCCCTGCATCGCCGTGAGGGATGCGAGCGACGCGAGGCTGGATGCGAGGCCCTCTCTGTGCGAGATACTGTCGGGACATGTGGCAAGCTCTGCACGGTGGAGCTCGATTGCCGTGCCGAAGTCGTCGCGTGCATCGTCGGTGCTCATCGCATCGAGCCATGAGAGGGTGCCGAGGCGGGTGTATGCGTGAGCGAGACGCGATCGAACCCATGGCGTCTCACCAGAAACCCGACGGAGCTCATCGAGAACATCCCTCGCGCTCCGCGCGAGCACCTCGCGGCTGCTGATCGATCCGATCAGCCGGCGGCTGGCCGCTTCGTAATCGAGAAGGACCCCGGTGAGCTCGTCAAGCTGCTCGATGACAGCCTCGGCCCGATCACGCTGCGCGGTCGCATCGGCCAGCGCGCTCTCGAGTTCGACATTCGACGAGGCAAGCCGATCACGAGCCGTGCGCGCTTCGCCGAGCTGCCACAGCGAGACCGCAAGCCCAGCGACGATGCCGAGCGAAGCGACGCCCACGCCCGCCGCGACGACCTGGTGCCGTTTCGCGAACTTCCGAACCTGATACATCGCGCTCGGAGGTCTTGCGGCGATCGGCTCATCGGACAGATACCGAAAGATGTCCGCCGCAAGCTCAGACGCGGACTGGTACCGCCTGGTCCGGTCCTTGGTGAGCGCTTTGCCGACGATCGTCTCGACATCGCCCCGATACACCTTGCTGACCTGCGACAGCCGGGTTGGTTCGACCTCTTGGATGACGCGCATTGCCTCTTGAAGGACTTTCTTCTCGAGCTCGTACGGCAAGCCGCCCGCCAGCAGCTCGTACATCACAATGCCCAGCGAGTACACATCGCTGCGCGCGTCGAGCTCATCCGGGTCGCCCGCGACCTGCTCGGGCGACATGTACGGCAGCGTGCCGACCAGCTGGCCGATCGCCGTCCGCTCATTGGTCATGTCGACATCGCCGCCGATGGACCGCGCGACGCCGAAGTCGAGGATCTTCGGCGTGCCGTCTTCGGTCACAAGGATGTTGACCGGCTTTAAATCGCGGTGCACGACACCTCTTGTGTGCGCATAGTGAACCGCCTCGGCGATGCACTGGATGAGCCGGAGCCGCTCGCGGAGGTTTAGGTTCCGCAGGTTCGCGTAGTCGAGCAGCGGCCGGCCGCGGACCAACTCCATGGCAAAGTACGGCTGCTCACCCTCGGGGGTTTGTGTCGTGCCGGCGTCGTAGATCTGCGCAATGCCCTGATGAGTCAGCTTGCCGAGCACCTGGGTCTCGAAACGGAACCGCTCAAGGATCCGCGGCGAGGCCATCTGCGGCTTGATGACTTTGAGAGCAACGGTCCGACGAGGCAGGTCCTGTGTTGCCTTGTAAACAACACCCATGCCGCCCTCGCCGAGCTTGCTGATGACCGCATAAGGACCGATCCGCTTCGGGACCGCCGTCGTTGTCGATCCTGTACCCGATGAATCCGGCTCGCCGCTGCCGTCGAGCAGCGTTCCATCAAGATGCTCAAGCAGCGACTCGACCTCTTGGCGAAGCGCATCGTCGCCTTTGCACGCCTCGTCCAGAAACGCAGACCGATCAGCCGACGGCAGTTCTGCCGCTTCGCCAAGGATCGACTTGATTCGTGAACGGTCGATGGGCTCTACCCGCTCCCTTGGGCATCGAGATGCCGCTTCATAAAGGCACGAGCGTACGTCCAATCGCGTTGCACTGTGCGCGCGCTCACACCGAGTACGTCCGCGATGGTTGATTCCGGCATGCCCAGGAAGCACTTGTAGCGAACGACTTCAGCCGCCCGCTCATCGTCAGACTCCAGCTGCTCGAGCAGCCGATCAAGCTGCACAACATCTCGGGTGGGCGCATCGCTCGGGATCTGCGCTACATCAAGGTCGATGCGCTGACGGTCCCCGCCGCGTTTCAGTGAATCACGCCGCCGCGCCGCGTCGATGAGGATCTCGCGCATCGCGCGGCTGAACGCGCCATAAAGGTGCCGGCGGTTCTCGAAGTCCGCCCCGGTGTTGCCCAGAACTCTGAAATAGGCCTCGCTGATAAGCGCCTCCGCGTCAAGCGTCTGCGACATCAGCTTGCGGCGGTTCGACTCGGCGAGCTCACGCAGCGTCTGGTACACGACGTCGATGAGCCGTTCTCGCGCCCCCGGCTCGCCGCCGCGGACGTCGTCGAGGATCCGTGTGACCTCGTGGTTGCCGGCTGACGTCTCGTTGTTGTGCATCCCGTGCGCTCCGAACATGGCAAAGACCTTGCACGATCGCGGCGATGCTCCCAGACGGCGCCGCATGTGATTATCCGCAAACCGCAATCTGCTGCGACAGCTCTGCAAGGGATCAGCGTGTACTTGGCACTAACATAATCCTATTACCAGCTGTTTCACGGAGGAAAACCACGATCCATGGCGGGATCTCAGACACGTTTCAGATAGGTTAAAGGGACCTGCTCTCGGAGCGACAGCCACAACATGAGACGTTCGCGGATCACAGGACATTTCGTTGCGTTGGTGGCTTCGGCGTTCGCCGCGTCCGAGGGGTCTGCGCAGGATGCCAGGTTCGACGTCCGGCCCGCGCTCGCGGCGACAGGCTCGCTGGACGCTGTCACCGTCGCTGACATCGACGGCGACGGCGACAGCGACGTGGTCGCGACCGACAGGGCGACCGGGCGGATTGTCTGGATCGAAAACGACAGCGATGTCGATCCCGCGTTTCCGATCGAGCATGTGATCGCATCGGGTGTGATCGCTCCCGGAGAGGTAGCTGCAGCGGATCTCGACGGGGACGGAGATGTAGACGTTGCGGCAGCGGGATCGGCGGCCACAGCCGACCTGCTGTGGTTTGAGAATCTCGGCGGCGTGCCGCCAAAGTTCATGGCACGAACCCTTGGGCCCCGCCCGAACTTGAACACATCGGGGATCGTCCGTTCGGTCACCGTCGCGGATCTGCACGGCGATGGCAGTCTCGACCTCGTCTGCGGTTTTGAGTTACCGAACGCAGCGGCGTCGGGACACGTCACCGTCTATCTGAACAATGGGGCGTCTCCCGCCGGGTTCATTCGGTTTCAACTGCCGTCGCCGGCGGCATTGCTCTCCGAAGTGACGGGGGTCGCCGTCGCGGACATCTCGGGCGATGGCGCTCTCGATGTCGTGGCGTGTTCACGCGACACAACGGCCGGGAGCGACGCGAACTCGGTTGTTTCGTGGCGCAACACAGGCGTCGGCGGCACCGGCTTTGTGCCTTCAATCATCGCAAGCCAACTCGGAGAGCCTGCGGCCGTGGCGGTTGCACAGCTTTCCACCGACGCTCTGCCGGACATCGCCGTTGCAACGCAAGGCGCCGGCCGAG
>JBCBMF010000218.1:0-4912 GCA_039822905.1 Planctomycetota bacterium
GCGTCGCCGATCGCAAGCAGAAGCCTCGCCTGTTCGAGCCGTGATGCCGCCGCGACATCAGGGTTGTCGGATTCGGCTGCACGCTTGTACAAGTTGATCGCGGCAGCGGCGTCGCCGGTTTCTGCGACCAGCGAAGCAAGTAGCCTTGTGGCGTGCGGCCAGTATCGAGACTGTGGCTGTGAGTCCACGAGTGAAGAGAGAATCTCGATCGCATCCTCGTGCCTCTCAACCTGTCGATACAACTCGCCGAGTTCGAGCTTTGCGTGCGCAGCGAGTTCGTCAATTGATGCGCCCAACTCAACAGCGCGGAGCGTTGTGATCGCATCATCATGTCTCGCAAGCCGTGCTTGCGCAAGACCGGTCAGCAGCAGCGCACGACGCCGCTGAGGGTGCTCTTCGTGAGGCGCTGAAATGAAGGGCGCGAGCTCATCGAGGGCCGTCGACCATTCTTCCCGCTCGAAAGCGATCTCGGCCAGAGCCACGCGTGCGGCCACGGTCTGGGCTGTGTTGCCGAGTATCGTGCACGCGGCGGACAAGTGTGTGTGAGCGGCATCGGAATCACCAAGCGCATGATGGGAAAGACCGGTGACGAGTGTTGCTCGAGCGGCGAGCGATTCGTCGCTGCTTTCGAGCGCGAGCTGGGCTGAAGCGATCGCGTCCTCGTAAAACGTTCGCTTAAACAAGCTCTCAGCGAGAGAGATACTGACCTGCTGGGTGCGCTGCGACTCTGAATACGTTTCGAGATACGCCGTAGCAAGGGTCACCGCATCAGCGAGACGCTCTTGCGATACCGCGATGGTGAGCTCGGCAAAGTGTGAAGGCTCAGCCAGCTGTGAGTCCGGGGCGTCGTCTCGCAGCGCCCGAAAGACCTGTGCTGCGTCGTCGAGCCGACCCAATCGGTGCAGCGCGACGCCGAGGTCATATCGAGCATCGAGCGTGATCGGAGACTCGGCATCTCTTCGAACGATGCGACGAAGTCGGTCGGCGGCGGCCTCGGCGTTGCCGCCGCGTAGATCGGCCTTCGCGCGCCAATAGCCGGCCGTCGCGTGATAGTGCCCCGCCTCCGACCGAAGGACCTGATCGAGGGACTTTGATGCGAGCTCTAGTTTATCTGTGTCGAACCGAGCGAGCCCGAGCTCAAGGTGGAAATCCGCGGCTGTGCGGGCATCGAGTGAGTCCGGATCAATCGGCTCAAGGACGGCGATCGCCTGTGCGGGCTTCTGCTGCGCCCGAAAGAGACCGGCGATCGCGATGCGGGCCTTGCTGCGAACAGCGGGCACTTCCGAGTTAAGGATGGTGCTGTACACCCGCTCGGCCTGCGATTGTTGATCAGCGCGAGACCATGCTCCCGCGGCGGCGAGGGAGGCATAATCAGCGATTGCGGGATCGGCAGTCGACGATGCTGCTCGCTCAAGCAGCTCGGCAGCTTCGGCCGAGGCGCTCGGCGTAGCCGCAAGCTCGTACATCGCGAGCCCGGCGAACAGTGCTGCGCGTGACCACAGTTGTGGGCTCGCGGCGGAAAGCTGGCCGTCGAACTCCGCGAAGGATGCGACGGCTTCGGCGTGGTCACCTTCGCGATAGGAAAGATCAATCGCGAGTGACGCGGCATCCGGCCACGACGCGTGGGACGTTTCGACGAGACAACGTGCTACTACTCTGCGAGCATCTGTGGAAGCCCCTTGCTCGGCGAGGATCGTTGCCAGCAGCATGTTGGCATCGGTTCGGTACTCGAACTGAACGCGGGGACGGATGCTCCGCAGCGCATCGATGGCTTCGGGCAGTTCACCCTGCCGATATAAGGCGACGCCGAGGCCGTAGTGCGCCTCGGCTCGAAGGGCTTTATCGCGGAGAGCATCCGCCGCTTCGCGGTACTCGTCTGCGGCCTGGGCGTTCAGGTTCCTGCCCAGCATGGCATGGGCAGACTGCAGCAGCCGCTCGCCGCTCTGTTGCGCCCCTGCAGACACGGCCAGCATCGTTGCCACGCAAACCAGCGCTCGCGATGCGACGCTCGCACGTCGGAAGATGATTCCCATGCCACCCCTCTCGTCGTCGTGCTCCGGGGTCGATCTCGCGAGAAGCGGCCCCATAACGACGAGAGTTCTTTGGGCGTGGTCCCCGTCAGCTTTCAGAGAACTTTGTCACAATTCGACTCGTTCCTTGCCCGCCTGATTGTCGCAAGTACGAGTTACGTTTGGTATTCAGGCCAAAACGGCAACCGACGCGACAGGTTGGTCGCGTCGGTGCCCAGAAATCACCTCGATGACTGCCGAAGTGGCTCAGCAGCCCGTGTTGAAGTTCAGGATCCAGGCATTGAAGTCGCCGGGCGTGCACTGGCCGTCGCCGTTCTGATCGCAGGCCGCTGACTGGCTGTTGAACGCCAAGATCCAGGCGTTGAAGTCCCCCGGTGTGAGCTGTCCGTCGCCGTTCGTGTCGGCGAGGCAGACTCCCGGATCGACGCATGACCGAACCTCGACGCGGACATCGTCCAAGCCGGCCTCGATGACACCTTGCGGATCATCGTCGCTCACCGAGAACCGGACCCTCGTAGTTGACGACGGCGTGAAGTCGACGCCCGCGACAAGCGTGTCCGACCGCCATGAGCCGGACGGCGCGGTTACCGTGCGGACGTCGGTGAACGTCACGCCGTTATTGTCCGAGACGGCTACGACAAATGCGTCGTTGTCTGCCGGACCTCCCGCGATGTCGTTGAACCAGTACTGATACGAGATCGTCGACCCGGCAGGTGCGTCAAGCACCGGGCTTGTCAGCACTGTGGTGCCGTTGTCCACGTCGGAGTTCGTCGTACCGGCGTCGATGTCCGTGAGCCACGCCTGACCCGAGCCGTCTGCGTCGACCGCGGGATCGCCCCGACCGTTGCCCTGCGGGAATCCACGCTCCCACTGACCGTCGCTCGCATTGCCGCTGACGGTCCAGCCGGCGTCGGTCTCGCTGTTATCAGCGAAGCTAACGCTTTCTGCACCCACGAAGGTTTCGATCTCTCCCGCGAGAGGGAATGTCGCTGTCCCGCTCGTGGCCCCGACGAACGCGACCGAGTAGCTCGGATCATCGCCGCAGTCGAAGGGCGGGAGGTCTCCTTCCCAGATACCCGGCGATATTTCGGTGAGGTTGATGCTGCCGGTCGATGTATCCGCCCGCTGGAACGAAACGGTAGGAGTGCCGACGATCGAATCATCGGTGACGGTGACAGCAAAGCTGAGAGTCGTCGGAACACCGGGATCGATACGGGTGACAAGCTCGCCGAGCGGCTCGATATCGATACCTTGTGTCGTAAGCTGCGTGATAAACGCGCTCCGGCCGTGTGTGAACGCAACGAGCGTGTCGTCACCGACAAACTCGATGTTCTCAACAACCGTGTTCGCAAGGCCGTTGCTTGCGGGGAACCATGTGTTCCCCCCATCGGTCGTCACAAAGACGCCGAGCTCCGTACCCGCGTAGAGCGTGTCCGGATCCGTCGGCCGAACGACGATCGAGTGAACGGGGATATCCGGTACGCCGGTGAACCCGATGCCATCGATCGACGTCCATGTCGCGCCTCCGTCGGAGGTCTTGTAGATGTGGTCGATTCCGAACGTCGTGCTCGTCGCGTACGCGGTCTGCGCATCGTTCGGGTCGACCGCGATCCACGAGATGAATCCCTGCTCAGCGGGAAGACCCGAACTCTGGAGCGTCCATGTCGGGTTCGCGCTGCGGGCATTGGTCGACGTCGCAACGTAGCCGTTTTCGTAACCGAGGTAGACGACGTTGCCGTCGCTCTCCGCAATGCCGATCGCGCTGATCCGGCCCGCGCTGCCGAAGTTCGGACCGACCGCCTGCCACGAAGCCGCACCGTTTGTCGTACGCCAAGGACGGCCGCCACCGGTAAAGAGCGTCTCCGGATCATTCTGATCCATGATGAAGGGCGTGATGAACAGGCCGTCCGTGTCGGTGATGCCGTTGGTCGCGTCGTTGAAGTTGTTGCCGCCGTTGGTTGACTTCCGGATGGTGGGGAAGTTCTGCGTCTCGGCGTACATGATGTTTGGGTTGGTCGGATCGATCGCAACGTAGCCGCCGTCACCGCCGACGATGCGGTCCCAGGGCTGGTCTGGGTTGGCCGAATTGCCGCGTGAGGTGCCGTTGTCCTGCGAGCCGCCGATGTACAGCTCGCCGGTCTGAGCAGCGTCGCCGTGGTAGAACTGCGTGACCGCGTACCCGTTGTTGAGCTGCGTCCACGTGATGCCCGGCAGCGCGCTGCCGCCAGCGAATGGGCACGCGTTCTGGCTCGTGCTGCCCCGCGCGTTCGTGGTCCGAGCGATGCCGCCGTCCGAGCCCGAGTACAGGATCTGGTTCGTGGTGCCGTTGTAATTGGGGTGGAAAGCCAAAGCGTGATGATCGGCGTGCACGTAGTTCGGATCCGCCGGGTCGAAGTACCAGTAGCTTGCGAGCCCGAACGTCTGGCCCGCGTTTTCCGAGCGGAACAGATCGACGCCGCCGACCCAGATGATGTTCTCGTTGACCGGGTCGACCGCGAGCGCGTTGTCGTACCAGCCCTGCGCGAAGTTCGAGTTGCCGAAGCAGCCGTTGCCGAACGGCACGTTCGAGAAGAGCAGATCGTTGAAGCCGGTTGACAGGCTGGTCTGCGGCGTCCAGGTCACTCCAGCGTTAGCGGTCCGGAACACATTGACGAACGTGCCGAACGATCCGCCGTCACCGTTGTCGGCCATCGCGACGTAAGCGACATCCGGGTTCGAGGGCGAGAACTCGACGTTCATGCGTCCCTGGTTGAAGATATTCAGATCACCGGGCGTGCCGACCTCGGTCCATGAGTCACCGCCGTCGTCCGAGCGGAAGAGCCCATCGGCCTCGAACGTGCCGAAGGCCGCAAGGATGACCTCGGGGTCAGACCCCGGCTGGA
>JBCBMF010000219.1:0-4876 GCA_039822905.1 Planctomycetota bacterium
ACATTCTGCACAAGAACTTGCGACCTCTGCGGCAGTGAAGGTGGGATGCAGCTCGCCACATCAGCGCCGTCTTTACACACCCTTGATCCACGCCAGACGACCGACCAGGTAGTGTTGCATCAGAGGAAACACTGCCGCACGCTCGGGAGTCCTGAAGATGAATCAAATTACTCCGCGCCCCCACAACACACAGGCGACGTGGGGGCCTCGACACGCGTTCACGCTCATCGAGCTGCTTGTCGTGATCGCGATCATCGCCTTGCTGATCGGCATTCTGTTGCCATCACTCGGCAAAGCGCGTGAGTCCGCCCGTCGCACGATCTGCCTCTCGAACCAGCGGATGATCGTGCTGTCGGCGACGCTTTATTCGCAGCAACACAAGACCGGCGCGTTCGTGCCAACCGAGGGAGGCGGCGAGGACAACCTGGCCTACCTCGCGCCGGATTTCTTCGAGAGCTCCGAGCTCGCCGTCTGCCCCAGCACCCAGAACTTCGTTGATCCGAGGAACATCCTCGACACGGACAACACGCGTAACAAGTACGGCCGCCCGGTGCCGCTGCATCTGACCGAGTCGGCGCTGAACAACGCGGACGCAGGCGACGGCAGCGAGGGCTTCTCGTTCAACGGCGGCGGGCACAGCTTCGAGGTGTGGGCCTGGCGCAACAGCTGGCAGGGCAGCGGCTCGAATGGCGGCTGGACGATCTTTCCCAACGGTTGGTACGACCGCGACATGGGCCGCACGAGTACCAACCGTCAGCGCGGCCTGCGACCCGACGACCCGGCCTACCGGCCCGAGGACACCGATGAGCCCGTCGAGGGACGCAACGGCAACCTCAAGACTGAACGGAACATCGACCGCCCGTCCGAGGTGCTCCTGACGCTCGACTCGGACCAGGACCACCTGATCTCGCAGAAGCGGGCGTACCCCGGTTCCATCAACAACTGGCCAGAAGAGCACAACAACCACGGCGAAGACGGTGTCAACATCGGCTTCACCGACGGTCACGTCCAGTTCATCCGTCGCGGCCCAGAACTCATTGAGACATATCTCAACTCTGGCAGCATGGGTGCGACAGACATCCGAGAGCGCATCACCGAGTTCCATCCTGGTTTGGTCGAGAGCACCAAACGGATCGGACGCAACAACTGGACCAAGTGGACCATTCAGAACTGATCGGCCGCGCGGAGAACCGGCCGACTGTCATCGCCTGCAAGTCGCAGGCACAACTTGGAGAGATCGAATGCACACGAACACCACGCTGGCGGCGGCGCTGGCTCTGGCCGCGGGCGGCACCGTCAACGCCCAGGTCATTATCACCGAGATCCTGGCCAACGAGATCGGCGGCGACACCCCCGGCGAGTGGGTCGAGATCTACAACGCGGGCGGCAATGCCGTTGACATCTCGGGCTGGCGCCTTGCCGACGAGGACAGCAGCAGCCCCAGCGAGCCGTTCCCCGATGGCTTTATGATCATGCCGGGTGAGGCCGTCGTGGTCATCGGTGACGGCTTCTCCGACACCGACCCGGGCGAACCGGTTATCGTCGAGAACGATTTCTTTGCGTCATGGGGAGCAACCAACGCCGACGGCAACAGCTACCGCGTGATCGTCCAGCGCGAGTACATCACCCTCGCGAACACCGCCTCGCCTACCAACGAGGTGCTCACCCTGATCGACGCGGCGGGCAACACGGTCGACGTGGCCAACTACGAGAACGGCAGCAACGGCTGGCCCCCCACCACCAACGGCGCGTCGATCTCGCTGAGCGCCGACTTCTTGAATGATCTTGCCAACGACTTCGGCTGCGCTTGGGCCACGTCGCTCGTGGGCGTCAACGGGGCCGTCTCCTCGTTCGAGGTCATCGTCGGCGCGGCCGACGGCACGTTCCCTGTCGCGCTGTCGGCCGACAACGTCGCCTCACCCGGTTTCGTCGCCACCGGCGGCACCTTCGTCGACTGCAACAACAACGGCTTCAACGACGCGCTCGACATCTGCAACGGCGTCAGCGTCGACTGCAACGGTAACGGCATCCCCGACGAGTGCGAGCCAGACTGCAACGGCAACGGCATCGCCGACACCTGCGACATCGAGGCCGACTTCTCGATCGACGGCAACCTCAACCAGATCATCGATAGCTGCGAGATCGCGGCCGACCCCTCGCTCGATCTCAACGGCGACGGCACGCTCGACATCGTCGAGCAGTTCCAGAACCAGGCCATCATCACCGAAATCATGTTCGACCCGTTCACCTCGGGTGAAGAGATGGAGTACGTTGAGATCCTCAACACCACCGGCGCGCCGCTCGACATCTCGGGCTGGTTCCTCCAGGACATCGAGTTCAACGGCGAGGGCCCGACCGACGCGATCCCGGCCGGCACCGTCCTGCCCGCCGGCGGCATCGCCGTGCTGACCCGCTCGGTCACCGGTGACGTCAACGAGACCCGGCAGGACTACATCGACGCGTGGGGCGCAACCACCCCCGCCGGCGACCCGATCCTCTGGATCCCGCTCGAGAACTGGGGTGCCCGGGCGACGTTCGGCACCGAGGTCACCGAGGTTCTGAGCATCGTCTCGTCTGCCGGCACCGTCGTTGACACCGTCAACTACATCAACCGCACGTCGAACTCGGAACCGCTGCCCGGCGGCTGGCCCGGCGGCGACGGCCACGGCTCGTACTTCCTCGACGGCACCAAGCTCAACGGCGTCGACAACGACCTCGGCCCGAACTGGCAGCGGTCGACCAACGGCCTCAGCGGCGTCTACCGCTCGAACGACTTCGATCCGGCCGACCTGCCGTCGTGGACGATCGCGGATCGCGGCGGCGAGGACTATGGCACGCCCGGCTTCGTCTTCGCCGGCGCACCGCAGGAGCCCAGCGGTGACGTGGTGATCACCGAGATCGCGGCCGTCGGCGGCGCGGTGTTCCCGGGTCAGGACCCAATGGACCTGATGTCCGACGAAGGCATCGACGAGTGGGTCGAGATCTACAACGCGAGCGGCGCACCGATCGACATCTCCGGCTGGTACCTTGAGGACGAGGACGGCCGCACCTCGGCGCTGCCCGCCGGCTCGATGCTCGACGCCGGCGAGGTCGCGGTGATCTACGGCGGGGCCGACTTCCCCACCGAGATCCCATCGCCCGCCGACAGCTTCTACGACGCTTGGGGCTGCGGCTACCAGCTCTTTGTCGTCT
Source organism: Planctomycetota bacterium (assembly GCA_039822905.1). Lineage (GTDB taxonomy): Bacteria > Planctomycetota > Phycisphaerae > Phycisphaerales > UBA1924 > JANQQZ01. The sequence goes on from JBCBMF010000219.1 coordinate 3,193, forward strand.
CGGAGTGGTACACCTCGAACAAGCAGTTCGGCCTCTCGCGCCTCTCTGACTCGCCGAACTTCGTGAACGAGATCCTGCGGCTCGTCGACGCCACGGGCACCCCGGTCGACCTGGTCAACTACGACGACGACGCCTTCGTCTGGCCCGTCGACAGCACCGGTGTCGCGACCGACAACAACTGGAGCATCTACATCCTGCCGCCGCAGTCCAACTACAACAGCACGGACAATGACGACGGCGTCAACTGGGCCGACTCGCTCGAGCCGATCGATGACGCGCGGACCATCCTCGCGGCAAACGATGTCTTCAACGCCCTCGGAGAGGTCTACGGCTCGCCCGGCGCGCTCACGGGGGTGCAGATCCCGGATCTGTCGGACTGCCCGGCGACCGGCCGGCTGTGTGCCGACCAGAATGGTGACGGAAACGTAAACCCAGGCGACTTCAACGCGTGGGTCATCAACTTCAACGCCGGCGACCTTCGCGCCGACGTCAACGGCAACGAAGTGAATGACCCCGGCGACTTCAACGCCTGGATCGCTGCGTTCAACCTGGGCCCCGCCGGCCCGACCTGCAACCCGTAAGCCGGACCAGCCAGCAACTCCAAAGCCACGCCCGGCCCCGCTTCATGGCGGGGCCGGGTTTTTTATGGGCGGTTGGATCGTCGCTCAATCGAACCGAAGCTGGCTCGCGCGCAGCTCGAACGGCTCCCACACGTTCTGGCCGTACACGTCCCGCAGGTTGTAGCGGAGCACCGGGTCGTCGGACGTCATGTCAAAGTCAACGATGCCAACGTTCGGCGAGAGCCGAAACGCGGGGTAGATCCTCTCCTCGTTCTCGCCGAGCTTGCGGTCGCGCCTGTTCGGCACCTGCGCCAGAGGCGAGCTGACGAGTTCGTAGAGGTCGTAGCCGCCGCGGTCCGAGAGACGGATCACGTTGAGCTCGCCGAGGTGCGTGTCGCCCGAGATGAGCACGACGCCCTCGATGCGTTCGTCCATGATCGTCGCAAACAGCTCATCACGCTCGTGCCGAAACGCGGACCAGGAATCGCCCGTCGGGCCCTTCTGCAGGGTCCAGCCGCTGCCGCACACGATGACCTTGAACGGCGACTCGCTCTCGCGCAGCCCGTCCTTGAGCCACTCGAGCTGCGCCTCGCCCAGCATCGTCTTGTTCGGCCCGTCCGGCTCGTCGTTGGGGGTGCGGTGGTACCGGCCGTCGAGCATGAAGAACTCCACGCCGCCGTAGGAGTAGGCAAAGAACGTGCCCGGCGTGTCGTCGGTGCCGTACGACCCGTTGGCCCAGTACTGCTCGAACACCTCGAGCGCTTCTTCCTTCGCCGGGTGGTCGCCCGCGAAGTCGTTGAGGCCGAAGTCATGATCGTCCCACACGGCGAGCTGCGGTACGGTGTGCAGCACCGGCTGGAACGACGCGATGTCCCGCTGCCGCTTGTACTCGTCGGCGAGGATGTCGCTGTCGAGCGCGTCGCCATAGATGTTGTCACCGAGCCAGAAGAACAGGTCGGGCTCGCTCGCGGCGACGACGTCCCAGATCGGCTGCACGCGATCGATCGAGAACCGGGCGCACGAACCCATGGCGAGCCGGAACGCCGCCGGCCCCGCGGGGGCCGTGCTGAGCGTCGCGGCGGGCCGCCCGCGCCAGTATCGATCGAGCCTGCCGTCGACCAGAA
>JBCBMF010000220.1:0-4845 GCA_039822905.1 Planctomycetota bacterium
CCCACCACAGGCCGTAGATATGAAACGCGTAGGCGTTGTAGTGGTCGAGCCGCTACGGCGGGCGTGACCCTGAGCGTGCGCGACGCTGGATCCGGCTGGCCGAGCAGTTTTTGCCCGCGTACGCCACACTCTTCGGCGCGAGCGGTGAGCCCGTGCCGATTGGAAGAAGCCTGACGTATCGGTTCAATGGCGTTGGTGTGTTCGCCGTCGCCGCGGCCTGCGGCGTGGACACGGTTGATCCCGGTGCGTCGCGGCGACTGTCCCGCCGCTGCATCGAGTTCTTTCTCGATCAGCCTATCGAGCAATCGCAGGGGTGCCTCTCGGTTGGCTGGACGAACCCGCTCGATGAGATGGCCGAGCCGTACACGTGCGCCGGCTCGCCCTACTGGGCCGCCAAGGGGCTGCTCGCGCTCTCGCTCAGCCCGGATGACAGCTTCTTCACTGCGCCCGAGGCCCCGTTCCCGGCCGAGCAGACCCTAGAAGGCACCGACTCGACGACGGTGATCGGAACGCCCGGCTGGGTTGTTCGTCTGCGCGACGGGCACGCCACGCTGATCAACGCGGGAGGCTCGTCGTCGATGTCTGCGATGAAACGGTTTGGTGCATGGAAATGGGGGAAGCTGTTGTACAGAACGGGCATCGGCGGGCTGCAGTGCGCATCCGAGCTGGGTGAGCCGATCGACAACGGCTTGGCCGCCCGTGTTCCAGACACCGGGCAGCTCGTGGGGCGACACAACACGATCCCGGTGATGGTCGATGCGACGCACGCCGTTTGCCAGTACCAACTCGGCGCGCCGTACGACGATATGAACGTGTCCGTGTGCACGCACCTCTGGTTCGTCGGCGACTGGTACATCGCGTTGCACGCGGGGCGTGCGCACCAGCCGACACAGCTGTGCCACGGAGCATTTGCGATCTCCGATCCCACCGGGTCGCGATGTGACCTCTTGGAAGCGGAGGTTGCGAACGGCGAATTCCGTACACGTGTTGTCTCTATCTGCGGCTTTGAGGGAGCGCGTGTCGATCAACCCCGTCGGCGGCAGCATCTGCTGGCGGACACCCACGCGGTGCCCTATCTCGCCACGGGAACGATCGAGGGCACGTACAGAGCTGCCTGCGCGTGGTCGCTCTCCCGATGCGGCAGTGAACAAGCGTTTGAGGTCGAAAGCCTCGGCGATGAGGCCGCCGTGGTGAACGTGGACGGTCGCATAGTTACGCTCTCAAGCCCCCACTGGCGGCCGGTATCGCATCACTAGCGCGTCGTTCAGAGCGCGCGTAGATCAAGCTGGACCTTGATGGCGCGATACCGATCGCCGGCGAGCTCGAAGGCTGCCAGGGCGTCGCGAACTGGCAGCGTGTGCGTGATCATCACGCTCGGATCGATCGCCCCGGTTCGCAGCAGCTCCACGGCCTCGGGAAACTCAGTCGTGAAGCGGAACGATCCCTTGAGCCACAGCTCCTTCGCCGTGAAGGCGGACATGGGCACTTCGGCGCTTCCGCCGAAACCGACCTGAACGACACGGCCTCGCGGCTTGAGCACCGGCACGACGGACGCCAGCACGCCGGGAGCACCGCTGCATTCGAACAGCACATCGATCTGATTCTCGCCGATCAAATCGGTAACGCTTGACGACGATGCAGAAACATCAACCGCGTGCTCAGCACCGGCACGCCGCGCGATCTCGAGGGGGAAGCTTGCGACGTCGGTCGCGGTCACCCGCTCGGCGCCGCAGTGCAATGCGACCATGATCATCAGGATGCCGATCGGCCCGCAGCCGGTGACGAGCACCGCTTCACCCGCCAGGTTGCCCGCGACGTTCGAGGCGTGAAGGCACACGCTCAGCGGCTCCGCAGTCGCCGCCGCTCCGGGCGCAAGCCCATCGGAAGGAACGCACTGGCCGGCTGGCACGACCATCTGACCGCGGAACGCGCCCTGCACATGAGGGAATCGCATCGCCGAACCGAGAAACCGCATGTTCGTACAGTGATTCAGCATGCCAGCGCGGCACCATTGACACGTGCCACAGGGCTGTGACGGAGAAACCGCGACAAGCTGCCCCTCGCGCAGCCCCTTCACGCCGTCCCCCACTTCATCGATCACTCCAGAGACTTCATGTCCGAGCACGATCGGTTCACGGACGCGGATCGAGCCGAATCCGCCGTGGTTGAAGTAGTGCAAATCGCTGCCGCAGATACCGCCCGTCGCCATGCGGACGCGCACCTGCCCCGGCCCGACGGTGTCGCACGAGCACGCTTCGAGCCGCAAGTCGTGTGCAGCATGAAGCACGAGAGCATTCATACCGGTTCCCCGAGTAGACCCATCTCCAGCAGGATGTGGTGATACGCTGATGCGTTGAAACCAGGGCAGGAGTGATTCCGATGGACGCCGATACGCAGCAGCTGTTCTCGCTTGCCGGTAGGCGAGCTCTTGTAACGGGTTCGTCGCAAGGCATCGGTCTTGCGCTCGCGCGAGGGCTGAGCAAGGCGGGGGCCGCAGTCGTGCTCAACGGCCGCGATCGCGATAAGCTCACATCCGCCGAGCACACGCTCCGCAACGAGGGCGCAACCGTGAATGTTGCACCGTTCGATGTGACCGATTCGGATGCCGTGACGCGCGCGATCGATGCCGTAGAGCAGGACATCGGCCCGCTCGATGTGCTGGTCAACAACGCGGGGATGCAGCACCGCGCACCGCTTGAGGACTTTCCGGCAGACGCGTTCGAACAGCTCATTCAAACCAACATCGCCAGCGTGTTTCACGTCGGCCGGGCGTGCGCCGGGCACATGATCAACCGCCGACGGGGCAAGATCATCAACATCGCGAGCGTGCAAGCGAGTCTCGCCCGGCCCGGCATCGCGCCGTACACCGCGACCAAGGGGGCCGTCGCGAACCTCACGAAGGGCATGGCCACGGACTGGGCGCAGCACGGGCTGCAGTGCAACGCGATCGCCCCCGGGTACTTCGACACGCCGCTGAACGCCGCGCTGGTCGCCGACCCCGAGTTCTCTTCTTGGCTCGAGAAGCGCACACCCGCGGGCCGCTGGGGTCGAGTCGAGGAATTGGTCGGTGCGTCCGTGTTCCTCGCGTCCGATGCGTCGAGCTTCGTCAACGGACATGTGCTCTACGTGGATGGCGGCATCACCGTTTCGCTGTAGCGGTCGTTCGATCACTTCGTTCGACGCCCGCGCATGAGGGCCGCAAACCCGGCGACGGCAACGGTGCCGCCCACGAACAGGATGCCCAGCCGATCACCCAGCGAGTTGCCGGGCACCGCGAGCAGCAGGCAGATGCCGAGACCGAGCAGGCCCGCGAAGGTGCCGATGACGCGGAGCTGCGCGCCGTCGTTGGATTCGCCGACTTCCTCCTCAAAGCGCACCGGGGTGTGCATGGTCTCAAAGAACTCATCGACGCGTTCGCGGTACTCGCTCGTCACCTTCGGCCAGAACGGCATCGTGACAAGGAAACCGATGGTGCCCGCGGCGATGTTCACGAAGACCACGAGGTAGTACGGCCAGCCGGAGGTGAGATACCGCTGAGCCGCATCTGGCATCGCCGCGACGATCGCATCCGGCACAAGATTCTTGGAAGCCGCGAACTGGATCAGCGACGGCACGAACGCCGCGCCGACCGACGCGAAGGCCGACCACGGCGGCACGCGGCGGACGAACAGCCCGATCGCCAGCGGCATGGCCATCGGCAATGTGAGCATGGCGCCGATATTGAGCATTGCCTCAAACACACCCCCGCCGCTGTTGTCGTCTGGCTGCCAAGCGAAGTAGAGCGCGATGGTGATGATGAGCAGGCCCAGGATCAGCGTGGCGATCTGGCCGACAATGAGAGCCGTGCGGTCGGTCATTTGCTGAAGCCCAAGCCTGCGGAGCATGGGAGGCGCGACGTCCCGCGTGATGATCGCGGCGCTCTTGTTTAGACCAGAGTCCATCGAGCTCATGGTCGCGCTGAGCATCGCGACGACCATGATGCCGATAAGCCCCTTGGGCAGCGTGTTCATGCCCGCGATGGCGTACGCGGCCTCGGCGGGCTTACGCATCTCGACCGCCATCACGTCGTCGTGCCAGAGCAGCCGCGACACCATGGGCGGGATGAACCAGAACACCATGCCGAGCAGCATGAGTCCGCCCGCGAGCAGCGCCGCAAATCGTGCCTCTCGGCCGTCCTTCACACCGAAGTACCGCTGGGCGACGTCGATCGTGCTGAACGTAGTGACCTTATAGATGATGGTGGCCGCCGCGAAGAGCCAGGTGTACTTCCAGAAGTCCGGATGCGATTCCTGAGGCTCGAGCGTCTCGGGATCGATGGGCGCGAACGTACCCGGCTCGTTGATCACGGCGAACGTCGTTTCCAGCTCAGCGTCGGCGATGGCACCGAGGAACCCGGTCACGCCGCCGATTTCTACGAGGCAGAGAAACGCGACCAGCAGGGTCAGCGGGATCAGCACCAGGCTCTGCACGACGTCGGTCGCCATGACGGCCCAGCTGCCGCCGCTGACCGAGTAGAACATCACGACCACGCCGACGAGCAGGATCAGGAACTGCACCTCGGATAGGTTCAGCCACGCCGCGAGGTTGTCGACATCGAACACGGCTGCAACGAAGACCGACAGGCTCCACAGCCACACTGCGGCGTACAGCAATCCGAGGATGGCATACAGCCACGCGTACATCTGCTGCGTCACGGGGCCGAACCGCTTGCGGATCACCTCGGGCGACGTAACGACGCGGAGCTGCCGGAACCATGGCGCGAGCAGCGCGGCGTGCACGGCGAACGCGGCGACGTTGGCCAGGAAGATCACCAGGATCGACCATCCCGATTCAAAGGCGGCGCCC
>JBCBMF010000221.1:0-4826 GCA_039822905.1 Planctomycetota bacterium
GTACATCAACTCTCCGGGCGGCAGCGTGACCGCGGGCATGGCGATGATCGACACGATGAAGTACATCAAGCCCGACGTGTGCACGTACATCATCGGCCAGGCCGCGAGCATGGGCAGCCTGCTCGCGTGCAGCGGCACCAAGGGCAAGCGGTACGCGCTCAAGAACAGCCGCAACCTGATGCACCAGCCGCTGCTCTCGGGCGTTATGGAAGGACAGGCGACGGACCTGGAGATCGAAGCCCGCGAGATGCTCAGGCTCCGCGACCGGCTGTACACAATCTACTCGGACGCGACCGGCAAGCCGACCGACGAGATCGAGCGGATCTGCGATCGCAACACGTGGCTCGACGACAACGAGATGCTCGAGTACGGGCTGATCGACAAGGTTCTGGACTCAATGCCCGACCAGTAAAAACACAGCAGACTTCACGCACGAGCCCTTTGCACAAGCGAGGGGCCCGATTCGTTCTACACTCGTGTCATGCGACTACTTGTTCTGCTTGGTGTGTGCGTGACACTGGTTGGCTGCCGGTCCGGTGCACGGATCTCCAGCTCGAATGACGAACTCCGCGTCGAACGCGAGTTGCAGCGCGAGCAGATCGAGACTCTCGAAATCGAGAACGCCGAACTGCGGACCAAGCTGGCTGAAGCCAACGCCCGCGCCGAAACACCTCTGCCTGAAGATGTGCTTGACGCACTGCCGCGGGTCGCCGATATCGAACTGACGCGGTTCTGTTCGGTGGAAGGTGGTACCGTCACCTGGTCGATCCGGCCGACCGACGGGCGGGGGAGATTTGTGCAAGTGGTTGGCACGCTCGAGCTCCGTGCGACCTCGGCGGGCGATGAGCCTCGCACGCTCGCCGAGGCGGTGTTGACCCCGGCCGAGCTCCGTGAGGCCTATGCCAGCGGGCTAGCCGGCACGGGCTATCGCGTCACACGGAACACCGACTTCGAAGGGCCGGGCGTTGTTGCATTAACGGCAACGCTGCACGATCTTGTCAGCGGAACGACGCACACGGCGTCGCGGTTCGCGAACGCACGCTAGAGCTCCAGCGTGATCCCCGCGTAGATCTCGGTCGTGAACAGCCGGTACTCGTCGAGGTCGCTCATCGAGTCGAGGTTGGGGATGTACAGGAAACGCACGCCGGTGTCGAGCCAGACGTGCGGGACGAGCTGGGTCTCGAAGCCGATCGGCAGCTGGATCGCAAAGCCCGAGTCGGAGTCGGTAAAGCCGTTCACATCCGCCTCGACGTCGGCGTAGCCGAGCCCGATGCCGCTGTAGCCGCGGAGGTCGCCGACGGTGATGTCGAAGAGCACGTTGCCCATGATGGTGGTGACCTGCAGGTCGCCGTCGAGGTCGCGCAGCTGCACATCATCGCGGAAGAGACCGTCGGTGCTGAAGAACCGCTGGGCGACCTCGGCTTCTAGCCTGAAGCCCATGCCCTCGCTCCAGGGCTTGGGGCCTGGGCCGAGCCGGATGCCGGCGGCCGCGTACCAGCCGCCGCCGATGTCGCTGCGGAGCTCGACGTCGTCGCCGCCGCCGACGGTGCGGTTCTCGTTCTCGGTGTCGATCGGAAAGGTGATCATGCCCCCGCTCTTGATGTAGACGTGCGGGTGCACGCCGCTGAGGATGCCTCGGCCGCCGCCGCCTTGGTACGACGAATCCGAGTACTCGGCGAGGCCGTCTTGCGGCACGTTCAGCAGGCTCGTTCGACCATCGGCCTGCGCACACAGGCCGCACATCGAGGCAACGAGCGAAACGAGACACGTGCGGTGGGTCATGCGGTCCTCCGCGGGGGTCAGATCTCGAGCGCGATGCCGACCGTCAGATCACCGGCGAAGGTGCTCGCCTCTTCGATGTCGGTGTTGTAGTCGACCTCGGCCGCGCCGAGCACGCGGGCGCCGAAAGTGAGCCAGAGCTGTTCGGTCAGGCGGAACTCGGCCGTCGCAAGCGCCTGGGCGGCGAAGGCCGAGCCGTCGCCTGATTCGCCGTTGGCCTTGAGATCGCTGAAGAGCACACCCGCGCCGCCGCCGAAGCCGAACCGCCAGTAAGGGCTGGGCTGCCACTCGGCGATGATGTTGCCCATGACGGCATGGCTGGTGACCCGCCCTGTGATATCTGCCTCGGGCCGGACGCCGAAGTCCTCGTCGTAGATGACCTCGTCGAGCGTGTACGTGCGGAACGTGTACTCGGCCTCGATGCGCGTCGCGCCGCCAACGGGCCCGCCCGTGTGCCAGGGGATGCGCACGCCGACCGCGCCGCCGGCAACGAAGCCGATGTCGGACTGCACGAAGTCGGGCTCGAGCAAACCGAGCGGCGGGTTGAAAACGGAGACGGCCGGATAGGTGCCCGGATCAAAGTCGCCGTAGTGCTGGGCCGAGACAAAGCCGCCATTCACGCGGACGTACACCTGCGTGCGTGCGCCGAGCTGGGGGACGGCGTCGAACGCGACGGCCTCGGACACTTGAGCTGCCGACTCGAAGCGCGCGTCGGCGCGGTCGTTGACCTGCTCGGACCATCCTCCCGTGAGCATGCCCGCGGGCCGCTCGGTGGCGAGGGCGGGCTGGACGGAACAGAGCGTCAACGCGGTGCAGATGAGGTGCCTCATAGCGTAAGTGTACGCTAAATTACCCCGCGATCACACCCCCGACCTCGCCGTGGGGGAGCGGAAACTTGCCGCAAAGGTCGCGGACCTCGTTCCGGACCTGTTGCGTCACGCCGGCGAGTTCGTCTTCGCCCTCGAGGCCGGCGGTGAGGACTCGATCGATGAAGCCCGCGATGGCCCGCATCTCGGGTTCTTTGAAGCCTCGGGTGGTCGTGGCGGGCGTGCCGAGGCGGATGCCACTGGTAATGAACGGCTTGCGTGGGTCCTCGGGGATGCCGTTCTTGTTGCAGACAATGCCGGCGTGCTCGAGCCACTTCTCGGCGGCCTTGCCGGTCAGATCGCCCTCGAATCCGTTGGGATCCTTCGCGGAGAGATCGACGAGCATGACGTGGTTGTCGGTGCCGCCGCTGGTGATGCGGAAGCCCCGCTCGATGAGCGCGTTGGCGAGGGCATCGGCGTTGGCGACGACCTGCTGCATGTAGTCCTTGTACTCGGGGCGAAGAGCTTCACCGAACGCGACGGCCTTGGCGGCGATCACATGCATGAGCGGGCCGCCCTGCATGCCGGGGAAGAGCGCGCGGTTGGTCTTCTTGTAGATGTCCTCGTCGTTGGTGAGGATCAGTCCGCCGCGGGGGCCTCGAAGGCTCTTGTGCGTTGTGGTCGTGACGACGTGCGCGTGCGGGAAGGGGCTCGGGTGCTGGCCGCCAGCGATGAGGCCCGAGATGTGCGCGACGTCGGCCATCAGCAGCGCGCCGACCTCGTCGGCGATCGCGCGAAACTTCGCGAAGTCGATCTGCCTCGGGTACGCGCTGTAGCCGGTGAGCAGCATCTTGGGCTTGTGCTCGAGACACACGGCTCGGACAGCGTCGTAGTCGATCCGCTCGAAGTCGGGCGAGACGCTATCGCGCACGAGCGGGTAGTGCACGGGGTTGTAGTAGTGGCCGCTGAAGTTGATCGGCAGGCCGTGGCTCAGATGGCCGCCGTCGGCCAGGACGAGGCTCGCGTAGGTGTCACCCGGTTCCATCAGCGCCATGAAGACGGCCGCGTTGGCCTGCGCGCCCGAGTGGGGCTGCACGTTGGCGAAGTCGCAGCCGAACATCTGTTTGGCGCGTTCCTGCGCGAGCGTCTCGATCTGATCGTGGAACTCGCAGCCGCCGTAGTACCGCCGGCCGGGGTAGCCCTCGGCGTACTTGTTGGTCATGCAGGTGCCCGCGGCGTGCATGACGGCCGGGCTGGCGTGGTTCTCGCTGGCGATCAGCTCGATCGTGGATTCCTGCCGCTCGGCCTCGGCGTCGAGAATGGCCGCGGCCTCGGGGTCCTGCTGGCGGATCAGGGCGGTGATGTCATTGTGGATGGTCATGGGGAATGCTATGCGATCGGCGGTCAGCTCAGGTGGCGAAGCCCGGGCGTCACGCTCATCGCCACATCGCTGCCCGCGAAGAGAAAGATCAGAACGAACGACGCTGTAAATCCCGCCAACAGCCCCGCAAGAACCAATGGCGCTGCAAAGACGAAAGCTCGCTCGATCCGGAGGTACCGCCGCGTCGCAGACCACCACCAGACAAGACTCCACGCGGCGACGAGACTGACCGGGACGGCAGGCCCGATCCGGTACCACACATCGGGTCGCAAGCTCCACCCACTCGGATCCGACCACGTCGCATACATCACGCCAAGGAAAGCGATCAAGATCGTGCAGGCCGCGCCGTAGATGCCGATGCGCGCGACGTGCCATCCGCGGATCCGGTACTTCCTGCGGGTCGATGCTGGCAGCAGGGAGAGCATCGGCGTGAACACACCAACAGCCATCGGTGCCATCGCGATCGCTGCCGGCTTGAGTCGGAGTAGTTCGCTTGTGTCTCTCGGCCGTGCCGTAGTCACGCCGGCACGCCATGAGAGATCAAACAGCTTCGTGACGTAACTCCGGACCGAGTACTCCCTCAACGAGAGCGGGTTGATCAGTCCGCCAGCGACACGCCTCGCCGCCGCGGCATCTGTGCCGGCTGGCCACGCGTTGAGGGTCCACCCCGGCGGGTCTCGAAGCGCGAGGTACGCTTGGGTGCCGAGCGATGACGAGGCGAGTAGCCCACAGATGACATACACAGCGACCGGGACGAGCGCTGCCCGACGCAGCCGGCGTTCATCCTCCATCGCCACACGCCGCCAGAACCGAAGGGGCAACGTCATCATCGCAAGCGTGGGCACAAGTGTTCGCCACAC
>JBCBMF010000222.1:0-4806 GCA_039822905.1 Planctomycetota bacterium
GCTGGAGTCGTCATCTTCGGCTCGCGGCCCGGCGTGGGCGGTGAGAACGACGACGGGGATGCCACGATCGGCGAGCAGGCGGGCGAAGGTCTTGGCATAGGTGCCGATGCCGCCGCCGGCGTGCGGCGGGTACTCGCGGCTGACGAGGCACCATGCGCCGTTGAATTGCGCGCTCATGGCAACACAGCCGCGAGGATGGTGGCACGCTGCGTATCGGTCTGCACGCAGTCCATCGCCTGCTGCACGAGCCACGCTCGGCCTTCTGGCGTTAGCTTCATCTCGGTTGGTGCGGGTAGAGCGGCATCGTGTTGCGGCGTGGTGCCCACCGCTTTCATGATGACCGACAGCAGCCAGCCGGCGTGCGCGTCGGCGACCGGATCGCGCATCGCTGCGAGCTCTCGGAGAGACAGCGTTATGTGTTCGCGCAGACCCCCACCAGCGATCGAAACCGCGAATACCCGCGGCGATCGGACGAGCTGCGTGAGCCCGAGGTCCACATCACGTGGCACGCCGATGTGTGGTTCACCCGTCGCGGACTCAACGCGTTCGATCAGGTCGCGCAGCGTTTGTTCCGGCATCACTCGGCGTCGAGCAGCTCGGCGAGCAGGCGCGTGCCGAAGCCGGTGGGGCCCGGGATGAACGGGCCCGCGTTCTTGTCGGTCGAGTGCGTGCCGGCGATGTCGATGTGGGCCCAGGGGATGCCCTCGTCGACGAAGTAGCTCAGGAACGCCGCGCCCTGGATCGGGTGCGCCTCGCGGACCGGGGCGCTGTTGTGGATGTCGGCGACCGGCGACCGCATGAGGTCGTTGTACTCCTGGTGGTGCGGCAGCTGCCAGATCCGCTCGCCCGAGGCGGCGGCCGCGGCGTCGAGCTTGCCGCGGAGCTTGTCGTCCTCGCACCACAGGCCGGCGTACGTCGAGCCGAGCGCGACGACGACGCCGCCCGTGAGCGTGGCGAGGTCGACGATGTAGTCCGGGTTCTCGTGCTTGCAGGCATAGCAGAGGGCATCGGCAAGAACCAGCCTGCCCTCGGCGTCGGTGTTGGTGACCTCGACCGTGACGCCGTTCATAAACGTGAGGACATCATCGGGGCGGTAGGCCTCGTCGCTGATGGCGTTCTCGGCGGTGGCGAGGAAGGCGACGACGCGGCGCTTGGGCTTGATGACGGTGGCGATGGCGTGCATGGCGCCGAAGACGGCGCAGCCGCCGTCCTTGTCGCGCTTCATGCCGCGCATGCCGCCGCCGACCTTGATCGACAGGCCGCCCGAGTCGTAGGTCATGGTCTTGCCGACGAGCACGACGGGCTTCGCCTTCTTGCTCGCGCGGGGCGGCGTGTACTCGATGCGGACGAGGCAGCCCTCGTGGTCGCTGGCCTGGCCAACGGTCTTGATGCCGGTGAGCCCGAGATCGTCGAGCTGCTTGCCCTTAAACACAGTCACCTTCAGGCCGGTCTCGCGGCCGAGCTTGCGGGCCTCGCTCGCGATGTAATCGGTGTTGGCGATGTTGGGCGGGGTCTGGCTGAGGTCGCGGCAGCGGTTGGCGCTGGCGGCGAGGCCGAGCCCGCGTTCGATGCCGTTGCTGCTGGCCTTGCTCGCGCCGAAGACCTGGAGCTTGGTCTGGTCTTTCTTTGTGGTCGCGGTGCCGCGGAGGTGGTCGTAGGTCCAGCCGATCAGGCCCAGGCCCTCGGCGAAGGCGGACATGGCGGTGGTCTCGTCGAGCTTGGCGTCCTTGAGGTGGCCGCGAAGATCGACCTCGACCTTGTCGGCCTTGATCGCGGAGAGGTGCCGGCCCAAGGTGCCGCCGAGCGTTCGGAGGCGCGCGGTGTCGAGGGACTTGGTGTCGCCCAAGCCCAGCGCGACGACGCGCTCGAAGGACTTGGCTTTCGATTGGGCTTTGCCGCGGCTGGCGGGCTTGGCGGGGAAGGCCTGCGCGATGGAGCCGGTGTCGCCGGTCGCTTCCGGGAGCTTGAGGGCGGCGGCGATGGAGCCGTCGGCGTCGCGGGCCTTGTCGGCGGTGTGCAGGGCCTTGCCCTTGGCCTGACCCAGAACGAGAACGGTCGGTGTGCCGCGCGAGCCCGTGGTGATGGACTGGAACATCAAGAATCTCCCGGAGTTCGAAGGTATCCGGGCGATGCTAGCCGGCTGGCGTGGGGGTCGGGCCGTTAGGCCGCGTCGTCGAAGATGCCCCTGCCCGCGTCGGGGTCGAGCTGGTCGGCGAGCCAGCGCAAGATGTCGCGAGCCGTAACGATGCCGAGCGGTTTGCTCTGCTCGTCGAGCACGGGCAGGCACGAGATTTGATTGGCGGCCATCATCAGGCTCGCGTCATGGATCGAGGTATCGGGCGTCGCCCAGACAAGATCGCGCTGCATGATCTGGTGGACGCGTTTCTTGAGCGTCCATGTGTCTTGCTTCCGCTCGCTCATCTGGTCGATGAACGGGCTGATGTTCTTGAGCAGGTCGCGTTCGCTCAGCACGCCGACGGCCTTGCCCTTCTCGACCACGATCAGGTGATGGAACCGGTGCTGCTTGAACAGCGCGCGAACGGTTTCCAGCGAATCGTCCATGGACACCGTCACGATGCTGTTCGTGAGGATCCCCGCGATGGTGGTGCCGGGGTTGATCGTGACATCGCTCATGGCCGGAACTCCTTGCCGAAGATATCGACCCCCGTGGCGCGGCACGGGAGGTTCGGGGTACGATCGTGCGTGGCCGCGAACCCGCACAACCCGCAAGACCCGCGCAATCCCACCCGGGCGAACGACGGTCCCGGGTCCGATCGGCTCCACGCGCCGTGGCGCATGGCGTACCTCGAAGAGCTGGGGCGCGTCGAGAAGCAGGACGCCGCCCGCAAGGCAAAGGCGGACACCGGCTGCTTCATCCGCGACTACTGGCTCACGCCCGAGGACGACGCGGCGAACCACGTTATCGAGCGCACCGACCTCGGCATGATCTTCTTGAACCGGTTCCCGTACGCCAGCGGCCACCTGCTCGTCGCGCTCGGCGAGAGCCGGATGCGGCTGCTTGAGTACCCGATCGACGAGCGCGCCGCTCTGTGGTCGCTGGTTGATCGCGCGACCGACCTCATGGAGCGAACGCTCGAGCCGCACGGCATCAACGTCGGCCTGAATCAGGGCCGGGCGGCCGGGGCGGGCGTGCCGCAGCACGTACACGTGCACCTCGTGCCGCGGTGGGGCGGCGATGTGAACTTCATGACAACCGTCGGCGAGGTCCGCGTGATCCCGAGCTCGCTTGACGCGATGTACGAGCGGTACATGTCAGTCGTGCGTGCGTGACCGCTCGATCAGCGTTTGCAGCGATGCTTCGAACCGGTCCGGTTCGTCGTAGTGGCAGAACGAGCGTGATGCTAGGAACTCGACGAGCATGATCGCGTCGGCGGCGTCGGCGATCGCGTGCCATTGATCCGCGAACCGGAATGGGCCGAGCTTGGGCAGGCAGAGCAGCACCGGCAGCGACTCGTTCGCCGCGATCTCGTCGATGAGGTCCACGAACGCGACCTCGGGCCAGTACTGGCTGAGCACGTGCACGCCGCAGCGGGACGCGTCGTCGAGCACGCGGTCGCGGAGCGGCCCGTCCGCGAGGGTGTTGCTGTAGGTTGTTTGCAGCGCGCTGGCGACGGCCGACTCGGTCATCGTCGCGTTGCGATTGCGGATGATCGCGAACGCCTGCTCAGCCCGCTGCTGCTCGGTCAGCGCCGAGCGTGCGATGGGCACGGCCGGCGCCATGGTGATTGAGGCCACGCCGCCGACGAGCTCGGGTGTGCGCACGCCGGTAAGCATCGCGACCATGCCGCCCGTGCCGTGACCGATGACGATGGGCCGATCGAGGTCGTTCTCTTCAATGTACAAGGCGATCGCGGCGGCGGCGTTGTCAAGGAACGGCGTGTCGCTCCTCGGCGGATCGGGAAGCGGCGGCGGCGCAGTGCCGGCCATGCCGGGCAGGGTGACCGCGTGCATCCGGTAGCGGTCGGCGTTGGCGACCATCCAGGGCCGCCAGACTTCGAGCGAGAGGCCGATGCCCGGGACGAGGATCAGGTCGGGGGTGGTGTCGCCCTGCGGTTCGCCGATCGTGAGGGTTTGCGCGAGGGGGGTGACGGGTACGGCGGGCCCGGCCTGCTGCCTCCCCTCTCCCGTCTTCGCTTCGCTCGACACCCTCTCCCCGGGGGGGAGAGGGAGGCAGAGGACGAGGCTAAGGAGGTGCGCGATCATGCCTGTCCTCATGTCAGCTTGTTCGCGAGCAGGAACGCGAGCTCGAGGGCCTGCTGGTAGTTCAGCCTCGGGTCGAGCGCGGTGGCGTAGTTGCTGTCGAGCTGGTCCTCGGTGATGTCGGTCGCGCCGCCGATGCACTCGGTGACGTCCTCGCCGGTGAGCTCGAGGTGGACGCCGCCGAGGTGGGTGCCGAGGCGGCTGTGGATATCGATGCTGGCTTCGAGCTCGGCGCGGATGTCGTCGACCGAGCGGGTCTTCCGTCCCGAGCTGGTCGAGCGCGTGTTGCCGTGCATCGGGTCGGAGACCCAGAGGACGGTGCGATCGCCGATGCTCCGGATGAGCGGGCCGAGGCTGTTCTCGACGTGCTCGGCGCCCATGCGGACGATGAGCACGACGCGGCCGGGTTCGTTCGTCGGGTTCAGGCGGTCGAGCAGGGCGCTCACGGTGTCGCCGTCGGCGGCCGGTCCGAGCTTGACGCCCACGGGGTTGCGGATGCCGCGGAAGTACTCGACGTGCGCACCGTCGATGTCCCGGGTGCGCTCGCCGATCCACGGCAGGTGCGTGGTCAGGTAACCTGACCAC
>JBCBMF010000223.1:0-4746 GCA_039822905.1 Planctomycetota bacterium
CGAAGACAGCGGCCATGGCGGCAGCGACAACCGTGTAAAGCACGCCAACCAGCGATGGCATGGTGAGCAGCGGTATTGCCGAGACCGCGACGGTTGCCGCGGTCCACCCAAGAACCCATCGCGCGACGGTGCTCGACGTCGCGGCATCGGGGAGCGGCTTGAATCCAGCCTTGCGGTTCTGGTCGCGGTACATCATTGCGATTGCGAAGAAGTGCGGAATCTGCCACACCGCGAGGATGGCGAACACCGACCATGCGGGGGCTGCCAGGACGTCTGCAACGGGCGTCGGCGAGGCGGCGGTCCAGCCGATGAGGCAGGGGAGTGCGCCGGGGATGGCACCGATGTAGGTCGAGACCGGGCTTACGGGCTTGAGGGGTGTGTACACGCCGACGTAGAGGAAGATCGTGGCCGCTGCGACCAAGCCGGCGAACCAATTTGAGGTCGCCCCGATGAGCACGGGCCCGCTGAGGGCACAGGTGATCGCAAACATCGATGCCGAGCCGCGATCGAGCCTGCCCGCGGGGAGCGGCCGGTTCGCGGTCCGCCGCATAAGGGCATCCCGGTCGACCTCCACGATCTGGTTAAGGGCGTTGGCGCCGGCAGAGGCGATTGCGGTGCCGACCAGGCATCCGAGGATCTGGACGATCATCGAGGCCGGTTCGATGGATGACCACGCCGCTGAGACCGCGAAGCCGACCCCGGACGCGATTGTGACCAGTCTGGTGATCCCGGGCTTGCTTAGAAGCAGAAACTCCCGCCACGCGGTCGACGAGCGAGGGCGAAAGCGGGATGGGGACACGGCGTCCTGCGCGGTCGGCATGCTATTGGTTCGCGACACAGCCCATTCTAGACGCCCTGACGGCGACTCCGTCTACTATTTGTCGTGCCCCGGTAGCTCAACTGGATAGAGCAGCGGACTTCTAATCCGCAGGTTGTGCGTTCGAGTCGCACCCGGGGTGTTGGTGTGCTGAGCGGTGTTGCGGTGTTTGTGCACAGACCCCGTGCCGAAGCGATCGGATGACGCGTCACCGTCTTTTCGGACTGCCAAGGCTGGGCCCTGTTGCTCGGTCTGCGGTGTCCATGCTCAAGGTCTGGCCCTGGCCTTGGAGAGTAATGCGGGTTCGGGTGCGGACACCTGCTGCGATTTTCGCGGCTGATGATCGCTCAAGGCCGCATCGGGAGTGGCGAAGCGTTCTTTAGGACTTCGAGACACTCTTGCCCGGTCTGTGCAACGGCGACGCTGTGACTCGGCGTGCGGCAGATGGAAGTGTGCACGGTGCTGAGTGGGCAGTGCGGAGGCCATCGCTAGCAGCCGGCATTGAAGTTCAGAATCCATGAGTTGAAGTCGTTTGGGGTGCACGCGCTATCTTGATTTTGGTCGCAGAGGTCTTCGTCTTCCGAGTACGCGATGATCCATGCGCCGAGGTCGGCGAGGCTGAGCAGCCCGTCGCGGTTCGAGTCAGCCGGGCAGAGCTCGTTGATCGGGATCCAGTCCACGCGTCCCTCAGACATGAAGAAGTACCACGACGAGACGAGCACGCCTCCTGCGGCGAGCTCAACCGCTTGGCCGAACCGCTCGACCGCGGGGAAGCCCGAGAAATCCGGGCGTTCGAAGGCCTCGATCGAATTCAGCACGGTCCCTGTCGGCAGTGACACGACATCGATGCGTCCGGTTTCGTCGACAAACTGCGTCTGGGGCGACGACACGACCGCGACGCTGCCTTGCACGGCCATGCCGGCACCCATCGACCAGGATCGCGCGGGCGGCTGGGGCGTGAAGGAGCTTACGAAGGCGAGTTGCTGGAGATCGAAGACGTAAACCTCTCCCGCGCTTTGATCGCCGCGGCTGCTGTTGACGTTCGCCGCCAGCGCGTACCGGTCGGATACGGCGAGGTCCCCGAGGAAGACGGTGATTGTCTCTCCGTCGACGACGGGGTTGGCCTGGGCGAGTTGGGCCCCGGTCGCCGCGTCGAAGACGAGGAGGCTCGCACCGGTGCTGCCGATGTCTTCGGGGAAGCCGCGGATCGTGACGAGGTGCTCATCGCTGAGGGCCAGTTCCGTTGCGAAGGTCTCGAGCGTAGTGTTGCTCTCGTTCAGCTCGTAAAGCACCGTCAGGTCGGGCAGCGCATAGACGACGATCTGGCCCGAGCTTTCTCCCGGGTACCCCGCGAAGGGATCAGCCACGGCGAGCCTGCCGCCGGCGGCTTCGAGGTAGAAGCCGAACCGGTCGCTGTCTCCGCTTCCGGGTTCGTTGCCCGGCGCGCTCAGCGTGTCGATCCGCTGCCCGGTGTTGAGATCGAAGACGTCGACGAATCCTCGTCGCGAACCGTCGTCGGTCCGGATGCGGCCGCTCACGAAGGCGAGGTCCTCCCAGAGCGTCGCGGCCGAGGCGTACTCGGTGGTTTCGATCGGCCGATCCGGCTCGAAGACATGCAGTTCCTCACCAGTGAGTCGGTCGAAAACGATTGCGTACTCGTCTGCTCCGCTCGGGGTGAACTGGCTCGTGTTCGCTACGATGACGCGTCGGTCATCCCCAGCCATCGAGAACGGTGCGCCGTCCGCATTGATGATCGCCGGATAGATGATCGCTCCGGGCGGCGATTCGGCGGGCTGTGCGGACAAGGGGGCAGCGCACACGATCAGGCTGACGGCGGGCCAGGCGACGAGCGGAGTAATGACAAAGCCGCTGTGCTTCATGTATCGGATATCGGCCGGTTCCCGTGTCGAGGCTTAGTCGCACCCCGCGTTGAAGTTCAGTATCCAGGCGTTGAAGTCGTTGGGCGTCAGGTCGCCGTTGCGGTTCTGGTCTGCGAGCGGGCTGAGCGAGTTGAACGCGAGAATCCATGCGTTGAAGTCGTTGGGGTTGAGGTCGCCGTCCAGATTGACATCGGCGAGACAGGTGGTGCCCTGGAATTCGTACGCGCCGATGTCGACGTTGTTGCCGGGTATGCCCGGGTCGTCGGCGAGGCGTGGGTTGCCGTCAAGGTCGAGATCGCCCGGCATGAAGAAGCCGTTCGTTCCCGCGTCGATCGCGGGCGAACCTGGGCGGAGACGCAAATCGCCGAAGTCGTCATTGAGCGACTCGTCGATGTCGGGGGTTGCAGGGTCGTCGCCCCAGCCGTCGCCTCCGTCGGAGGGGTTGCGAGTGAAGAGGGGGTCGAGAAAGGTCGTGCCGCCGGGCACGGGGCTGGCACCGATATTGGTGGCCCATGCCGGGTCGACGCCGGTGACGAAGCCCGGGACAGTCTCGTTGAGGAGCACGATGTTGTTGCGGCCGTTCACCGGTCCACTGGAGAGACGGCCGACAAGGTCGAAGCCCGTGACGGAGAAGACGGCTGTCGAGGTGCCGGGCAGATCAACGAGCGGCGTGTTACCTGCGAACGTGCACCCAGTGAACTCAGAGATCTCCGTGACGTACACCGCGCCGGTGTCGGGGCCAGTGTTGCCAACGAATGTGGTGTTGGAGATCCGTATCGGTACGTCAAGGAATGCATCCCATGTATCGAAGCGGACAGCGCCGCTGCCGACCCCGCCTCGGTTGCCCGCGAAGTAGCTGGCGTTGATGTTGAGGCCCTGGCTTCTGACGGATACAGCGCTGTTCGCTGCTGAGACATTGCCGATGAACCGGCACCGTTCCAGTCTGAGCGAGGCGCGTGAAAAGTAGCTGATGGCTGCACCGTTGTTGTCGCTGCGGTTTCCTATGAACTCGCAGTCCTCGAAAGCCGCTCCGCCGGCGGGTGAGATGCGCACAGCACGTTCGGGGCCGCCACCGCCGTTGATGAAGCTGATGCCTGATACGGTTAGCCTTGGACCGTCGGTGGACGACGTGCTGCTGGTGATCTGGCCGCCGTCCGGATCACCGTCGCCGTCAAGGTCGCCCGTCCAGATCGTGAGCCCCTGTCCCGCGCCTCGAACAAAGATCGCGTCGGCGTTTGCCGGGATGACGACGTGCTCTGCGAAGGTCCCCGCGGCGATCTCAATCGTGTCGTCGGTTTGGGCGGCATCGAACGCGGCCTGGATCGTTGCGAAGTCTGCGGGCACACGCAGGGTGTTCTGAGGTTGACCGCTCGCTGCCGTGAGAAGGACGAGGCTCAGTAATGCCGTGTGCTTTGACATGGCTTAGCAGCCTCCGTTGAAGTTCAAGATCCAGGCGTTGAAATCGTTGGGCGTGATCTGGCCGTTGCGGTTCTGGTCCGCGAACGGGCTGTTGTCGTTGAAGGCGAGGACCCATGCGTTGAAGTCGTTGGGGCCGAGCTCGCCGTCTTGGTTGACATCGGCGAGGCAGCTGGTGTCTTGGAACTCGTACGCGCCGATGTCGATGCCTTCCCCCGGCACGCCCGGGTCGTCGGCTACGCGGGGGTTGCCGTCGAGGTCGGTCGCTAGCGTGGTGCCCAGGGATGCGTCCCCCGCGTCGATGGCGGGCGACGCGCCGGCGAGGCGCAGATCGCCGAAGTCGTCATTCGCGGACTCGTCGATGTCGGGGGTATCGGGGTCGTCGCCCCAGCCGTCGCCGCCGTTGTTAGGGGCCCGGACGAAGAGCGGGCCGAGGATGACGCTGTTCGCTGCGGTGGGGAGGCTCGCGATCGATGGCGGGACGAGCGAGTTCGAGGCTTCGATCTTCGCGATGTCGCCCGTAATGAGTTCGGCCATGACGCCTTCTGGGTCGGCCGGTACGAATAGCGTGTTGATTAGTTCGGCAACATCTCCACCAATCAGCAGCTCGGCATCGGAGAGGCCGAACTAATC
>JBCBMF010000224.1:0-4740 GCA_039822905.1 Planctomycetota bacterium
AGGTGATCGTCAAGCCGGGCTCGATCAAGCCCCACAGCAAGTTCAAGGGTCAGGTCTACGTCCTGACCAAGGAAGAGGGCGGCCGTCACACGCCGTTCTTCAGCAACTACCGCCCGCAGTTCTACATGCGGACGACCGACGTGACCGGGTCGATCAAGCTGCTCGGCGGCGCCGAGATGTGCATGCCGGGCGACAACATCGAGGTCGAGGTCGACCTGGGCGAGAAGCCCGTCGCCATCGAAGAGGGCCTGCGTTTCGCGGTCCGCGAGGGCGGCCGGACGATCGGCTCGGGTACGGTGACCGCGATCATCGAGTGATCTGATTCTTCACGCCCCGTCCGCGAGAGCGGTCGGGGTGCTTTTCGTTCGAATGCTCGCGGCCCATGGTGGGTGCCGCGGGCACAGTGCAGAGTTCGGGTTGAAAGGGAGGCCTCCGATGGCCAAGAAGAAGTCCAACGCCCGCGAGTACGTGTGGCTCCAGTGCACCGAGTGCAACGACCTGAACTACCGCACGCAGGTGAACGTCAAGGGCGGCCTGCCCGAGAAGATGAAGGACGGGATCAAGAAGTACTCGCCGCGTTTGCGCAAGCACACGCTGCACAAGATCAAGCGCAAGTAACCCGGATCGCCCGGAGAGGCAGTTCGGCTCTACGCCAGTAGCTCAGTTGGTAGAGCAGTGGATTCCAAATCCACCGGTCGGGAGTTCGAGTCTCTCCTGGCGTGTTTGAGAAGCCAAGTTTGAGAAATCAGGTTTGAAGACCCAAGCGATCCGCAGCCAAACGCGGATCACCGAACGGGGGCGACCCACACCGTGAGCGGCGCGATCTACAAGCAGGGGCAGGGGTACTGGGTCCGCGTGCTGACGGCGATCTTCGCGGGCGGCGTTGTGCTCGCCGCCGCCGCGTGGGCGTTCGCACAGGCCGCGGCGATCCGTCTGCCGCAGCCGACCCAGCGTGTCGGCCTCGTGGCCGTCCGCGGCGACGCGCCCCAGCCGGGCACGGTGATCGAGGTCTTCGAAACATTCGATGGCCAGCGGACCAAGACGGGCTCGGCCGTGGTGCAGTCCTACAGCAATCAGGGCACGGGCTCGGCCGAGCTGATTGTCAGCGATGTCGCGTTGGACTCGGGCTCACTGCTTATCCCGTCGAGCGCGACGCTCCAGTCCGCCCAGGGCCTGACCGGCGGCAGCGAAGGCCTGCGGGCCGAGATCGACTCGGCCGTCGGCATCGACATCGTCGAGCGCATCTACATCCAGGCCGGCATCGCGGGGCTGATCCTGCTCGTCGGCGCCATCCTGATCTACTTCTTCGTTGCCGTCAAGAAGCCCGCGGTCGACTTCCTGATCGCCACCGACGGCGAGATGAAGAAGGTCCACTGGTCCACCCGCAAGGAGGTCCAGGGCTCGACGATGGTTGTCGTTATCGCGACCTTCCTGCTCGCGGCGGGCATCTTCGTGGTCGACTACGGCTTCGGCTCGTTCTTCCGACTCATCAACGTTCTGCAGTAACCCAGCGGCGCGGTGATCGCGCAGCAAGGTCCGAAAGGCGGTCCGATCATGGCCGACACCGAGCACGACACCACCAACGGCGTCACCGAGCCGCAGCCCGAAGCTGACGCATCTGCCGAGTCTCCCGCCGAAGCACCGGCAGAGTCGGCCCCGGCCGAAAGCGTCATGGACGGCACGCCCGACGAAAAGGGCGACGTCATCGCCGAGGATGAGCCCGTCCGCCAGTCCGGCATGGACTGGTTCGTGCTCCGCGTCGCTTCCAACAAAGAGTCGTCCGTGCGAGAGACGCTGCTCCGCAAGGTCCAGATCGAGGGCATGACCCACCTCGTGGGCCGGATCCTTGTGCCGACCGAGAAGACCAAGACGATCAAGGGCGGCAAGCAGCGCATCACCGAGACCAAGCTCTACCCGGGCTACGTCTTCGTCGAGATGCAGCTCGAAGACGACGGCCGAATCCCGCAGGACGTGTTCTTCCTGATCAAGGAGACCACGGGCGTGGGCGATTTCGTGGGCACCGCCGGTCGGCCGACCGCGATGGCCCAGCACGAGATCGAGAAGATGCTCCAGGACAGCAAGAAGCCCGAGGACGAGCCGGTCATCAAGCTGTCGTTCGAGAAGGGCGAGCCCGTCACGATCAAGGAGGGCCCGTTCGAGGGCTATGAGGGCACGGTCGACGAGCTGTTCCCCGAGAAGGGCACCGTCCGCGTCCTGGTCACGATCTTCGGCCGGCAGGCCCCGGTCGACCTCGAGGAATGGCAGATCGCCAAGGCCGACGAGGACTAACCGGGGGCGAAATAGCGACCGCGATGGGCTTTCAACGAGGCCGAAGCGTGAGCGAGGCACCCGCGAGCTGGAAATGCCTCGCTTGCGGTTCGGCCTCGCCAATGCGTGGCGTTCTGTCAACTGGTTGTCACTCTCCGCGTATGACACCCGGAACAGATCCGGGCCCGCGTTCGTTTTCCGACGTACGCTGAGAGCTGACCACAGGAGGACGCCCGCGTGGAGACGCACGAGCCTCGGCACCCCGGCGAATCGATCGACGATGCCGCCGCCATCGAAGCCATCCAACGGGCCGAGCAGGCCGAGCGCCTCGCCGCCGTGTCCGACTTCGGCAAGCCGCCGAAGAAGCGTCGCCGCCTTCTGAAGATCGGCGGCGGGCTGGTGCTCGTGCTCGTCGTCCTCGTCGCCATCGCGCCGCTGGTCGCCGGCCCGGTGCTCAGGCCAATGGTTGAGCAGCGGCTCGCCGAGTCGCTCGACGCCACTGTGCGGATCGACACGATCAGGCTGAGGTGGTTCGCCGGGCCGCGGATCGAGGGGCTGTCGATCCTTGATGACGCGCTGCAAGAGCACGCCGCGCTCACGCTAGAGGTCGACACGCCGCTGTTCCGTCTCGCGCTCTCACCGCGCGAGCTTGGCGAGGTCACCGTTGCCGGTTCGCTGGTGCTTGAGCGTCGCGCAGACGGCTCGATCGCGCCCTTCCCGCCGCCGGGACCCGACGACGGCGAGCCGCTCACGCTACCCGATTTGAGTGCGACACTGATCGCAGAGAACCTCGACATCGAGTGGCGCGAGCTCGATCAGGCTCCCGTGCTGTTGTCAGCGATTGACGGCTCTGTGGCGTACGAGCCGTCCGGCTTCGGAGCGGTCCTCGACTTCGGTCTCGCGCACGAACTCGCAGACGCCCAAGTGCACCTCACCGTCGCCGCGTCGGATCTCGATGTCGAGCGCGACAGCGTCACGTTCGGCTCGGGTCATCTCTCGCTGACCGCGACCGGCGACGACGCACAAGCGAATGTCATGGCGGTCGTCGTTCGCACCGACGCCGGCTACCGCGTGACGCTCGACGGCGACGAGGCAACCTCAACGCTCGCCGGCCCGGTCCTCGCGGGCATCCTTCCGGACCTTGGCGAGCTGGTCGGCCAGCCGATCACGCTCAACGACGGCCGGGTGTTCACGCTCGATGCAACCCCAGACGTCTCGCTTCGGCTCACCGACGCGGCGCTCACGCTCGACCCGCAGACATTCGCCGTGTCCGACACGCGATTCGAAGCCGTGATCGAAACGGGAGAGCTCGCGGGCTCGCTCGACGGCGCGCCGTGGCGCATCGACCCGCTGCTCGCCTCGGCCGCGACACGCAGCATGATCGACGGCATCGATATCGAGGCCGCGACATCGGTGTCGCTCGACGGCAGCCGGGCGGGCGAGCTGTCGCTGCTGAGCGACGGTCTCCGCGTGCTCAGGCCCGACGGCGGGTTTATGACCAACCCAGCATCGATGATCGCCGGCAGCCGGACGACGCTCGATGTTGCGCAGGTCTCCACTGCCGTCGTCGGCCCGCTGCTCGCGTCGCTGCTAGGCGAGACGGGCTTGGTGCTCACGCGAGACTTCGGGCCCACGCTGTCCGCAGAGCTCGCGGTCACCTCGGGGGATCGCACCGGGCTCCGGCTCGATCTCGAGTCCGACAACGTGACCGCCGCCGTCGGCTTCCGCGTCGATGACGATGTGCTCCGGACAACCGCGGACGCGTCGCGGATCAGCGTGCGGTCGGCATCGGGCTATCTGTCCGACATGCTCGCCGACGCGGGCGTGACCGTCGATGAAGGCGCATCGCTCGACATCCGGCTCGGCGATGTTGCGTTCGATCTTGGCGCGCAGTCCGACGATGCACCGCTCGATCTCGGTGCGCTCTCGGGTGTTATCAACATCGCGCTGGGCCCGACCACCGGCAGCATCCTCGTGAACGGGCGCGATCCCGCGTTTGCGCTGCGCGCCAGCGAGGCCGAGATCGATCTGCGCAGGCTGCGCGAACAGGCGACGCTTGTCGCCGGCGCCGCGGTGGAGGTCGAGGGGCGATCCGCGGGCACGCTCAACGTGTCGATCGCGGCGACGGACGTGCTTGACGCGTCCGGCTCGCTCAGGCCCGGGGTTCCCGGTGTCTCGGGCGAGATCGCGCTGCGCAACGTGCGCACGGCGCTGCTCGGGCCCTGGCTCGATCCGATCATCGGGCCCGCCGGGCTGACGCCCAACCGGCTGTTCGGCGAATCCGCCGACCTGCTCATCATCGGCACGCCGGGCGAGGGCGAGCAGGTCCGGCTGGAGACAACGCTCCGCTCCGGCGGCTTCGCGGGCGGCGGCAACCTGATTGTCGCCGACCGCATGATCCGCTCCGCAGGCACCATGCGGTTCGAGCACGCCAACGCCGGGGCTATCGCGAGCGATCTTGTACCCGAAGCG
>JBCBMF010000225.1:0-4713 GCA_039822905.1 Planctomycetota bacterium
GGAGAAGCAGATCCCTCTGGCGCACGGGCGGCACTGCGTGTACACGTGGGAGCAGCGCGAGGCCGACCCGATGACGGGGCTCGTGACCGACGTGCTGCACTTCCGGGTGTTTGATGCGGACGAGTGCGTGCTGGAGCTGCCCGAGGCGTTTGTGTACCGCTGGCGGCTGTGGTCGCTGCCCGAGCTTCGCGACGCGATGCTCGAAGCGGGCTTCGAGGCGGTCGAGGTCTACGCCCAGCTGCCGGACGCGGAGGACGAGGACGGGAACGTGTTCGCCGAGCCGATCACGGACCCGGACTGGCTGGGCGACAGCTTCATCGTCTGCGTTGCGGCCCGGCGAGGGCGGTAGACTGCACCCGAGAAAAGTGCTCGCAGCGAAGGACCGCCACCGATGATCCGCACCCGACTGACGCTCTCGCTTCTCGCTCTCGCCGCGCCGGCCGCGCTGCTTGTTGGTTGCATCCAGCAGCAGCCGCCGATCCCGACGCCGCTTCCCCCGCGGGCGGCTCCGGTGCTGTCGCAGGCCGGCACCGAAGCGGACGGGCTGTACGAGATCAACCACAGCGTGACGGTCGATGGCGTGGGCGCGGCGCAGGGCATCTTCGCCGAGGGCGACTTCATCTACATCCTGGGCGACCTGTACGCCCGCGAGCCGGGCGAGGAAGGGCCGGGCGTGATCCGCGAGTTCTTCCTGTCGACCGGCGACGACGGGCGTCAGACGCTGCGGTTCAGCGGGCGGCAGGTCATCCTGACCGAGGGCGGCCGGGACGTTGCGCCGCACCCGACCGGGCTGACCTGGCACCCGAACTTCGGCTACTGGCTCGGCAACACGGTTGATCAGACGGGCACGATGTTCCAGATCGACTTCGCCCGCGCGATCCGGCAGGGCAATCTCGACGGGTGTGTGCTGCATGTTGTCGTCGACGATGCCGCGATCAACGGCACACGGCCCATGTTTGTCACGCTGCCCGGCGGCCGGGTCGTGCTCGCGACGAGCGACTACGGCGAACAGAGCAACGCGCTGAGGCTCTACGACCCGCTCGCGCTGCTCGCCGCCGATCGCACATCGACCGTTGGCGTGATCGTCGCCGAGACGTCGTGCGGCCCGTTCGTGCAGTCGCTCGCGTCACGCGGCAACACGGGCGAGCTCTGGCTCGTGCAGAACCAGACGGCGGGCGTCGGCTTCCGGCTGACCGAGATCACGCTCGACTCCACCGGCTCGATCGCCTCGGAACGCGTGCTCGACTTCGACCAGCCCACGTCCGAGCTCGAGGGCCTGCTCTGGCTCGACCCGATCCGCGACGAAGTGACGCCGTTCATCATGGTGAGCGCCCAGCGCGATCAGAACGTGCACTTCGGCCGGCGGCTGGCTCCGAAGCGATTCGTGAACCCGGTGCGTCGTCAGTTGGACCGCTAGCGTCCCTGCTGGGCAGACTGAGATGCGGGCGAATCGTGCCGGTCTGTGCGGCCTGTGCCGGTTGCGCCGGGGCGAACGGTCTGCATTCTGGAAGTTCTCCCCCGTAATGGGTTGTGCGTGCCATCCCGTATTGGAGTGATCGAGATGTGTCACTTCATTGCGGGAGAATCAGCATGCACAGGAACACAGCACTTTTCGCCGCACTCGCGTGTGCGGGCGGACTCACGGGCCTTTCGGCAGCACAGGGCGGGATCACCTCCACCGACGACCCGACGGCGGGCATCGAGTCGATCCGTCTCACCGGCGTTGTGAGAGACTTCCAGGTCTCGCATCCCGACTTCGAGACGTACCCCGGCTCGCACAACGAGAACATCGTGCTCGATGATCTCGGCGAAGACGGCAAGCCCGTGCTGAACGTCGACCTCGCCGCCTCGCGGGGCTGGGGTCAGAACGCGGGTGTCACGTCCGAGGAGAGCTTTAATCAGTGGTACCGCGACGTGCCGGGCGTGAACGTGTCGATGCCGCTCACAATCGAGCTGACCCGTGAGAACCGGGTGGGCGGCCCGGTGTACGTCTTCGCGAAGGAGCGCCCGGAGTACTTCTTCCCGATCGACAGCCAGGGGTATGGTCTTTCCATGGAAGGACTGCTCTGGTCAGCGCCGGGCACGCACAACTTCCACTTCACGTACGAGCTCGAAACCGAGTTCACGTACAGCGACCCGAAGGACCGCGATGATGATCTCGTGTACACGTTTACAGGCGACGACGATGTGTGGGTGTTCATCAACGGCAAGCTCGCCATCGACATCGGCGGTGTGCACGGACAGATGTCGCGGTCGGTGAACCTCGACGAGAAGGCGGAGGAGCTCGGCCTTGAACCTGGCGAGACGTACCAGCTCAAGCTCTTCTTCGCCGAGCGGCACACGAGCGAGAGCAACTTCCGGATCGAGACGAATATCGCGCTGCGTCCGGCCAAGCTGCCGACGATGAGCGCGCTCGCCGACTGACCACGCGGGCGGGCGTTTCCCGCCGCCTGCCAAGACGATGCAAAGGCCGAAGGCCCCGGGGTTGGTTCCCGGGGCCTTCGTTTTTCGCGGCCACGCGCGTTGCTGGTAAGCCGAGTTCTGTGCGCCCCGCGGTTCCCGTGGGCCTGCGTGGCGCGGCGACCATTTCTCTGCCGCACGCCGTTGCCGGCGCGGTACGGGCTCCGCCTCTCGGCGGACGCCCGAGCGGTCCACCCGTTCCCGATCGACCGGACAAGTCGTCCTCAGGAGAGGCGGGAACTGCTTGACCTTGCACGCGGTGGGGTTTGCCGTGCCCCGTCTGTCACCAGCCGGGCGGTGCGCTCTTACCGCACCCTTTCACCCTTGCCTGTGCCGGGGCGGGCCCGGCCATCGGCGGTTTGCTTTCTGCGGCACTTTCCCTCGCTGCGGGCCGCGAAGTGACCAACAGCGGGTGGGCGTTACCCACCACCGTGTCCTGCCGTGCTCGGACTTTCCTCAGGCCGGGGACCGTCCCCGACCCGCGATCGCCTTGCGGCGCGTGATCGCTCCAAGTCTACACACGCGCGGATAGCATGCGCGGCATGACGCACGGACCCGCGAAGACCGCCGCCGCTTGGATGCGAGCCGATCAGGTTTCGCTGGTCACACGCATCCTCGACGGGGCCGATCTGCAACTGTCTGTCGCCGGCGGCGAGGGCGGGAGCGACCTGGCCCGGCTGCGCGACGCCGAGCGTGCGACTGACCTGCGGGCTCTGATCGCGACGACCGACGCGAAGCTGGTGCTCGTGGGCGACCCCGGCGCGTTTGCGGATGGCTCGTCGACCGACGATTTCCGCACGATCATCGACGCGGCGCAGCGGGGCGTGACGATCGCATCGCTCGAGCCGATCCCGCCGCTGTCGCTGCACCTGACGGACCCGGCGTGGCAGGACGCGTCGGACGTGGCGAAGGAGCGCGTGGTGTTCGCGCCGCTCGTGCGCAGGGGCCGGGCGTTTCGGCGGGCGCACGATCTCCTGGAGAGCTTCGGGCCGATCGAGGCGGTGTCGATCGTGACGCTGGGAAGGTCAGCCGAGGGCTCGCTGGGTGCGCGGTTGACGGGAGCCGCGGACCTGCTGACGTCGCTGCTCGGCGAGCCGATGTCGGTCGACGCAGCGCACACGCCCGGCAGCGACGACCCGGCGACGCCGGAAACACTGCGGGGCTTGCACGGGCACTTGGCCGCGACGTTCCGCTTTGATAATGGGCACTCGGCGAGTTTGTTTGCTTCGGACCGCGCGGCGGCGTGGTCGCGGAGCGTGACGCTGCTCGGGCCGGGCGGGCGGATCGTGGCCGATGACTCGAAGGTCGACTGGTACGACGCGGCGGGCTTGCTCGTCGAGACGATGACGGCCGACCACGGCGGCGATGATCTCGCGGCAGCGATCATCGCGGATGATCTTCGCGCGGTGCTAGGCGAGGCGCCGCGGGCGGTGCCCGTTGATCTGGCGGGCGTGCTCGCGACGGCGCACGCGGCGCTCTTGAGCGCGCGGACGGGTCACGCGGAGCAGCCGGGCGAGTTGCGTCGGCTCGGCGGCGCCTAGTTCGCAGTTCGATCGCTATACGAATCTGAGAACGTGCCAGTTCTTCTTGCCGCGTCGGAGCGCGACGACCTTGCCGTGGAGCAGGTCGTTTGCCGTGATCGCGCGGTCGGGGTCGGCCTTGTCGCCGTTGACGCTGACCGAGCCGGACTCGAGGAACTGCTTGGCCTCGCGCTTGCTCTTGGCGAGGCCCGTCTCGATGAGCAGATTGAGCACGAACAGGCCCGGCCCCAGCGTGTCCTTGCTTGCGATAGTGGCGGGTGCGCCGCCCAGGACCTCGTCGAGCAGCTGCGCGGGTAGGCCCCTGATATCGCCTGAAAACAGGGCCTTTCCGGCGCTCTCGGCCTGTGCGGCTTCATCTTCGCCGTGCAGCAGCGATGTCGCCTCGCGGGCGAGCGTGCGCTGGGCCTCTCGCTTGGACGGGTTGTCCTGGACCTCGCGTTCGAGGCGTTCGATTTCGTCGCGCGGCAGCAGCGTGAAGGTCTTGAGGAAGCGTCCCACGTCGGCGTCGGCGGTGTTGAGCCAGAACTGGTAATAGGTGTAGGGGCTGGTGCGTTCGCGGGTGAGCCAGATGGCGCCGGACTCGGTCTTCCCGAACTTGCCGCCGTCGGCCTTGCTGACCAGCGGCGAGGTGAACGCGAAGGCCTGGGGCGCGAGCTTCTCGGCGGGGGTTGCGCCCTCGGGGTCGTCGGCCATGGGCTTGTCGAGCGCCGAC
>JBCBMF010000226.1:0-4696 GCA_039822905.1 Planctomycetota bacterium
GCGACCGGCCGATGGCGTGAGCTCGCGTTCGAGGGCAAGCCCGCGACGATGGATCACCGCAACCTTGCTCGGCTCGGAAGGCACGCCGTTGTAGCCGACACCCGAAAGGTTGTACGGGTTGTCCGTCCCGCCGACCGCCATGATCCAGCCGCCCGGCGTTGCGCCGAGCGCTCCGGCGGCGCGGTACGTGTTGGGCCCGGGGTGCGGCTCGATCTCCGTCCACACGATGCTCGTCAGGTCCGCATCGGTCACGCGCCCCGCGAACACGCGCGACGAGGGCAGAAAGCCGCCGTTGCTCACCGTGCCGTCGGCGTACAGCAGCGTCGCACCGGAGTCGTCTTCAACGATCCCGCCGACATGCCCGAACAGCCCGTCGAACGGCCCCGGGATCGGCGTGCAAACGCTCCACGTATCGGTCTGCGTGTCGTACACCTGGACGGCCGTCGTGTTGTCATTGATCGGCCCGTGCCAGCCCGAAATCAGATAGATGTAGCGATCGCGGAAGACCGCCGGCACCGTGTCGTCGACCTCGGTCGGCACGGACGCGAGCTCTGTGTACGTGTCCGTGTCCGGCTCGTAGCGGAACAGCCGCTCCTCGGTGAACTCACGACGCCCGGTGGTATACCCGCCGATCAGGTACACCTCGCCCGCGACGGTCACCGCGCTCGCCGCGACCTTGGCGCGGTTGTTCCGCCGCGGGGCGTCGGTGATCTGCTGCCAGCCGCCGATCGCGCCGGTTGTCTCCGACCAGTCGAGTCTAAATGACTCGACCGTCGAGTCCGTCCCGTCGCCCGGCGAGCGGATGCCCATGAACGAGTACAGCGACCACGTGCCGTCGCCGTTGTTGACGCTCGTCACGGCGTTGTTCGAGATATCGATCGGCAGGCCCGGCAGCGGCGTCCACACACCGTCACGCGTGAGCGGCTGGGCAAACGAGCACGCGGCGACGAGCGTTGAGGCGATTACACAAACATGGGTGAGCTTGAGCATTGCAGCAGTGTATCGGAATGCCCGGCCGAACTGATCACCAATACCTGCGAATCGCATGCACCGGGCGGGCGATTCAAATCACGCCGGCTGAATGCCCAGCGCCTCGATCGCGCCGATCATCAGCCCGTGCACCCGCGGCGGGGCGCACACGATGCCCTTGTTCTTTTCAAGCCCCCGGCCCTGCCCGAAGTCGAGCGCGTTCCCGAAGATGTCGGTGACGGCGCAGCCGCTCTCAGACGCGATCAGCGCGCCCGCGGCGTGATCCCAGATGCGCTCGACGTAGCCCGGCCGCGTCGGCAACCGCAGATACGCATCGGCCTGTCCCCGCGCGGTCACGGCGTACTTGCACTGGCTGTCGAGCCGGACGGGCTCGCGTACGGCATGATCGGTGTTCGCCACGATGTGCTGGAGGATCCGGTCCTCGTCGGACATGTTCGTGTGCGCGGTCTCGACGGAGCCGCAGACGCCGATCGCGTCTGATGCTTCGAGGTCGTTCCGCCGCACGGTCGTCGGGTCGCCGGTGCCCACGATCTGGCCCGCGCCGTCGCCCTTGATCGCGATGTAGACCGTGCCCTCTGGGTCGGGCGTGTCGAGGGCTTTCCCGAAGGCGGCCGGCAGGTTCGGGCAGCCCATCGCGCCGACGACCGGCGTCCCCCGTTCGATATACGCCAGCGCGATCGCGTACTGCTGCCCGCGCAGGAACCCCTTGGTGCCGTCGATCGGATCGAGCGTCCAGAACCCGGCGTGGTGCGTGTCTCCAGCGCCGATGTCGATCAGGCCGAGGACCTCGTCGCTGTCGACGTCGTCGTACACCTCGCGCACGGCCGCGGTCACCGCTTCAAGATGCGCGCCGTGATCTGGCTCGCGGAGGAACTTCGAGTCCTCCTCACCAACAAGGATGACCTCGCCCAGCCGATCGCGCAGCACCCGGGCGACCACGGCCTGGCTCGCGAAGTCGGCTACCGTCACCGGGCTCTTGTCGTCCTTGGTGATCGCGCGGACCTCGTCCAACGCGGCCTGCACCTGTCGGCACACACCCGATGACAGAACCACAGCCTCCTGAGCGGCTTCGAGAAGACGTGCGTAGTCGGCCATATCCCTGCTCCTTTGCGTGAGAAGCGAGGGTAGGGCTCGTCCCGGGGTCAGCCCCGCCGCGGCTCAGCAGCCCGCGTTGTAGTTCAGGATCCAGGCGTTGAAATCGCCCGGGTCACACTGGCCGTCGCCGTTCTGGTCGCACGCTGCTGCACCGGAGTTGAACGCGAGCACCCATGCGTTGAAGTCGCCGGGTGTCAGAGCGCCGTCCCCGTTGGTGTCCGCGACCGAGCAGGGGTCGACGCAGTCGGTCACCACCGCGGTGAACGGCCTTGTCGGATCACTCGGCGCGGTGAAAATCTCCTGCGACGCGTTGCTGATCGTAACGTAGAAGGACGCCGTCTGGCCGCAGACCCCGGGCGGCAGCTGGGCCTCCCAGGTCTGGGCGGTCGTGTTGACGAGCGGCGCGAAGCCCGTCGGCACCACCGAGACGTCATAGCCATAGAACAGAATTGCGCTCGACGGGTCGAGCGGCCCGTCGGTGCCCGGGTCGATGTCGATCGCGATCGTGGTGGACTCGCCCTCGACGAGATCGGCAGGCAGGCCGTTGGGGAACGTGAACGTCAGCGGATCGAGCGCCTCGCGGAACGAGGCGACGCTCGCGGCCGTCTCGCGGATGACTCGCGCGTTGTTCGCGGTCGCGGTCCCGGTGGGGGTGCCGACGTAGTTCACGTTGGGGTTCGAGAACTGCCGGACACGCGAGCCTGGCGAGTACGCCATGACCGAACGGTACTGCGTGCCGTTGGTCCCGAACCATCGCCAGCCAAAGCCGTCGTCAAAGATGGAACTCCCCGCGTTTCCGGAATCGTGCGCAAGGCCTTGGTTGTGACCGATCTCGTGCGGGAAGCTCAGGTTGCCCACCGCGCAGTCGGCGTCGGTCACGCTGAAGCCGAAGCTCGCGTTGAACGGCGAGAGATAGGCGCGCCCACAGGACGGGCCGATGTCATCAAGCAGCAGCGCGACGAGATCGGCGGCGACAGCGTCGCGCGTTGCGTGCACACCGTCCATGAACCCGTCGCTCGTGCCGCGGAGGTTGTTCAGATCTGTGCCCGAGTTGTCGGTCTCGCTGTAGACGACCTCCTCGAAGTGCACGAGCCTGAGCTCGACATCGCTCACCTCGCTGTTGGCGTACGCGATGTTGGAGACGTTGATGCTATTCTGCGCGAGCGCCGTGATGCCGTTGGTGCCGCCCTCGCCCTGCCGGGCCTCGGCGGACCAGACGATCATGACATCGATCGTGGTCACGCCGCCGCGCGACGCTTGCGTTCCGGTGCCCGAAGCCGCCTCGGCGATCATCGCGCGCTCGAGCGCACCGGGGATGCCGCGCCCTTCAACCGGCGGGATGACCGGCCCCGAGCACGGCGGGAACAGCATCGTGTCGACACGCACCGCGTCGTAGAGGTCGGCGTCATCGCCGCGGGACTTGAGCTCGTACACGCCGACGCCGCCCGCGTCGACGTACCCGTGCGCCACGCCGTTCGCGGCCGCGATGCTGAACCAGCCGTTCTCGGCTTCGGGGATGATGCCCTGCCAGCTGAGGTTGCCGTTCTCGTGGGCGACGCGGTCAGAGATGAACCCGACCACGCGCTCGCCGCCCGGCAGCTTGAACTCGATCTCGTCCTGCGCGAGCGCATCAAGGTCGATCGTGAAGCCGCTGTTGTTCGCGTCGGAAGGCTGAACCGCGATGCCGCGATCGGCCAGCACCGGGAACGCGGCAGCAGCGGTGAACGCAGCGAAGGCAAGCTGGGAGAATCGGTGGGTCAAGGTGACGCTCCAAAGGGGTCGGCGTCGCGCTGGTTCGGGAGACGCCCGGGTCGATCGAATCTCCGAATCTACAGGATTCGGCAGCCCTTGTCACGGTCAGAAAGCAACAACGGCCCGCACGGAAATCCGGGCGGGCCGCTGCACGGTTCCGATTTCTGATCCGTTTATCCGACGATGCCCTTGGACTTCAAGAACTCCACGCACTCGGCGACGCACTCGTCGACGCTCTTCTCGGCACACTTGAGCACCACCTCGGCGTTCTTGGGCTCCTCGTACGGGTCGTCGATGCCCGTGAAGCCCTTGATCTCGCCGGCGCGGGCCTTCTTGTACAGTCCCTTCGGGTCGCGCTTCTCGCACTCTTCGAGCGGCGTGTCGGCGAAGACCTCAAAGAACGGCAGGCCCGCCTCGTCGTGCAGCGCCCGGCAGGCGTCGCGGTCGGCGGCATACGGGCTGATGAAGCTGGTGATCGCAACGGTGCCGTTGTCGGCGAAGAGCTTGGCCACCTCGCCGATGCGGCGGATGTTCTCGGCCCGGTCTTCAGCGCTGAACCCAAGGTTCTTGTTCAGGCCCATGCGGATGTTGTCGCCGTCCATGCGGTAGGCGTTGACGCCCTGCTGCACGAGCACCTGCTCAAGCGCGCTGGCGACGGTCGACTTGCCGCTGGCCGACAGGCCCGTGAACCACAGCGTGCAGCCCTTGGAGCCCAGCGCTTTGAAGCGCTCCTCGCGGGTCAGGTTGCCCTCGTGCCAGTGGACGTTCGTCGCTTTCACCTCGGTCATGGTCGGGAATCTCCTCAGTTGGGTCGCAACGATAGGCGTGCGGCTCGCAAGCATGGGCCCCCGCGGGAGCC
>JBCBMF010000227.1:0-4694 GCA_039822905.1 Planctomycetota bacterium
AGTGTCTTGGTGCGCCGGGCCCCCTCCGACCGCTTCGCGGCCACCTCCCCCGCACGCGGGGGAGGAGGGGAAGTCGTCGGCGCCGAGGAGGAGTGTGCCGCCGTGTTGGGTGCCGAGGTTGATCATGCGGCGGATGTTGGCGGCGGCGGCTTCGTCGATGACTGGGCCGACGTCGCAGGAGGGGCTGGTTGGGGGTGCGACGACGAGGGCTCGGGTGGCTTCGACGAGGCGTTCGGTGAAGCGGGTGATGTGTTGGCCGTTGGGGCCTTCGGGGTCGATGACAATGCATCGGGAGCAGGCGGAGCATTTTTGGCCGGCGAAGCCGAAGGCGGAGTCGCGGACGCCGAGTACGGCTTCGTCGAGGTCTGCCGAGGTGTCGATGATGATGGCGTTTTTGCCGCCCATTTCTGAGATGACTTTTTTGACGTGGGGTTGGCCTTCGGGGGTCAGGCCCGCGGCGTTGATGATGTCGAGGCCGACGGCTTTGGAGCCTGTGAAGGCGATGATGGCGGTGCGTGGGTCTCGGACGAGTGTGCTGCCGACGGTTTCGCCTTGGCCTGGGAGGTATTGGAGGACCTGCTCGGCGTAAAGGATCTTGTCGTGGCGGGTGATGACCTTGCGGATGGCGGAGACGAAGATGTCGGCCATGAGCTTGGCGATGAAGGGGGTCTGCTCGGCGGGCTTGACGATGACGGTGTTGCCGGTGACGAGGGCGGCGGCGGTCATGCCGGCGCAGATGGCGAGGGGGAAGTTCCAGGGGCTGATGATGACGGCGGGGCCTCGGGGCTGGTAGAAGGTTTCATCGAGCTCGCCGATGAACTTGCCGAGGCGGTTGCGTGTGAAGAGCTGGGGTGCGAGGCGGGCATAGTACTCGCAGAAGTCGATGGCTTCGCAGACGTCGGCGTCGGCCTCGCGCCAGGGCTTGCCGGCTTCTTTGGTCATGATGGCGGCGAGCTCGTCGCGGCGGTGGCGCATCTCGGCTGCTGCGGCGACGAGGACGTTGGCTCGCGCGATGGGGTCGGCGTCGCGCCAGCGGGGGAAGGCTTCGGCGGCGACGTCGAGGGCTTTGACAGCGTCGGCTTCGGTGGCGGCGTTGTTGTCGATGGGTTCGAGCTGAGCGTTGTCGATGGCGTACTGGAAGTGGGCGCGGTCTTCGTGGTCGGCGAAGTCGCGCATGGGCTCGGTGTAGAAGGGGCGGCCGTCGCCGACGCCTTCGACGGCGGGGCTGAGCATGTGGCGCTCGTGGGCGACGTCGGCGAGGTCGGGCTTGGTGGCGCCGGTGTTGAGGGAGGCGGGGTTGGCGAAGAGCAGATCGGGGTCGGCGTTGTCAAGGAAGCCGGCTTTGAGCCAGGATTCGTTTGAGGTGTTCTCGAGGAGTCGGCGGACGAGGTAGGCCATGCCGGGGATCATCTCGCCGACGGGGACGTACTCGCGGACGCGGATGTTTGCTCCCTTTACCCCGGCCTGGGCTGCGGCGTGCTTGAGCTCGTCGGCCATGCCGTGGAGCATCTGGAGTTCGAGGGACTCGGGGGGCAGGCCGAGCTGTTCCATGCGGGCGATGGTGTGGGCGATGGAGCGGATGTTGTGTGAGCCGAGTGCGAGCTTGATGCCGCCGGCGTTGGTGTCGTGGGGGCAGGCATCGAGGAAGATGTCGGCCATCTGCTCGAAGCAGGCGTCGGTTTGCCACTTCTCGTTCCAGACGGGGCAGGGCCAGCCCATCTGCTCGGCGTGGATGGTTTCGAAGTCCCAGTAGGCGCCCTTGATGAGTCGGACCGTGATCTGGCGGTTGTTGGCCTTGGCCCACTCGGCGAGGTCGTGGGCGTCGTCGGGGCCGGACTTGAGGTAGGCCTGGATGGCGATGCCGAGGTCGGCGTCCGCGTGCTTCATGGCGCAGCGTTTAAAGAGCTCGATGGTGAGGTCTTTGTACTCGTAGTGCTCCATGTCGAAGTTGATGAAGACGCCTTTGGCCTTCGCAGCATCGAGGATGGGGTCGATGCGGGTCATAACGGTGGCGATGGAGCCTTCGAAGTCGATGGGGTCGGTCTTGCCGGAGAGGGAGCTGATTTTGATGGAGACGTTGCAGCGCGGAACGTTGCCGAGGTGGTCCCTTTCGAGGAGCGGTTTGGCTTTCCAGTCGGCGACGGTTTCGGGGAGGTTGTTGACGAGGTCGAGGTACTTGTCGAGGTATTCGTCGGCTTCGGCTTCGGAGACACAGGCTTCGCCGAGGAGGTCGACGGAGAAGGCGATGTCGTTGTCCCAGAGTTGCTTGAGGCGTGGGAGCGCGGAAGCGGCGTCGGTGCCGGCGATGAACTTGCCGGCCATGCCCTTGATCTGGGAGGAGATGGTTTTGGTCATGAGGCCCTTGGCGATGCCGCCGGCCTTGATGCCGAGGTCCATGCCTGGGGGCGGGGTGACGCCGGGCTGTGAGAGGTAGTCAACGAGGTGGTCGTGAACCATGTCGGGTGTGGTGAGCATGGGGAAGACGTCCACAAAGCGGAAGAGCTGGACCTTGAACTCTTGGTCCTGCATGGACCAGTCCATGAGCTTGTCGGAGTAGAAGCGGCTGGAGAGCAGGCCGGCTTTTTGGGACTGGGCTTTGGTGAAGAGCTCGTCGCCGATGGCTCGGATGCGGGCCTCGTGTTCGGCGTCGGCGGCTGTTGGTCTGGCGGGGGCGGTGAGTGGGCCGGGGGTGGTGGAGAGGTTGCGTTGTTTGCGGCTGAACCAGGCCATGGGCGGACTCCTGAAGGCCCCGGAGCGGGGTTGCGGGGAGTGTATACAGAAGATCCGATTGGCTTGCGCTGGTCAGTGGCCGCCGGCAACGTCGGGCGAAGGGAAGTTGGGCGGAAGTTGAAGGTCTTTCGCCTCGAACCGCTTCCGCGCCTCGGAGTACGCCGCCTGGGTGAGCTGTCTGTCAAGCTCCTCGTGTGGAGTCGCCGTAACAAGTCTGATGATCTCGTCGAGATCACCAGCGAGGAACTCAACCACCTTCCTGTTGAACTCGGCCGAGCCAGTATCGATCGCGTACAGCGTGTCTGCCTTGCCCATGACGACCATCAGACAATCGGGCCGAATCGTCTTGCGTTCATCGATGCTGCCGTCGCTCCGTGGCGCGAGCAGACGTACTTCCATACAACCGCGTTGACGGATGATGTCAACGCGCAAAGTCGCAAGCAACCACGTGCTTACGGAGTTGAATGCATCTGGACCACGATCGCTTTGAATAAGATCCTCTCGGGCGTCGAGCACCTTGGCGAGACCCGCGAAGGGTTCTGCAAGCACGATCCTGTTGGTTGAAAAACCCATTAGGCAACAGTGTATCTGCGGAGATGCTGCACGCACCCTCTCCCTGCTCGCTGCGCGAGCTGTCCCTCTCCCGCGGGGCGCGGGAGAGGGTGGTGGAGCCTGCGGTATGCTGCGTCACAGGGTCAATGAGGTGGTTCGGTCGGACCCTTGGAGGGAGTCACGATGACGCGGACTGGCGTGGCGGTCGGGGTGGTCTTCGTTGCGGTGCTTGTTGCGGGGGCGTTGGCGTTGAATCGGGTGGACGGCACGGACGGCACCCGTGAAGACGTCGCGCAGCCGGTGGTTTCTGGTGATGCTGTGGATCCTCAGCCGGACGGGCGGCAGACGGCGGTGCATATGCGGCTGCAGGATGATCTGGATCGGCCGGAGGACGGGTGGTGCCTGGATGTGGTTGGGTCTGGGCCTCACATCCGGTTTGATATGCCGTTGATTGCGCACAACATCAAGCCGGGGCTGTACGCGGATGAGGCGGTGGAGTTCACGGCCGAGGGGCAGATCCGGTTCCCGGCGTACCCGGGGTACTGCGTGACGGTGATGGGGCTGAACGAGTTTGCGTTGCCGGGGGCGGCGCTGATGCTGAAGAAGTGCGGCGAGGACATCCCGTTTTTGAACGCATCGAAGTTCCAGACCTTTGAGCTGCTCGACGACGGCATGGTGCAGCTCAAGGGGACGGACCTGTGCATCACGGTGGGTGATGAGTCGCAGCGGACGTTTGATCCGACGCATCGGTGGCGGACGCTGTATGTGGAGCGGCGGGCGGATTGTGATCCGTCGCGGTCGAGGTGGGCGTTTGTGCGGCCGTGATGGGTTGGTGACTTCGTCGCGGGGCAGCGCTATGCCTCGCTTACGCTTCGGGCTCGTTGGTTTCGTCGGGCGTTGATTGGTGGCGCAATCCCCCTCAGTCGCTGCGCGACAGCTCCCCCGCTCGCGGGGGAGCGGAGTTGGATGTCATGGCTTTGAAGGCGAACACCGCGGTGGTGGCGGCGGTGAGCTGCGCGAGGAGGTGGGGCCAGAGGTCGGTGGTGTTGGCGAAGCCTGTGAGTGCGAAGGCGACGAGGACGGCGGGGTTGAAGGCGGCGGCGGAGGTTTCGCCGACGGCGAGGATGCCGGCGAGGACGGTGGCGGCGATGGCGATGCCGAAGTGCTGGTTGTTTGGCTGGCGGAGGGCAACGTTCATGATGACGACGACGAGGGCAACCGTGAAGGTGAACTCGGCGAGGAGGGTTGGGACGAGGTCGAAGGTGCGGGGTTGTAGCTCTGGGGTGCCGTGGATGGCGAGGGCGGTGACCGTGGCTGCGGCGGTCGCGGCGAGCTGGGCGGCGAGGTAGGGGGCGATCTCGCCGGGTTTGCAGTCTTTGAGCAGGGCGTAGGCGAGGGTGACGGCGGGGTTG
>JBCBMF010000228.1:0-4683 GCA_039822905.1 Planctomycetota bacterium
CTTGCGGTAGGCCAGGATCTTGTCGCCCCGTGCGATGTCCTGGATCTGAATGACGCTTCGCCCACCAGCGGACACATAGCCGTACCGTCGACAGTCAGCCCAGGTCCGGTGCGGATCTCGGTTCTTACGCTCGCCGACATTCACGAACCAATACCCCGTGAATTCGCCTCGCTCAGCCTTCCGTGACTCGCGGACGGACGCAGCCTTCTCCTTGATTCGCACCTGGAACTCCTCGGCTTGCGGCACGGGCAGGCACTGCTCAAAGGCGAGCACGATCGAGCCATCGATAGTGTGCGGGTTGAGACGGACGCAGCGGATGTCGACGTCAAACTCGCTGAGCCACAGGACCGCCGTCGTCAGCTCGGACGCGAAGTCGCTCGCGACGAGCACAATGCGCACGCCCGCCGGAAACGCGTCCTCATCGGGTTCATCCCAGTCGAGGAACTCGAGGATGGCGGTCTCGGCGTCTTCGTCCGAGCCGCGGCTCCGCAGGTAGCCGGCGTGGGCTCGGACGAGCTGCTCAAATGTCATCCGAGAGACCATGCCCGCATAGCGGATGGCCTGGAGTTCCATGTGTGCGCCCTTCTCGTCACGTTTGAGTTCGACGATGACGAGGCGGGCATCTCGGTCGATGCAGAGCAGGTCGATCCGACGCTTGCTGTCCTGCCAGTCGCTGAATTCTTCGGCGACGACCATCGTGTCGGGAGCCACGGTTTCAATCGCGTCGCGGAGCCATCGCTGCAGGTCGTCCCGCTCGCGGACGCCCTCGCGAGCGAAGCTCGCTCGGTCAACTGGGGCCAGGGTGTCGTTTTGGACTTGGTACAGCGGCACGGTTCATCCTCCATGGCGGAAGGCCGGCGTGGCGGGCGCAAAAAACGAGGGCGCCGAACCAAGCCTGCTCACAGGACCCCCGCCAGGGGGTGCGCAGCACAGCACTCGGCCGGCGCCCCCTTGCGGGGACGCCGTCCGGACTGTGCTGCAGCTTGATCACGAGCCGTGAGGCTCAGGCTGGCGGTTTCCTGTGAAGCAGCACCGGACACTTCCGCGTCGTCTGGTTGTGCGGGGCGTCGGCCCCGGGAACAGATCGGATCTCCATTCGGTCGCCGGCGAACGCCGCCGAGCTTGGCGTAGTAAGCGCGGGCGGGCCTGCGGGGTCAAGTCGCGGTGGACTAGATCAGGAGGATCTCCGGCTTCGGCGTGTGCTTCGTCCGTGTGGCCAGCTCAAGGGCGTCGGGCCCGTCGTCGTGCTTGCCGAGCGGGAAGGTCCGCAGCTGCTCCAGCAGGACCGCGTGCTTCCGGCTGAACCGGATCGCCCCGCTCGCGATGGCGGGCTGCATCAGCTCGATCCGCTCACGCTTGGCCTTGGCGTTCTTGCGGGTGATGACGCGGACGGATCGGCCTCGTTCTCGGAAGGCTCCCTTGAGGTCCTTGACGATCAGCTCCTGGAAGCCGTTGGACTCCACGACGATCTCCGAGAGCCGGAAGATCCGGTCGTACTCGATCAACGCCTCGATCCGCTTGTCGGGCGGGTCTCGGGTCAGGTCGGACTGCAGGACATAGCTGGTCTTCGTCGACCGCTTGTAGGCCACGACCACGATCGCCGAGTAATCGCTCCGTGTGCCTCCGCCCACGCTCGGGTCCCATGCGGCTCGGATCTTGACGCCGTCGCCGAGTGCGGCGAGCAGCGACTGCGGATTGTCAAATTCATCGTCCCAGTACGTCAGCGAGTCGAGCGGGAATAGGCACTGCTCCGGATCAAGCGGCTCGTTCTGCTTCTCGCTGTCGAAGGCCGCGCGGCCTTCGCGGACGCGCATCTCGTACAGATCTTGGAGCGTCTCCTTCTCCGGCCAGAGCACCTCGGCACCGCGGCTCATCTTCTGCGGGAGCTTGCGGAACATCGCACGGGCGGCCGCGGGGCCGGTTTCACCTTTCCAATGGTCGTGCCCGTTGTAGATCGACTCCCACCTGAGCCACAGGTCCGTGTGCTCAGGAGGCGAGATCAACGCGCGGTACTTGCGACAAGACCAACCCGGGCTGACTTTCGGATCGAGCAGCCCTGCCAGCAGGGAGTCGTAGTGGAGCACCGTCCCGACCACGACGACGTTGGTGCGCGTGTCGCCGGCGTGCAGTAGCGTCTTCCCGAACCACTCCCGGAGCTTTATCCGCTGCTCCTCGTGGCGGATGTGCTCCGGTGACTCCAGGTCATCCGCGACGATCAGCGAGGGCCGGGATTCGCGGTTGCGGAGGCCACGGATCTGCTGATGGGCACCGAGAGCCTTGATGAGCGTGCCACCCGGCATCTCCAACTCGGCTCGTCGCAACGGACTCGGCCTGCGAACACCCGGGTCGAGATGCGGAAAGTCTGCCTTGAGCAGGTCGTTGGACTCCGCCTCGTCGCGGATGTGCTTGAGCTGTTGCTTGGCTTGCTCTGCCGTCGCCGCCACAAGCAGCACGTATCGCTCGCCGCCGAAGAGCACCGACCAGAGGACGTAGGCGAGCGAAGCGACTGTGCTCTTGGCGTGGCCTCGGGGAGCCGCCACCGCGATTCTGGAGCCCCGTGATGTGCTTACGTGGTGGAGCATCTCGAACAGCTCCGTGTGCAGCGGCGAAGGCTCAAGCTGGAAGTGGTGAGGCAGATAGATTGACGCGAAGTTGCGTGGTGATTTTGATGCGGCAAAGCGTCGGCGCTCAGAAAGAATGACGTTGGCAGCTTCGACGAGCTGTTTAGCTCTTGTCATCGCTTGCCCCTTTCTGTTCCGGGGGGCCGACACTCGCTGAATCGGATGTTCGCTCAGAGGCGGCGGTCATGAGAGCCGAGACCTTTGCCAGCTCTGGGTCACGGCCCGCGATCGCTTCCAGTCGTGTCTGTTCTTCTGCGATCAGCTGAGCGGCCGCGGACAGATCGATGCCGTGGGTGACGCTCGCCTCCACTCTGTGCGCAACCGAATCGACGTGCCCGGTGCTCTGCAGCCGGACGACAAACGTGTCGACTGCATCCTTGATCGCTCGCTCCGCGTCGACCTTGACGGCGTGCGGCGCGTCGCGGTCCTGGCTGATCCGTTTCAAGCGTTGGACCGAAGCCACCATCTCGGCCTTCGCCCAGCCGACGATCTGATCGGACAGCTCGGGAGATTTGTTCATCTGGTTGCGTTCGATGATCTTGTTGCGATACCGGCGGACGGTTCGATCTGTCACGCCCAGGATCTTTTCGATCTCGGCGCTTGTGCTCCCTCGCGAGATGAGTACCTCTGCGCAGTTGAGACGTTCCGCATCGTCCAAGGACTCGCACAAGATCGTCCCTGACTGGAGGCCGCCGAGCAGATCGAGAGCCGATCTGGCGGCTTTGGACTTCTTGCACGACGGCTTGCTCATCGGGAGGCCTCCTCTGTTTCGGAGAGCCGGTACCGCTTGGCAACATCGGGGTACACGGCCGACTCGCCCGCAAGCGCAATGAACCGCCGCACGATCACATCGCAGTACGTTGGGCTGAGTTCCATCGCGAAGCAGCGTCGCCCGAGCCGCTCGGCCGCGATGATCTGCGTCCCGCTGCCCGCGAATGGCTCGTAGCAGATGTCGCCCTCGCGCCGCGATGTCGCCGGCCGCGTGTGCTGCCGCATCGGAAGCTCGAAGACCTCGATCGGCTTTGGGGTCGGGTGATCGGGGCGGGCTGCGCCGCGTGGTGTGGGGAACCGCCAGATCGTGGTCATCCGCTGGCGGTCGACCCGCGGCGGACGATGGCCGGCCAGCCAGCCCATCAGGCACGGCTCGTGCTGCCAGTGGTACCAGGAGCGACCCGGCAGGCCGAACTCGCGATCGAGAATGATCTGAACGTGCCGGAGTGCGCCGGCGGTCTCCCACGCATCCTCAAGCAGACGCGCTGAAGAGCTGGCGTGCCAGTGGTACCAAGCGGCATCGGGCGCGATGGCCTCGGCGACGGCCGCTGAGATAAACCGGCTGTACAGTTCTTCTTGTCCTTGGCGTCGGTCCCAGTCCGAGCCGTTTGGGACCGAGCCCTGCCGATTCCCTGCGTCGTAGCCGACGAGGTACGGCGGGTCAGTTGCGAAGAGCCTTGCTCTCTTGCCCTCCATCAGACGGCGAACATTCGACGGGCTGGTCGCGTCGCCGCAGAGCAGCCTGTGGTTCCCAAGCTGGATCAGGTCACCGGAGCATGTCACCGTGGGTCCGGTCGGTTCGGGGTCGGCTTCCGCCTCGCTCTTGAAACTCGTCGTGTCGTCCAGCAGCCGGCCGATCAGGTCCTCTGATTCGTCCGCGTCGAACCCGGTCACACCTAGGTCAAACTCAGGCTGTTCAAGCAGATCATCGAGTAGCTCGGCGAGCTTGCGATCGTCCCAGCCGCCCTGAACCTTGTTGAGGGCGAGATTCAGGGCCTTCTCATCTTTGCGCTCGTACCCGTTTCTTCGTCCACTCAGAAGGTGAGGGATTCTGGGACTGCGCTTGTCCCCGTTCCTGTACCAGCTACAGGTTAAGGGATCTGCATCATCCGGCCAGGCTCGCCTGGCCGGATGATGCAGCGAATTCCTCGGGGGCCAGGCTTCCCAAGGCGCTGTGGGGTCTATCTTGATTGTAATGCATCCGCCAGGCCTCGACCTTCTGCTTGGCGTCGTCCAGCGAGAGGAACCAGTTCTCGTTGAGGCACTCGGCACGTAGCCGGCCGTTGAAGGC
>JBCBMF010000229.1:0-4678 GCA_039822905.1 Planctomycetota bacterium
ACGCCGCGAGAGGAGAACTCGCGACGCGGCTCATGCTCGACGCGGCCAGAAATGACAACGCCGCCGTGCTCGTCGCGACGCACGATGATCGGGTCATCCCGCTGGCCGATCGCGTTGTGTCTCTCGCGGATGTCGCGTCGACAAAGGAACACGTCTGATGTGGCAGGTCGGCCTCGCCTGGCGCTATGCGAGACGCAACGTCGTGCAGACCGGTCTGCTGGCGGTCTGCATCGCGGTCACGCTGTCGATCCCGGTTACGAGCCGGCTGCTCGTGCGCAGCTTCGAGCAGCGAATGGAGAGCCAGGCTGGCGATGTGCCGCTGGTGATCGGTCCACGGGGCAGCCGGTTCGATCTTGCGTTGGCGTCCGTGTTCTTTCGAGAACCCCCTGAGCGCACGGTGACCCGCGCAGCGCTGGATCGTGTTGCTTCGGTTGATGGCGCAGAGGCCGTGCCCATGAGCACGCTGTTCACCGCCCGCGGCAAGCGGCTGGTCTGCATCGGCTTCGGCTATTTCGACGCGCTCGAGCTCAG
Source organism: Planctomycetota bacterium (assembly GCA_039822905.1). GTDB lineage: Bacteria > Planctomycetota > Phycisphaerae > Phycisphaerales > UBA1924 > JANQQZ01. The sequence goes on from JBCBMF010000229.1 coordinate 532, forward strand.
CGCGGCAGAGGGCACGCTGCCGCTTTTGGTGGGCGACGCGGTGCTCGGCGCGCGGGTCGCGCGCGAGACCGGCCTCGGGATCGGAGACCCGATCGCGAGCGATCGGCACGAGCTCTTCGACTTGTCTGTCCCGCCGCCGATCACGATGACCGTCGTCGGCGTGCTCGAGCCGACCGGAACGAGCGCCGATGACGCTGTGTTTGCGTCTATCGAGACGGCGTGGCTCATCGGCGGTCAGTCCCACATCCACGCCGACACAGATGAACTCGAAGCCGACGACGTCATCGCGGCGTCCGACCGCGCGATCGCCGTGCGTCCGACGCTCGAAACAACTTCGAAGATCACGCCGGAGAACGCTCTTACGATTCACGGCCACGATGCGCCCGAGCTGCTCCCGCTGTCGGCGGTGCTGGTGTTTGCAAGCGAACCCAAGCCGCTGACGCTCGCCGCGGCGAGGTTCGAGGGCGACGCCGAGGTGCAGGCGATCCGGCCGCAGACCGTTGTCGACGAGATGATGCAGACCGTGGTCCGTGTCCAGGCGGTGTTCGATTCGATCATCGCCCTGCTCGCGGTCGGGACCGTTCTGCTCGTGCTGCTCACCACATCGCTCGCGGCAAGACTGCGGGCCCAAGAGTTCTCGATCCTCGACAGCGTGGGCGCGCCCCGTTTGTTCAAGCCGACGCTGCTGCTGTTGCAGCTCGCACTCGTTTCTGTGTTCGCGGTCGTGCTCGCGTCTGGCATCACGCTCGCGGCGTTCGCGGCGCTGAGCACCATCGACCTCGCGTAGCGGTTTCTGCGTGTTCTGTCGCTAAAAAGAAACCGGCCCCGCTGCGGTGAGCGGGGCCGGAGAAAGTATCACGAGTTGCGAACCAGCGGGTTACGGGTCGCAGGTCGGGCCGTTCGCGCCCTGGTTGAACGCGAGGATCCAGCCATTGAAGTCACCCGGCTCAAGGACGCCGTTCTGGTTTGTGTCGGCGCGGAGGTCACCGCCGTTGAAGTTGAGGACCCAAGCGTTGAAGTCGCCGGGCGTTGCCGCGCCGTCGCCGTTCTGGTCGGCGCACAGACGTGCGCTCGGGCAGTCGGCCATGTCGCCGACCGTGACGAACTGCGTGCCGGGCAGGAGGTCGAAGTTGATCTCACGCGGCTCGCCGAGCTCGGCCTCGGTGTCGAGGCCGCCGATGACCTGGTTCGAGACGAAGCCGGCGTCGCCGTTGGCGAGAACACCCGCGATCTTGATGTCGCTGGTGCCGTCCCACCCGAGCTCGTCGAGATCGATGACGACCTCGACACCGGTGGTCACGTTGCAGGCATCGGCGGTGCTGCCGCCCGGAGCCGCCCCGACGCCGCCGACGTTGCTGTTGTCGAGCGAGACCTGGAGCAGGCCGGGCGTCTCGAAGCCGAGAAGGCCGTTGGCGAGGAACGCCGCCGCCGCGTCACGCGGGGCGAAGTTCGTGAAGATGTCGTCGGCCGTACCGGGCTCGACGGCCGTGCCGCCGCCGGGCGGGTTGTCGCCGTCGAAGAGCAGCGGGTTGTTGCCCGCGGCGCTTTTGAGGCCGCCGTCGAACGCACCGAAGTCCGTGTTGAAGCCCGAGACGATGTTCGGGCCGTTGAGACGGAGGACAGCCGCGTTCGCGAAGAACGTGTTCGTCGACGTGGTCTGGCCGCTGTTGTCGACCGCGACGAAGTAGTCGGCGGTGAAGCCGGCGTCGAAGGTCAGCCCCGGGCCGTCGGGACCAACGTCATCCGGATCCGTGCCGTCGGCCTCGCCGAGACGGTCGAGCAGGCGGAACGCGATATCGACGTTGTCGTTGCGGAGCGTGTTCTGGCCATCGGTCGGGTCACCGTCGAAGAACAGCAGCAGGCGGTTGCCGTTCGACTGCAGGTTGCCCGCCACGAGCACGTTGAGTGTGTTCGCGGTGGTATCGATGTAGGTGTAGACGGCGCTGATCTCGGAGCCCACCGCGACGTCCGGGTCCGGGATAGCCGGGGCGAAGCCCGAGGGGCCGACGCCGCCCGTGTTCGAGTTGTCGATTGAGGCCTCGATGCCCTCGCCGAGGCTGCCCGCGGCGACGCTCGATGTCAGCAGGCCCGGTGTGCCCCCGCCGACGAACGCGCCGGTGCCTCCGCCGGCCGTCTCAAGAACCGCGATGTCCGCGAACGCCTCGATGATGGGGTCACCGAGCGTGTCGGTGCCGGTCTGGCCGAAGTTGTAGAACAGCACGACGTCAGGCGCGATGCCGTCGTCGAACTGCAGACCTGCCTGACGGTTCAGGCCGTCGAAGCTGATGTCCGGGTTGGTATCGAGAACGACGTTCTGACCCTCGGGCATCGCCGCGTCGGCGTCGACGTCGAAGTACAGGTGCAGCTTGTTGAAGTTCTCTTCGAGGTTGCCGCCAAAGAGCAGGTAGAGCGTGTCGGCGGTGCCGTCGCTGTCGACGTCGGCGAGCGTGGCGTAGGCGTTGGAGATCTCGGAGCCGCCGCCCATGCCGCCGTTGGTCAGGATCGGGTCGCCGTTGGTGGCGTCGCCGAACCCGGTGCCGGTGTCGCTAACGAAGATCGGTGCGCCGTAGGCCGAGTCGGCGGTGCCGTCGACGGTCAGCGGGCCGGTGACCACGCTGGCCGGCACGATGATGAACTGGTTGCCGGGGATGCCGGTCGGGTTGCTGCCGCTGGGCTCGGCGTAGGACACGTTGGCCGGGTCGCCGAGGTTTGCCGCGGGGCCGCCGAGGCCGCCGATGACCTGGTTCGAGAGGAAGTCGTTGCTGCTGCTGATGATGTGCCCGGCGATGCGGATCTGACCGGTCGGGACCGCGGTGCCGAAGCCGAAGTTCGACAGAGGTATCGCAAGCTCAAGGCCCGTGGTCACGTTGACCGCGTCGGAGTTGTCCTCGGTCTCGCCCGACTGCGCAGTGTTGTCGCCGAAGCTCGTCGGCTGGTTCTGGATAAAGGCTCGGGTGTACAGGCCCGCCTCGGCACCATCGATCTGGCCGTCGGCGGTCACCTGGCCGAGAGCCTGGCCACAGAGCATGGTCAGGGCGGCTGCGGTCATCACGGTCTTCGCGTTCATCTGGGGTATCTCCAATGCACCCGCCGCACGACAGCGGGCTCTCTCCTGAAACTGGTCTTTCACTCGGTCCCGCGCACGCACCAGTGCGGGGTCTAAATTCTAGCCGTTGGTAGGCAAAACACCAAGAGTCGAATACTGCTGTATACAGCTTTGCATCAATGACTTACATCAGGTCCGGAATCAACGTCCGGTCATCGCGAGTCCGACATAGAGCCGAGCTACCCATCCGCTCCAGTTTCGCCAAGCTGCGAGAACCGGAACGACAGAGGAGGAATGGTCTGTCCTTTGAATTCAACAGACTCAGCCGTCGGATTCGCGACAAGTCGAACTCTGGTTGGTCCGAGTTGTCGCTCGACGACGAGCACTTCGCCGTCCGCCCACCACCGTGCCGCGCCGAACCGGAGCACAGGCCCGAGCTCGGCGTCCTGCCGGAGCGTGAGCACGTCGGCGATGCGGGCGGTCAGCGCCTCGTCGCCCGGCCAGACGACTGGTTTGCGGTTTTCTGGATCGTCGGCACCCCAGAGCCCGAGCTCGTCGCCCGCGTAGATCATCGGGCTCCCCGGCAAGGCGGTCAGCACCGCATACGCGAGCACGAGCTTGTCGTACGCCTCGTCACTCGGCCGACCGCGGTTGTACGCGGCCTCACCCAGCCCGGCCCCGCGGTCGTAGTCAAGGATCGGGTTCATCATCTTGCTGACAAACCGCGCGGTGTCGTGCGAGCCGAGCAGGTTCACCTGCGCGAGGTTGGTCGCCGGGGCGTGCGCAAACACCCTGTCGAGCTCGGCGGGCAGCTCGACCGTCGGCAGCGCGCCTCCCAGCCACTCGATCATGGGAAAGGCCAGCGGGTAGTTCATCTGCGAATCGAACGCGCGTCCCTCGAAGTACTCGCGTCCGTCGAACCAGAGCTCGCCGACGAGTGCGGCCTCGGGGTTGATCTCGCGGACGTGTGCGCGCCAGTCGCCCCAGAACGTAAGGCCGACCTCGTTCGCGACATCAAGCCGCCAGCCGTCGATGCCGTCGCTCGGGTCGCCGTCGCCGTTCGGATCCATCCAGCGTTCCGTGACGGCGAACACGTGCTCC
>JBCBMF010000230.1:0-4571 GCA_039822905.1 Planctomycetota bacterium
GTGACGACAGCATCCGCAGCAACAACATCCTCGTCGGCGATGTGTGGCTCTGCTCGGGCCAGTCCAACATGGGCTGGCGGCTCGAACAGTCCGACCGCGGTGCCGAGTTCATCGAAAGTGCTGCCAGCGACGGTCTGCGCATGCTTCAGGCCAACCGCCGCACATCACACGAGCCTATCGACACGGTCGACTCGCGCGGCTGGCGGACCGACGCGCCCGCGTATGTCGCGCGGTTCTCGGCCGTTGGTTACCACTTTGGCCGCCTGCTGCACGAGCAGACCGGCGTGCCGATCGGACTTATCGAGTCGACGTGGGGCGGCACCCCGGCCGAGGCGTGGACGCCCGAGCCAACGCTGCGCGCCAACACCGACTGGGCGCAGCCGCTGCTCGACACGCTCCCCGACTACGACGTTCCGCCCGAAGAATTGCAAGCGCAGATCGACGCCTTCGAACGCCAGCACGCCGACTACATCGCCCGTGTGCTCGAAGCCGAGCAAGGACTGCCCGCCGGCTGGCACACCCCCGAACACGTCGACGCCGACTGGGCAGACATCACGGCCCCCGGCTTCTGGGAGCCCGTCATCGGCAGCGTCGACGGCATCGTTTGGCTCCGAAAGACGGTCGTGCTCACCGAAGCGCAGGCCGAGGCTGGCGCAACGCTGCACCTCGGGATGATCGAGGAGTACGACGACACCTACGTCAATGGCGTGCGCGTCGGCGGCATGAACTACCCATCGCCCGGCGCCGGCCGACGCGAACGGGAGTACCCCATCGAGCCCGGCGTCCTCAGGCCCGGCGCGAACACGATCGCCGTCCGCGCCGTCGACACGCGCACCGCGGGCGGGTTCGGCAGCCCGCCAGGCACGATGCGGTTGCAGACTCCCGCCGGCGACGTCTCGCTCGACGGCGCATGGAAGCTCCGCGTGTCGCATGACGCCCGCGACGACGGCGGCTTCCCGCTCGAAGGCACGCGCATGGTCACCGCCGCCCGCCAGCAGCGCAGGCCCGCGGCGCTCTACAACGGCATGATCGAGCCGTTCACGCGTTTCTCCATCAAGGGCGTGATCTGGTATCAGGGCGAGTCCAACAACGGACGGGCCGAGCAATACGCAGAGATGTTCCCGGCGATGATCCAGAGCTGGCGCGACGCCTGGCGCGCGACAGACGCGACAAACGGCGACTTCCCCTTCTTGTTCGTCCAGCTGCCGAACTACCGCGTGCGAAGCCCGGATCCAGAGGAGAGCGGCTGGGCCGAGCTCCGCGAGGCACAAGATGCGGCGCTCGATCTGCCCGCGACCGGCATGGCCGTGACGATCGAACTGGGACAAGCCGACGACATCCATCCTCGCAACAAGCTGCCAGTGGCCGAACGGCTGGCCGCGATCGCCCTCAACGATGTTTACGCCCGACCCGACCCGCTCGCGCACAGCCCTCGGATGGCAACCTGCACCGTGGGGGCCGATGGTTCGGTCCTCGTTCGATTCTCGGGCGTGCCGGAGCTGCGAACCACCGACGGAGAGCCGCCGAAAGGCTTTGCACTCGCCGGCAGCGACGGCATACTGAAGTGGGCCCAGGCAGAGATTGTCTCTGATGGCATCCGTGTCAGCCATCGAGACATCGCCGCGCCGACGGAGATCCGGTACGCGTGGGCGTGGAACCCGGAAGTAAACACCACCAACGCAGGCGGGAGGCCGCTCGCGCCGTTCCGCGAAACGCTGGCTGATCGCTAGCCGAAACCTTCACAGAGAATCAGAAGATGTTCACACCAACCAGACTCAGTTCCGCCGCGACCATCGCCGCCGGGCTCGCAGGCGCACCGGCGTTTGCCCAGGGCGTCACCGTGTCGCCGCTCGGGCCCGCCCAGGCCGCGCCGGGACAGGAAGTCGTCATCACCGTCGTCGCCGAAGCGCAGCCGGCCGCACTCATCGAGGCCATCGGCGGCTTCGCGCTCGACTTCGAGATCACCGCGGGCGACGAGCACGTCGAGTCAATCGGAACCCCCGTCTTCACCACGATGAACCGCGGCACACGCGTCGGCTCAATCACCGATCAGGCCATCGTGGGCATCGTCGGCGGCCAGTGGGCAGACATCGATGGATCTAACCCGAGCCTCGTGCTCGACAACCCCGCAACGCTCTTCGAGGTCACGCTGCAAATCGCGTCAGATGCCACCGTCGGCACAACGATCACGATCACTGCATCGAACCCAGACCCCGCGGGCGGCGTGTTCGTCTACCCAGATTCGGCTGACACGGTCCTCGCCGTCCCGAACACGCCCGGCTCGGCGCTCACGTTCGTGCCGATTGACATCCAGATCGCCCAGCCGTGCCTGGCCGATGTCAACGGCGACGGCGTGGCCTCGCCGGCCGACTTCAACGCGTGGATCCTCGCGTTCAACAGCCAGGGGCCGGGCTGCGACCAGAATGGCGATGGCCAGTGCATGCCAGCCGACTTCAACGCCTGGATTCTCAACTTCAACTCGGGGTGCTGAACATGACTCGTGGAGCTCTTGCCATCGTTTGCGCGGTCATCGTCGCCGGGCAAACTCACGCCAACGACACGTTCGTCAGCTCGGCCGCCGACATCGCGAACGCGATGCAATCAGCCCAGCCCGGCGACACACTCATCATGACCAACGGGGTCTGGACCAACCAGAAGATTCTCTTTGAAGGCAACGGCACAGCGTCGCAACCCATCATCCTTCGGGCACAAACGCCCGGTGAAGTCATCCTCACAGGGTCGAGTGCTCTCGAGATCGCCGGCAACCACCTTGTTGTCGACGGCCTTTACTTCAAAGACGGCGTGCTCGGCGAGGGCGATCACGTCGTCCAGTTTCGTGATGGCTCTGACCTCGCATTCAACTGCCGGCTCACCAACACCGTCATCGAGAACGTCAACAACCCCGACATCGAAGAACGCTTCTTTTGGGTCTCGATGTACGGCACGGACAACACGGTCGACAACTGCCGCTTCGAGGGCTTTGTCAACCGCGGCGTCACGCTCGTCGTCTGGGGCGACTGGCCGAACCGGTACGTCATCGAACGCAACCACTTCATCGACCGCCCCGAGTACACTGGCCCCAACAGCAGCAACGGCTTCGAGACCATCCGCATCGGAACAAGCGGCGTCTCGCTGTCGTCGTCGCAATCGGTCGTCCGCGAAAACTTGTTCGAGCGCTGCAACGGCGAGACCGAGATCATCTCGAACAAAACCGGCGACAACCAGTACATCGCCAACACCTTTCTCGACAGCGTCGGCACGCTGACGCTCCGTCACGGCAACGGCGCGCTCGTCTCGGGTAACTTCTTCATCGGTAACGGCATCAACGAAACCGGCGGCGTCCGCATCATCGGGGAAGACCACGTTATCGAGAACAACTACTTCGAAAATCTCGACGGCCGAGCCGGCGGCATCATCGTCTTCGAAGCGGCACAGCCCAACCCCGCACTCAACGAATACGCGCAGGTCGTCAACACCCGTGTCGTCAACAACACCATTGTCAACCCCGACACGTTCCCCATCCGACTCGACGGCGGCCTCGGCTCCGACGGCCGAACCGAGCTGCCCATTAACTCCATCATTGCAAACAACGCCGTGTCTGCGCCCGGTGAAACACTCGTCCGAGGCGGACCCGTTCCCGGCATCACGTGGCGCAACAACCAGTTCTTCGGCAGCTCGCTCGGCTTCTCGCCCACACCCTCGGGCATCACGCTGCTCGCCCAGTCGCCTCTGCAGCTCGGGGTCGACGGCTTGCAGCGCCCCGGCGCGGGCAGCCCGCTCCTGAACGCCGCGAACCCCGCGGACGCGCCCGCCACCGACATGGACGGCCAACCCCGCGACGCCTCGCCCGATGTTGGTTCTGACGAGGTCTCGGGCGCGCCCGTCATTTCGAGCCCGCTCACCGAGGCCGACGTTGGCCCCGATTGGCTCAACGAACCGCCCACGCCCGCACAGCTCGACGACGTCATCATCCCCGCCGAGTTGGCCGAGCTCATCCTCGACCCCGACGGCAACGCGCAGTCCTGGACCATCGTCGCTGAGCCGAGCGCTTTGACCGGTGCCGTGCTCAAAGCGCCATCAACCGGCGGACGCGTCGATCGACCCGGTGACCCGCACGATGCCATCGCAAGGTTCACGATCGTCTTCGATGCGCCCGGCAGCTACACCGCTTATGTGCGCTCGCGCGGCTTCAACGGCTCCACCGACAGCTTCTACATCGCCGACGCGTTCGGAGCCGATCCCGAGGTCAACCAAACGTCTTCGAATAACAGCAGCTTCCGCTGGAACGCCCCGGTCGTGATCGACGTGACCCCAGCCGATGTCGGCGAGCCACGCTCCATCACCATCGGGAAGCGCGAAGAGGATACCGAGATCGACGCGATCATCCTCAGCCCCGACGCAGGCCTCACTGATGCCGAGCTCAACCAGCTTATTTCGAGCAACCCTCGCTGCGACGCCGACCTCGATCGTGACGGTCGTCCAGATGCCGCCGGGCACACCGCTGACGATGGACGGCGGCGACGGGAACAGCGACTGGAAGAAGGGAACGGCAGCAACAACACCGGTCCCTT
>JBCBMF010000231.1:0-4517 GCA_039822905.1 Planctomycetota bacterium
GTCATGCGCTGGTTCCGCGGCACGAGCCTTCGAGGCGAGGTCAGCGGCAACGTGCTGTTCGTCGACGGCCACGTCGGCCTTCGGCTGGATGTCCCCGACGATCAGTCGCCAACGACGAATGACTACACCTTCCTGCCCAGCCCGAAGTGGACAGGCTTCAACTAACGGCCACTCCGAGTATCGATTGGCTCATCGCCGCCTCGGCGGCTCGGTGTTGTCGCGCTGAACACGATCGTCTGGTGCACGAGCGATGGTGTGTAGGGAACGACGTTCCATCCCCACAGCGACGGTGCGGGCTGCCGCTCGATGGATCGATTCCGCATCCGACGCAATCGTACGTTCGCATCAGCGGCACCGTACGAGATCGCCGGCAGTCGGTGCGGGTGCAGGTGATAGCCGAGCGGGATCAGCTCGTTGAAGTACTCGCCCCGGCCGAAGCCATCCCAGTTCTGATCGAGCGACCGGCGGCCGACGTTGCCGGCTCGCATCGCGAGAATATCGACGGGGATCCACATTAATGCATCATCGAGCGACGATGCCGACTCGTCGTACAACGCGAACTCGACCCATGCATAGATGCCGAGTTCTGGCTCGTCGCGCCTGCGGACAGGGTCCGGCGCGCCGCCCTCATCGCCTGCAACAAAGCCGACCACGATCCGTGCCGGGAGGCCGGCTTCACGGTACAGGGCGGTCAGCAGCAGCGGGAGGTCCATCGGCGTGCCGGTCATGGTCTCGGCCGCGTCATCGAGCCGGGTTGCGTTGAGGGCCTGCATCGCGCCGAGCGATCGGCCCGGCTGGATCGCGTTCGCGCCGATGCTGTCCTGCGCTGTGATCTCACCGATCGGCTGAAAGTTCCGCGCAAGCCGGCCTGCGATCCACTTCGCTGTCACCATCGGCGGCTGTGAACGTGGGTTGCCAGCGGTCCACTCCTCAATGATCCGGCGGAACGCATCTCGGCGATAGCTGCCGTCAAAGCCCGAGTCGACGAACAGCATGGGCTCGAGCGAGCTCGCCGCGTCCGCGGGCCAATCGCCGGTCGGCCACGGGATCGTGCGGGCCACGCTCTCGTCGAGTGTGATGTTCCAAGCAGTCGCCTCAAACTCGAACTGGAGCACCACGCTGGGGACAAAGTTCTGCGCAGGCCCGAAGCTCCAGATGCCGAACGCGCCACCGGAATGCAAGGGCTGGCCCGACGCGTCCGCGGCGTAGAGAGATCCGCGGAGCGGGATCTCGCGGCCCTGGTACAGAAACTCGGCCCGGAGAGTCTCGTGGTCCACGTCGTACGACGCGGACCGGTCTGCGACGGGGAAGTAGACCGTGGCTTCGTCGAGATCGAGTCTAGCGACGGCGCCGTCGCCGCGGACTTTCGGCTCGCCAATCTCCACTGTCGCGCCTGCGTTCGGATCGTGCGGGCAGCCTTGGAACACCTCGATCGGCTGATCGATCCGCGAGCCAAGCGTGACGGCGGTCTTCAGCCGCCACGCCATCGGCTCGGACCGAGTGATGATCTCCCCGCGTTCGCGTTGGCCGGCGGCGGACATCGGGCTCAGCATGAGCAAGACCAGCACGGCTCTTCGGATCGATAGGCCCATAGTGACTTCCCTCCGCACGTCTCATATCTTCAAGACGATCGGGGCCGGATCCGGTTCCCAAGGAGGCGACAGATGACCGAAGGCCAGACGCGGATCGAGAAGGACTCCATGGGCGAGATGCCGGTGCCGGCGAGCGCCCTTTACGGCGCCAGTACGCAGCGGGCGGTGCTGAACTTCCCGATCTCGGGTCGAGCGGTGCCCGAGGCCGTGATTCGGGCCTACGCCGTGCTGAAAGCCGCTTGTGCGGCGGTGAACAAGGATCTTGGCCTGCTCGACGACCGCCGGTCCTCGGACATTGTGAACGCTTGTGCGTTGATTGAGGCGGGTCTGCCCGACCATGGCGGCCTGGGGCCCCACTTCCCGGTCGACATCTTCCAGACCGGCTCGGGCACAAGCACCAACATGAACGTCAACGAGGTCGTGGCCAACCTCGCGTGCCTCGCCCACGGCGAGCCGATCGGGCGATCCAAGGACCCGACCTGGTACATGGACGCGAGCGACGGCGGCTCCGGCGGCGTGCACCCAAACGACCACGTGAACATGGGTCAGTCGTCGAACGACACGTTCCCGACGGCGATGCACATCGCCGCGGCACGGGCGATCACGGATCACACCCTGCCAGCGGTCTCGGAGCTCGCGGCATCGCTCGAGGCGAAGGCCAAGGCCTGGGACGAGGTCGTCAAGATCGGCCGGACGCACCTGCAGGACGCGACCCCGATCCGGCTGGGCCAGGAGTTCGGCGGCTACGCGGCGCAGTTGCGGCACGGGGAGACTCGGCTCAAGCGGGCGCTGGAGACGCTGGGCGAGCTACCCCTCGGAGGGACGGCTGTTGGAACGGGCATCAACACGCACCTCGAGTTTGGCAGGCGGGTTGCGGCGTCCGTCGCCGAGCGCACAGACATCGCGTTCCGCGAGGCGGCCAACCACTTTGAAGCCCAGCATGCAAAGGACGCGTTTGTCGAGGCGTCCGGCCACCTGCGCACGCTCGCGGTCAGCCTGAGCAAGATCGCGAACGACATCCGCTGGCTGGGGTCGGGCCCGCGTTGCGGCATCGGCGAGTTGAAGCTGCCAGCGGTACAGCCGGGGTCGTCGATCATGCCCGGCAAGGTCAATCCGGTGATCTGCGAGGCGGTGATCATGGTGGCGTGCCAGGTCGCGGGGAACGATCAGGCGGTGACGCTCGGAGCATTCGGCGGGGTGGGATCGATTCTAGATCTTAATGTCGCGATGCCCATGATGGCCGCGAACCTGCTCGACTCGGCCGCGCTGCTCGCCGGCGCGTGCGAGACGTTCCGAACCAAGCTCATCGAAGATCTCGAGCCGGACCGCGAACGCTGCGCCGCTCTGATCGAGGGCTCGCTGGCAATGTGCACATCGCTCGTGCCGGTTATCGGGTACGACGCGTCGGCCAAGCTCGCATACCAGGCGTACGAGTCCGGGAAGACCATCCGCGAGCTCGCTCTCGAACAGAACCTCCTGCCCGCGGACGAGCTCGAGAAACTGCTCGATGCTCGATCAATGACTGAACCGAAGGCATAACAAGAACTTGTGTCAGGTTGACACCGTATCACGCGGTATGCTCCCGGGAGACCAGAAGGGACTCGAAGCGATGGCACACTCAAAGACCCCGGCCTTCGCGTTCGCGTTGCTCCTGACGCTCGGAGCGACCGGTGCTCTCGCTCAGCAGGTCGAGTACGTCACCCGAAACGTGCAGCCGACCACGACGGTGCGGTTCGGGGCCCAGCCGCTGCGGATCTCGATCACAGATCGCGGCATACGGCAGCCCTTGGCGTCCTCGCCGGTCGTCAAGCGTGGGTTCAAGGGCAAGTTCAAGAGTGGATTCCACCGCGGCGGCGTCCGGACTTTCTATGGGCGGGGTCACAGGTTTGGCAACCGGTTCGGGCACCGTTTCGGGGGTGGCGTGCTCGTTCTCCGCGACTCCGATCGCGGTGAGGTTCGGCACCAGTCACGGCCGAGGACCATTTACGGGAAGAACCACCCGCGGAATCCGGACGCGAAGCACCGTGAGGCAAACGTCGTCGAGCCGTCGAAGCCTCGCCCGCGATCGGCGGCGGACGAGAAGCTCAGGAAGCACGTGTTTGCTTTGGTCCAGGCGAGGCGGGCGGCTCACGCGGCTTCAGAAAATCAGCGTGAGAATCGACGTATTGCCGGCAAGAACCGCAGCGCAGCGACCGATGACCGCTAACATCGGCGTTGGCGACGGTCTGTAGCCGCGATCGGGGTGAGCGGGGGCGTTTCTTGTCGAAGGCAGTCGCAGCAAGCATCATCCGGGAGACGCCGCTGCCGCCTGGCAACCAGGGCACGGTGTCGCCGATGGCTGTGGTCGCCGAGCCCGTCGACCTCAGCCTCGTCATCCCGATGCGGAACGAAGAGGATAACGTCGTCCCTCTCTATGAGGAGATCCGCGATGTCCTGGAAGCGACCGACCTGACGTGGGAATGCATCCTCGTCGACGACGGCAGCACAGACCGGACGGTTGAGAGGGCGATCGAAGCGTTTTCGGGCGACTCGCGGCTTGAGTTTGTAAGGCTCCGCAAGAACTCCGGGCAGACCGCCGGGCTCGCCGCGGGCTTTGAGCGAGCCAACGGCCGGCTCATCGCGACCATGGACGGCGACCTCCAGAACGACCCGCACGACATCCCCGCGATGATCGCCAAGCTCGACGAGGGCTACGACCTCATCAGCGGCTGGCGGAAGAACCGGCAGGACAAGCTGTTCTCCCGCAAGCTCCCGTCGCGAATCGCGAACCGGCTGATCTCGAAGTTCACGTGGACCCCGATCCAAGACTTCGGCTGCGCGATGAAGGTGTATCGCCGTAGAGCGAAACGTCCTCCAGCGCCTCGCGGCGATACACCTTCATCGCGCAGCCGAAGTCTTGGATCGGGGTCCACGTGAACTTCGAGA
>JBCBMF010000232.1:0-4477 GCA_039822905.1 Planctomycetota bacterium
TCGAAGGGCCTCCGCATCGCCGAAGTCGGCGGCGGCAAGCCGCGCGTCCTCGCCAAGCTCGCCGAGCACAACACCTGCATCAACATCGACAAGCTCGAAGGCGTCGGCCAAGGCCCGAAAGCCGAGACCGCGATCGAGGGCATCACTACCATCAAGGCCTACCTCGGCGACTTCGACCCACGCCTCGAAGACAACAGCTTCGACGTCATCTTCAGCCTCTCCGTCCTTGAGCACGTCGCCGACGACGACTTCAACCGCTGCTTCGCCGACATGGCCCGCATCCTCAAACCCGGCGGCCGGATGCTCCACGCCATCGATGTCTACCTCGATCTCGACAAGAACGACCGCGAACGCCACCGCTTCGAGCTCTATCTCAACGCTGCACAAGCCGCCAACACCAACCTGCAATGGCTCGAACCGCCGGTATTCGATGCAAACGCGCTCTTCAAGACAACGTACGCCCACAACTCAGCACAGCAGCTCGCCAACTGGAACCGCCTCGCCCCGTCCATCCGCGACGTCCGCGAGCGCACGATGAATTGCTCGATCAAAACAATCTGGGTCAAGCCAGAACGAATACTGACATAAGAAAGCCAGCAGAAAAAGGACGGCCCGGGACCAAACAAACAGCCCGAGCCGCCCTCCTCGAGGACCCAACCCTCTCCTCGGCCATCGCGCGCAGCCACGCCAGCGACCGCCAACCCGGCCACGCGCCTCATTCATCCATCACCCGTGCGCGTCCCCCGCACACCCGCAACCGTTCACGCGAGCAACCACCCGCTCAAACCGGCCCCGCCCGAACAGGGCGGAAGGGACCCACCCGATACGCAAGCGGTTTCTGCGGGTTCCGTACGCTGTACACTGCGCCGATGCGACACACGCTAACGCTCATCATCGCGCTCGCGGCAACAGCATCGAATGCACAGCAGGCCGATCCGGACTACGGCCTCGACTTCGTGACCATCGGCGCGGCGGGCAACGCCGATTCGGATCCCGCGATCCATCTGACGGTAAGTCACGGTCCGGTGGGCCGCGTGGACTACGAGTACCGCATCATGCGGAGCAAGCTCGACCTCGCGAGCTGGAAGGAGTTCGTCGAGGTCGCCTACCCGATCCGCGAGCAGATCCGCATCGGAAACATCGAGCTGCTCGGCACCCGGCTGGGCGCATCAAACTTCAACGCCCAGCCGGGCGAGGACGCGGGCATCTTTATCGCAGCTGGTGCGCAGGACTGGGCGGCGACCGGAAGCTGGCGCGCCGCGGCGCTCTACGCCAACTGGCTGCACAACGGCAAGGGCTCCGATGTCGAGGACTTCATCAACGGCGCGTATGACCTGAGGAGCGGGGAATCTATCCCGCGCCCCGAGCCCGACGCCAGGTTCTGGATCCCCAACATCCACGAGTGGACCAAGGCGGTCTTCTACGATCCCAACCGCTTCGGCGAGGGCGAGCCCGGCTACTGGACGCACCCGAACGGCTCGGACGAGGTGCTCGTGCCCGGCGAGCCCGGTGTCGGCCAGACCCCCGCAACGATCTTCCGTGACGGAACAGCCCTCGGCCAGTACCCCGACGTGCTGAGCCCGTGGGGACTGCAAGATCTTTCGGGTCACGGCTACGAGTCGGTGATTCAGTACGACTACTTCCTCGGCGGAGATGCCTTTCAGTACGCAGCCGCGTCCGGGACGGGTCTGGAGTATTTCTTCGAAGACAGGCTCGGCTCGTGGTTGAGCACACCATCGACCGCCGACATCAACGCACGCTTCCGGCTCGCCGCTGCGATACCTGCGCCGGCAAGCACGCCCGTGTTCCTCGCAGCCGCCCTCCTCACCCCCACCCGCCGCCGCCCTTGACGCCCCCCACCCACCGCCGCTACGCTCCCGGTGCATCAGGTGCCCCGGACGGCCGGGGTGAAAACGGGAAAGCGGTGAAAAGCCGCTGCGGACGCGCCGCCGTAACGGGCACACAAGCGCTCGGCACACAACGCCACTGCTGATCGAGGCCTCAAACCCTCACCCAGCGGGAAGGTAGCCGAGCGACGCCCGAAGCCGGAAGACCTGCCAGATGCATGCGTATGACGGCCCGCGCGACTCGGGCGTCGGCGGAATCTCAGTGCGCCCGCTCCCGGCGCATCGTCTCCACCGGCACGAGCCTCGGCTCACCCCCTTCGCGGACCACGGGCCACAGCGGCGCTTCTGCCGCATCTCCCTGGGAAGGGAGAGAGAGACCCGGGGGCCGTGCCGCGCGACTCGGCACGTACACAGAAAGGCGAGCCATGCGCTCATCCCTCATCATCGGTGCCGCCGTCGCGGCCATCTCGTTCGCAAGCCCAAGCCTGGGCCAGCTCACCCCGACGCTACCGACATCGCTCAACCCCGTCAGCACGTTCGCCCTACCGGGCGGCGCGTTCGACGTCCTCCCCGACGGCAGGCTGCTGGGCGTCACCGCCGGCGGTAACATCCGCCTCCAGGACGCGCTCAACAGCTCCAGCTACACCACCACAAACACGATCGCCCCACCCAACTCCAGCGGCTTCGGCGCATCGTTCCTCAGCATCAGCCCAAACGGCGCATCGGTCGCCATCGGTGACAACGAGTTCAACGCGAGCGCAGCGGTCACCGTCTTCGACGCCGCCTCACTCACCTCGGCCGGCCCGGCGACCACCGTCGCAACCATCGCCACACCAAACTTCAGAGGGGACTGGGCCGACAATAACACCCTCTTCGTCACCGGCGCCACCAGCGACACCTTCACCACCGTCGTGAATAGTCTCGACATCGCCGCCGGCACGAGCACCACCGTCGTCACACCCGCCGGCGGCTTCTCAGGCGGCGTCGCGGCCAACGACGGCACGCTCTTTGTCGGGGCCGGCGATACGGGCGAGGTCCGCAGCTTCGACGCGTCCTTCCCGCTCTCGCCGCTCACCTTCGCTGACGGCGCATCCGTCGCCACCGCCAACAGCGCCGGCAGCATCGACGCGTTCGGCAGCCTCGTCCTCATCGCGGGCCAGCAGTTCGGCAGCACCGGCTCGGCCTTCGTCATCGACCAGGCCACGGGCGACTCGATCCTGCTCCAGCCCGCGGGCCCCGATGCCTTCTACGGCGGCTACTTCAACCCCGCAACCAACCAGCTCATCGTCACCGCCGGCGGCACCGGGTTCGTCTACAACGTCCCCGCCCCGGCAACGCTCGCCCTCGCGCCCCTGGGCCTCGTCGCGCTCCGCCGGAGGCGCGCATGACACACAACGCCCCCGCCCACATCTTCATAGCTGCAACCGCGATCACCGTTGCCTGCTTACCGGCAAGCACCGCGTCCGCGCAGCCCTTCGCAACCGAAGTCGTCGAATACAGCCCGGCACCGGGCCAGTTCATCGCCGACCCCGACTTCAACGACCCCACACGGGCACTAGGCCCGCCTGTGGGCGGCGGGCCACTCGCTCCGAACAACACCTCCCTCGTCTCCCTGGGAGGCGTGGGCGGCTTCATCACCCTCAAGATGCCACGCACCGTCGTGGACGACCCACGAAACCGCCTCGGCCTCGACGCCATCGTCTTCGGCAACGCCTTCTACGTCTCAGGCGACCCAACACGCCGCTTCGCCGAGCCCGGCCTCATCGAGATCGCGCTCGACACAAACAACAACGGCATCGCCGACGACCCCTTCTTCCCCATCGCCGGATCCGACGGCACAACAATCCCCTTCCCGCCCAACCTCAACGGCCCCGTCCTCGAACGCCCCCCGGGCCTGCCCCCAGCCGACGACTTCATCTTCGGCTACGCCGATGCAACCCCCACGTCCGCGCTCCCGGACGGCGACGATCCGGCCCGGTTCTACACCATCCCCGACGACCCGAACCTGATCGACATCGACGCCCTCACCGACGGCACACTCACCGCCGGCGGAGACGCCTTCGACATCCGCTGGGCCGTCCTCCCCGGCACGCTCACCCGCGCCAACCTCACAGGCTTCGACTTCATCCGCATCACCACAGGCCCGGACGTTCCCGCCGGCATCTTCGGCGAGGTCTCAACAGAGATCGACGCCGTCGCCGACGCGCGCCCACTCTGCCCAGCCGACACCAACGGCGACGGCCAGCTCACCCCAGGCGACTTCAACGGCTGGGTCCTCGCCTTCAACAACCAATCGGTCATCGCCGACCAGAACGACGACGGCCAGATCACCCCAGGCGACTTCAACAGCTGGATCCTCAACTTCAACCAAGGCTGCAACCAATGAGCGGGCGTCTCCTTCCACCCTCTCCCCTCAACGGAAAAGGGTGCCGAGCGAAAGCGAGGCGGGAGAGGGGCGGCCGCCCCACGTCCCACATCTACCGCCCCGCCTTCACCCTCATCGAACTCCTCACCACCATCGCCATCATCGCCCTCCTCATCGGCATCCTCCTCCCAACACTCGGCACCGCGCGCAACACCGCCCAGTCCATCGCCTGCGCCTCCAACGCCCGCCAGCTCGCGCTCGCCGC
>JBCBMF010000233.1:0-4443 GCA_039822905.1 Planctomycetota bacterium
GATGGACTGCACTTGTTGCGTCTGCGCTGGCCTCGGCTTGTGCATGGGCACGTCCCGCACGGAATCGGGCGGCGATCGCTGGTTGCGGCGGACGCGGTGAACGCTGAAGCACTCGCGTCGCGGGAGTTCGATGTCGTCGTTGGCGGTTCGATTCACAGCGAGGACGAGCTGCGGGGGATGAAGTCTCAGCTTCCGGCGCAGACGCACGGGTGGGTGGACGAGATCGTCATGCTGATGCTGGCCGAGCCGATGCTGCCGTTCGAGCAGGCGGTGGATCTTGTCGCGGGCAGCCGGGGTGTGGTGACGGGGAACTGGTCGACGCTGGCGGGTCTTTGGCGCACCGCGATGGCTCATCTGAACCGCTTGCAGCGCATCCAGATGGTTGAGGAGCTCCAGGGGTTGGACGTCGCCGTGTTCGGCGGTGAGGCGTGGCGGGAGGTGTGCCGGGGCACGATCCGTTGGCAGGGGGATGCGGCGTACACGGACATCTCGAAGGCGTTTGCGCGCGGGCGGGTTTGTCTGGCGTGGGGGCCGACGCAGTTTGAGCACACGTTCAGCGAGCGGCTGCTCTTGTCGATGGCGGCGGGGTGCGCGAGCGTTGCGGACGACCGGTACATGATCGGGCAGCACTTCGCCTTCGAGGGTGCGAACCAGTCGGTTGAGGTTTTCGACGCGCGGCACCCGGGCGCGCTGCGGGCGTCGGTTGAGGCGTTGCTCGCCGATCGTGATCGGCTTGCGGCGATCGCGCAGCACGGGCGGCATGCGGTTGAAGCGGGTCACCTGTGGGAGCACCGGATCGACAAGATCGCGGCGCTGGCCGCGGAGTCGCTCGGCGGCGGGGTGCCGGCTCGTCAGTCGGCGTAGAGCCTGGTGAGATCAGCCCAGAACGTTGGGTAGGTTTTGCGAACACAGCCCGGGTCGTTGATCGCGATGTTCGGTCGTTGCAGGCCCACGAGCGCGAGGCTCATGGCCATGCGGTGGTCGTCGTACGTGTCGAAGGTGACCGGCGTGTCGCCGAGGCCGTTTGCGGGTGGCGTGATGGTGATCGCGTCGTCGCCCTGGACATGCACGTCAACGCCGAGCTTTGTGAGTTGGGTTTCGATGGCGGCGATTCGGTCGGTCTCTTTGACGCGCAGCGTGCGGAGGCCGCGGATCACGCTTGGGCCGTCGGCGAAGACGCACGCGACGGCGAGGCTCATCGCGCTGTCGGGCATATCGCTGAGGTCGGCGAGGATCGGCTTGAGTTTCGTTGGGCCGGTGATGCTGATGGAGTTGTCGGACGCGCGGACGCCGCAGCCCATGCGTTCGAGGAGTCGCGTGTAGCCGACGTCGCCCTGAATGCTGCGTTCGGTAAGGCCCGGGACGGTGCCGGTTGAGCCCTTCGAGATGGCGGCGGCGGTCCAGATGTAGGTCGCGCCGGAAGCGTCGGGCTCGATGTCGAAGGCGAACCCCTCAAGGCCCGGCCCTTCTGCGTGGGGCGGGGCGCTGCGCAGGGTGCGGAGGTCGCCCGAGGCGTGAACGCTTGCGCCGGCGCGGTCGAGCATGTCGATGGTCATGGCGAGGTAGGGAGCGCTCGTGACCTCGCCGGCGATGCGGACCGTCATGCCGCCGGCGATGAAGGGGCCGATGATGAGGAGCGCGGAGACGAACTGGCTGGAGTCGGGGGTGTCGATGGTGATCGTCGGTGCGCGGAGCGGCTCGGCGGGTGGGGTGATGGTGAGCGGGGGGCAGCCTTCGGTCTCGTGATGGGTGATTGAGGCGCCGAGCGACTTGAGGGCTTGCGTGAGCTGGCCGATCGGGCGTTGCCGCATGCGCGCGTTGCCGGTGATGGTTAGAGGGTTGTCGCTGAGCAACGCGGCGGCGGTGAGGAAGCGGGTTGCCGTGCCCGCGTTGTTGAGGTCGATCGTTGCGCCGCCGGGGGGTGCGCGCCAGCGACCGCCAACACCGTTGATCGTGATGGTGGTGCTGTCGACGGTTGCTTCGGCGCCGAGGAGGCGGACGGCGTCGAGGGCTCGCTTCGCATCGTCGGCGTCTGTCAGGGCATTTCGGATCGTGGATGTGCCGCGGCACATGGCGGCGAGGATGATGGCCCGGTTGGTCTCGCTCTTTGAGCCGGGAGGTGCGAGTGAGACGTTGAACGTGCCTCGGAGGGGCTCGATGCGGTATGGATCGGGTAGATTGACCATCTTGTACAAGGGTAGGGAATAGCAGGGGTGTGGGCCTTGTTCCGACTGGATCTGGATCGAACTCGGGGTCAACGTGCAGCCTTGTTGCTGCTCTCAGAAGGGATGCGTCCATGCGGCTGAACGGTCGATCGGTGTCGGTTCTTAGTTGTGTCGCGTGCTGCCTGGCTGCTGCGGGGGCGTCGTCGCAGACGAGTACGGCGATGTATGAGTTGCGGTTTGACTCGCTGTGGAGCCCGACGACGCACGCTGGGGCGTATGTCGCGTCGGCTCACTTCTCGCCGTTGATCGGCGGGGTGCACAGCAATGCGGTGAGCTTCTGGGAGCCCGGCGGGATCGCGAGTGAGGGCATGGAGCGCATGGCCGAGATCGGGCGTGTGACCAACCTGCGGAACGAGGTAAATGCTGCGATCGCGGCGGGCACGGCGCTGGCCCGTGTGCAGGGAGTGCGGATCGATGACTTCCCCGATACGACGACGCTGTCGTTCGAAGCGACGGATGCGCACGATCGGTTGACGCTTGTGACCATGATCGCGCCAAGCCCGGACTGGTTTGTTGGGACGCACGGGCTGGCGCTGCGCGATTCGGCTGGCGAGTGGCTTGAAGAGATCGTTGTTGGTCTCGATGCGTACGACGCGGGTACGGATAGCGGCACGGATCTGACGTCGGCCGACAGCGATACGAACCCGCAGGAGCCGATCCGGAACATCCAGAACGAGCCGCCGTTTAATGGGCTGCCGGTGCTTGGGCGGTACACGCTGACTCTGGTATCGGTCGATGAGTGCGACGCCGACGTGAATGCTGATGGCGCACTGACGCCGGGTGACTTCAATGCCTGGGTGCTGGCGTTCAACTCGCAGGCCGATGCGTGCGATCAGAACGGTGACGGCCAATGCACACCCGGCGACTTTAATGCGTGGGTCCTGAATTTCAACGCCGGCTGCTAAGTTCAGGCTGTTGAGACCTGTGCTTGATGCGAACCACGCCACTCTGAGCACATCACCCGGGGATGCACAGGAGCCGATCATGCAACGCACACTGCTGTTGTGCACGGTCGTCGTGTCTGCCCATGGACAGTCGTCCGTCGCTGTGTACGAGTTCACCGCCGAGTCGCACTGGACCGAGGCGACGCACCCGACGGCGATCGCAGCGCTGGCGAGGTTTTCGCCGTTGATCGGGATGGTGCACTCGGGTGACGTCGGTTTCTGGTCGCCCGGAGAGCTCGCGTCGCCGGGCATCCAGTTGATGGCGGAGGTCGGTGATTTCACCCCGCTGCAGCAGGAGGCGGACGGGTACGTCGCGGACGGCACCGCACGCGAGACGATTGTCGGAACACCCCTGGGCGGCACGAGCACGTTCGTTCGTGAGGTGTCGCTCACGGGTGAGCATCCGCTGTTCACGATGGTCACGATGATCGCGCCGAGCCCGGACTGGTTTGTTGGGACGCATGGCCTCTCGCTTCAGGATGACAGCGGCGAGTGGATCGAGACTTTAGAGGTTCCGCTGGACGCGTATGACAGCGGGACGGACAGTGGGCCGACGTTCGAGGCGCCGAATGCCGAGACGATTCCGCCGTTACCGGTCGCGAACATCCAGGGGGTGTTCCCGTTCGAGGGATCGCCGCCGCTCGCGACGTTCCGGTTCCGATTGCTGCGGGTCGAGATCTGCCACGCGGACACGAATGCTGATGGGCGGTTGACCCCGGCCGACTTCAACGCGTGGGTAGTTGCGTTCAACACGCAATCGGAGGCGTGCGATCAGAACGGCGACGGCCGGTGCACGCCGAGTGACTTCAACGCGTGGATTCTGAATTTCAACGCGGAGTGCTAGCCGGCCGGGTGGTCATTGGGCCTTGCGGAAGACGGCGACGACGTCCTCGATCGGGATAACGAAGAGGCGGTTGTCGCCCTCGAGATCGACCGGGATGGCGTGCTTGGGGTTGAACAGCACGCGGTCGTACTTCGCGACCGGGTAATCGGTGTCGTGCTCGACCTGCGCGGAGACGGCGACGACCCTGCCGGTGATGGTGGGGATCTCGATCTTGTCGGGCAGATGGATGCCGGTCTTGGTCTGCTTCTTGTCCTCGTCCTTGCGGATCAGGACGCGTGCTCCGATGGGTTCGACGGTCTCGAGTTCTGGCGTTGAGGTGCTTGGCTTGCTGGGCATGTTGGTTGTCGCTCCGTCACTCGTCGTTGCACTATCCTAGCGCTTCGTGTTCGCCGCTTTATCGGCGTTGGAGGCTGGTGTGCAGCAACTCATC
>JBCBMF010000234.1:0-4433 GCA_039822905.1 Planctomycetota bacterium
TTTAAACGGTTTGCGCTGCTGCCGGCTCTTGAAGCACTCCAGGTCGCTTCGCCGGTGTGGCTGAGCGAGCCGGCGGCGATCTATGGTTTCGAATCCGAACTCATCGTCGAAGACTTTTGGGCGACCTTCCCTCCGTGGTACATCGCGATCCCGTTCCTTGGAGTCTGCGGGTTCGCATGCGTCTACTTTTTGGGATCCAAAGGCTTCTGCGCGTACGGCTGCCCCTACGGCGGCATGTTCGGCGTGATGGACCGCGTCAGCCCGGGCCGGATCGTGGTGAGTGATGCGTGCGAGGGCTGTGGCCACTGCACGGCTGTTTGCACCTCAAACGTCCGCGTCCACGAAGAGGTCAGGGACTTCGGCGCCGTCGTGAATTCCGGCTGCATGAAGTGCCTCGATTGTGTGAGCGCGTGCCCGAAGGACGCCCTCAGCTTCGGGTTCTCGACGCCCGCGATCTTGACGAAACCGCGGGAAGAGGCGGCCAAGTCGCGTCAACGCCGCGCTGCGCGGTCGCCGCGCCGGTACGACCTGAATTTGCGTGAAGATGCGGTGATTGCAGGCGTGGCGTTCCTGTGCTTCCTCGGCTACCGCGGGATGTTCAACCTTGTTCCGATGCTCATGGCCGTCGGCATGGCGCTTGTCGTGGCGTATCTCGTGTGGTCAGCGTACCGGACGCTGAAACTCGCCAACGTGCGCATCCAGTCCATGCAGCTCAAAGCCGGAGGACGAATCCGACCCGCCGGCGTGTTGGTGATCCTCACTGCGAGTGTGTCTGTCGCCGCGGCCGGGTGGTCCGCCTCGGTCAATTGGATGCGGTGGACAGCCCATCTCCATCACGAGTCGCTGGCCCTGCCCATTGCGGTCGCGCTGCGGCCCGAGTTTGACCCTTCACCGGAGCAGGCGGCGGCGGTTGGTGCAGCGATCGCGCGGTACGAGCGTTCTGCGTCGATCCGCGACCACGGCATGGGCTGGTCGCTGCGACCACAAGACCGCCGGGAGCTGGCGTTTCTCTACGTCTTGGACGACCGCCTCCCCGAGGCGATCGAGCAACTTGAGCTGCTCGCAGCCCAAGGCGAACCGACCACCGAACTGCTTCTCCAGCAAACAAACCTCCGTCGCATGGTCGGTGAGCCCCCATCGGACATCGCCGCATCGCTGGAGGCTGTTCTCGAGCTTCATCCGGATCTGCATGATGTCCGAGTAGAGTGGAGCCGCATCGCGCTGTCGGTCGGGACTCCGGCCGACGAGGTGAGGCTCGTGTGGGACGAAATCCTCGCACGCGACGGCTCGGCAGAGGCCAAGCTTGCCGCCGCCCGCGCTCTCGCCGACGCGGGAGACAGCGAACGGGCACGAGGGCTGCTCGCAGAAGTTGCGACGACGGAGGACGCGGTCGCGAGCATC
The DNA here is from genome assembly GCA_039822905.1 of Planctomycetota bacterium. GTDB lineage: Bacteria > Planctomycetota > Phycisphaerae > Phycisphaerales > UBA1924 > JANQQZ01. The sequence goes on from JBCBMF010000234.1 coordinate 1,402, forward strand.
CGTATCAGTGCCGCCCGACGGCTGGCGTCATTCGGCGATCGCGAAGCCGCCCGCGCGACGATACTCAGTGTCGCCGAACGAGAGCCGCGAGCGCCGCAAGCCGCGCGAGAACTCGCGGACGGGCTCGCGACCGTGGGCGAACGTGAACGCGCGATGTCCGTTCTTGATCAAGCTGTGGTGCGATTCCCAGATTCGGCCTCCGTGCGTCAGGCGAGGGCACTGCTGCAACTCGTCGAAGGCGGTTCAGAAGCGGCCCTTGACGACTACGCCGCGGCAAGCCGGCTTTCAGAAGACAACGTCTTTGCGCTGGCCGGTATCGGCGAGGCGATCGTCCGGGCGGGACTCGGGTCTCGAAACCGCGAGGTTCTTGAGCTTGGTCTGACCACGATGGGACGGGCCGCCGCGTTAGAAGACCACGCCATCCTCCATCATGACCACGGCCGGGCCCTGATGGCGGCCCGACGGCTCGACGACGCCCGATCGGCTCTGTCCAAGGCGCTGAAATTCGCCCCGAGCAACGAGGCCATCGCCCGATCTGCCCGAGCAATTGGCATCGAAGGCTGAGCCGCCACGCCGGTACCCGCAATCACTTTGCCTATTTCCGATAAGTATGGTGTATGTTTGCAGATCGGTGCACTACACTCCGGATCTCGTGGTACTTCGCACAGACACGTATCCGCGTGTGCTCACACGCGGGCGTCGTTGAGCCATTGATCAGAGAAAAGAGGACCCACATATGTCGCTGCTGTCCAAATCGATCCGCTGTTCGATTCCCCTGGCCATTCTGTCCCCCGGGCTCGCGATGGGTCAGGGAGCGGACGTTGTTGCCGGCGAGATCGTCGGCCCGTTCCGCTGGGGAACGCTGAACGGGATGTCCGCATACTCAATCGGCACATCGTCCTGCAACATCGGTGATGTTGACCTGCTGTGGGACGACGAACTGAACGACGGCACGCCGGCGAACCTGCACCCCGTCATGGGTCAGAACATCTTCCGTTACAAGGACGGCCGCTACCTCCAGCTCGGCCAGGGCTGGCTCAAGCACGCGTTCTTCGCGCTCAACTTCAACGGACTCTGCGATAACGACTGCGATCCCGCGCCCGGTGGCGGCAACGCGCTCGGTCCGGGCTGCTGGGACCCGTACTCGGCGTCGCTGAACGGTCAGCAGAGCGGCATGGGAGCCAAGTTCGAAGTCAACGCGTCGAGCGGTTTCCACCCGTGGCCGTACACCGGCGATGGAACCACCGGCAACGTTCTGTTCAAGCGAATCCAGATCGCCAACGACGACCTGAACCCAGCGATGAACGCTGGTGCCCGCTACTTCGGCGAAGGCCAGTACGTGACGCCCGACGACGCCGCCGCCGGCAACGGCAACAACAACGCCACGTACCGCGAGATCTCCGTCGGTTCGTTCAACAGCGGCTGGAACCTGAACTTCACCGGGCAGAACCGCATCGGCCAGCCCGGCATCTTCGGCTGGAAGGAAGTCGACGACAACGTCAAGCTCGGCCTGCTGGATATCCAGGACGACGGCCGCTTCTGGATCGCCTACCGCGTCACCGACAACGGCGACGGCACCTGGAACTACGAGTACGCGATCCAGAACCTCAACTCCGACCGCTCGGCCGACGCGTTCGTCATCCCGGTCAGTGACAGCGTCAACATCACGAACGTCGGCTTCCACGATGTCGACTACCACAGCGGCGAGCCCTTCGACAACACCGACTGGGGCTCGAGCGTTGGTTCGTCGGGCGTCACCTGGCAGTCGCCGGAGACGTTTGCTCAGAACCCGAACACCAACGCGCTCCGCTGGGGCACGATGTACAACTTCTGGTTCACGGCCGACATTGGCCCGGAGATGGGCGACGCCACGCTCGACCTCTTCAAGCCCGGCACCGCCGCCGAGTTGCAGACCGTGTCCGTCCTCCTGCCGACAGCAGTCGATCCCTGCCCGGCCGACGTGAACGGCGACGGCATCGCCAGCCCAGCCGACTTCAACGCATGGGTGGTCGCCTTCAACTCGCAGGCACCAGAGTGCGACCAGAACGGCGACGCCAACTGCGAACCGGCGGACTTCAACGCCTGGGTTGTCAACTACAACGCCGGCTGCTGATCCGAGCCGAAATCTGAACTTCATTCGCGCCCGCCCGGTTCACGCCGGGCGGGTATCTTTTTGGATCCGTGCGAGCCACCTGCACCAGATGCTCAGCACGAGCAGCATGTAGAGCCGCTGCGAGTGATCCCGGCCGTGCCAGGGGTTCAGGCTCTTCTCGCCCGCCGCGTCGTGTTCTCGGAGCATCTGCTTGACAAACACCATGTTCAGCTCGACGCCGGCTTCACCAAGCCCTGGGAACGGGTCGGCTGATTCGAGGTGGTCGTGGAGCAGGGTTCGCATGCCGCCGTAGTCGCTGCGGAACCAGTCACCGATTGGGATGGCGAAGCCTCGTTTGGGCCGATCGACGATGTGGTCGGGGAGGTACTTGCGAGCGACTTGCTTGATGAGACCCTTGCGTTTCCCCCTCGGCATGAGCAGCCTCGGGTCTGCCCGAAGAGCAAGCTGCGAGAGCTCGGTGTCAAGGAACGGACAACGGACTTCAAGCCCACACGACATCGATGCGGTATCTGTTTTCCGAAGAAGGTCCTCGGGCAGGTAGAAGCATCGATCAAACCGCAACGCCAACCCTGCCAGAAAGCCCTGCGTCATCCCGTAGTGCCACGTGTGACCAGGCTTGGAGCTCAGGCCAACGGCTTCATCAAAGTGGTGAGGAAAAATTGCGAGAAGATCCTTGTAGCCAGATCCGGCCAGCGCGTGATGGAGCCGGCTGAGCTTGCTAACCGGTGACTTCGGATTGCGTCCCACCGGTATGGTGCCCGCCAGCAGCCCTGCCGCGGTCTCTGGGAGCCAACCAAAGCGATCGAGAACTCGATGGCGGTCGTAGCCGAGAAAGAGCTCGTCGCCGCCGTCACCGGTGAGCGCGACCCTGACATGGTCGGATGCGGCCCGGCTCACCCAGTACGTGGGCAGCAGCGAG
>JBCBMF010000235.1:0-4417 GCA_039822905.1 Planctomycetota bacterium
ACAAAGGACCTCGTTGTTCGCCGCTCAGCAGCCGTTGTTGAAGTTCAGCACCCAGGCGTTGAAATCAGCGGGTGTGCAGTTGCCGTCGCCGTTCTGATCACACTCCGGTGCGCCGTTGTTGAACGCCAGCACCCACGCGTTGAAGTCGGCGGGCGTGACCTCGCCGTCGTTGTTGACGTCGGCCGTGCAGGTGTCGACGGGGATCGTGGCGATGTAGATCGCGTCCGTCCCATCGGTGAAGTTCACCTCGAAGGCGAACTGTTTTCCGTCAATGTCTTCTCCCTCCATGTCAACGAAGTCAATCGATTTGCCATCGAGCGACTGAGTTGAATCGATGACATTGATCAACTCGCCTTGGTAGTACGCGAAGATGCCCTCTTCCTTGTCATCATCAAACTTGCATTCAAAGACAACCAAATCGCCGTTATCGCCGATGCCAAATTCAAATAGGTCGCTGAAGGTCAGCCCCGGACGATCGGGCACCGCGTCACCCTCCTCAAAGACTCTGGCCAAGCTATCGACTCCAAGGTTGGTGACCTCAGCCAAGTACAGACCCGAAACCCCATTGCCCGAGCCACCTTGGAACACGATCGACGATCCGCTGATCTGTGGGTTGTTCCCGAACGCGAACCTGGAATTCGTGGTCCCCGGGATGATGTCTGCTTCGGTAACGACCGGAAAGCTGCTGCCCTCGAACACCGCATAGATGTCATCGCTGCTGAAACCGGTGCTCGCCTCGAAGACGATGTTGGTCCCGTCGATGTCGGGTTCATCGAAGTCGTTGTCGGAGAAGGTGCTGCCGTCCGGGCTGGCATCGCCCGCCCGAGCGATCGTGACCAACGCGCCGTCGATGTAGGCATAGATTCCGGATGTCCCAGCAACGTCAAACAAGCCAGCGTCTTCAAAGACGAAGTTCTGACCGGACAGGGGGACGGGGACGCTTGTAGCGAGGTTGATGAACAGATCCCCGTTCCCACCGGGGATCGGGGTGACACCGTTCTCGACGACGGTCGTGAAGACGCCATCGAACACGGTGACGATCGTCTCCATTTCTCGGGTGTTGCGGGCAGGAGAGAACACCACGTTGCCGTCGCTGATGTCGTACCCGTGCGTCGCGTTGCGATCGATCGTGCCGTTGCCGTCGGGGAAGGGGTCGTCGGTACGGAAGTACTCCACGATCGTGCCGTCCGGCGCGATGGAGAACATGCCCTCGACAAAGAACGAGATCGGCGTCGGAGGCAGCTCAATGGCCGCCAGAACGGTCCCGTTGCTCAGCGACGGCGGCTCATCGATACCCACGAAAGTGTCGCCGCTCCCATCGGGGATGAGCATGTTGGTGTCGAAGACCTTCTCGAGGCTGATCTGGGCGCTCGCCGTGGTTCCAGCGAGCAGGGTGAGCGTGGAGAGGAGTGACTTTTTCATGGCGAGCTCCGTGGGTGGCTACGTGACCGTGTATCTGGAGGCCAACACACGCGCCTCCTATTTCCGACACGGAGCCCGCCGACAGCGGCTGTCACCAGATCTGAAACTTTTGCCATTTGTGGAATGGCAGGACGTTCCCGACTCGCCGATACCCAAACCCGCATTTCTCGCAGTGCAGAGCCACACCAACCTCGCGGACGCTCTCTGGGATGAGATCCCACCTGAGACGTCCTCAGAGGTGGTTTCAGCGGATTCTCAGACCGCTCGCAACGCGCAAGTGCTCAGCCGAGGGGATTACTCCGCCGAGTGGTCCGCGAGCGCCTTGGACAACCACGCCTTGGTCTGCCGCCATTGACGGGCGACAGTCGATTCCGAAATGCCCAGGACCTCGCCGACCTGTTGGTTGCCAAGCCCGCCGAAGAACCGGAGCTCGACGATCCGCGCCCGCTGGGCATCCAGGCCCTCGAGCTGACTCAGCACCTCTTCGAGGGCAAGCAGGTCCGCTTCGGGGTCGCCATCGGATCCACCGAGCAGGGTCGGCTGAGCGCGGTACCCCTCGACGGCCCGCCTCTCCTTGTCACGTCGCCGCGCGTGATCGATCAGAATCTGCCGCATGGCCTTGGAAGCGACCGCAAGAAAGTGCGCCCGGTCTGTCCAGTCAGCAGACGATGAAGAACGGATGAGCTTCGCGTACGCCTCGTGGACCAGTGCAGTGGGCTGGATCGTCATATCCGTTGGCTGGGCACGGAAATACGCCCCCGCTCTCGCACGCAACTCCTGGTACACAATCGGGAACAGCTGGCGAACCGCATCCTCGTCGCCCTGCGCAATCCGACCCAGCAGCACGGTGGGTTCGTTGCCGCCTGAAGAATCGTTCGGGGGCACGCTCATTGGTTCATTCTAGTGGTGTCTGTCTCCCGATCGATAGACGCATCCACTACGATCTGGGCACCATGAGCGACCCCACCAATGAAGGCGATGCCGAGCGTTTCACGCTGGCAATGTCCATATTCGACGCGGTGTGCGACCTGCCCGAGGTTGAACGCTCGGCCGAGATCGCCCGGCGCTGCGACGGCGACACGCAACTCGAAACGGAAGTTCTTTCGCTCCTCAAACACGATGCCGACGTCGACGACCGCGTCGAGGCGATCGAAGACGGACACGGCATCGAGGCCGCAGCAAGGGGTGTGCTCGAGTCATTCCAGCAGGAGAGTCCTGTTCAGATCGACGGCTACTCCCTGCTCGGTGAGATCGGCCGCGGCGGCATGGGTGTTATCTATCGGGCTCGGCAGGCATCGCCAGACCGGACGGTCGCGCTCAAGGTGCTGCGCCCCGGCTTTGTCAGCAGCGAGATCATCCGCAGGTTCAGCCGCGAGTCGCAGGTGCTGGGACGGCTCCGCCATCCTGGCATTGCGCAGATCTTCGAAGCCGGCGAAGCTTCTTCAGCAACCGGTCGCGCCCCGTTCTTCTCCATGGAACTCGTCGAGGGTGTCCCGATCGATCGGCACGCCGAAGCCGAGTCGCTCGATCGTCGGCAGCGCCTCGAACTTCTTGCCCGGGTCTGCGACGCGGTGGGACACGCGAACGACCTCGGGATCATCCACCGCGACCTCAAACCCGCGAACATCCTGGTCGAACGAGCGAGCGGGGATGCCATCGGGCAGCCCAAAGTCTTGGACTTCGGCATTGCACGCATCACCGACCCGTCCTTCGAGGTCACGACCATCCAGACCCAGGTCGGCGAGATCATCGGCACGATCGCCTACATGAGCCCCGAACAGGTCGCGGGCCAGCCCGACAGCCTGGATGCACGCTGTGATGTCTACGCCCTCGGCGTCATCGGATACGAATTGCTCACCGGCAGGCGTCCTCTTGAGTTGAGCAGTCTGCCGGTACCCGAGGCCGCCAGGGTCATCCGTGATGACGATCCGGAACCTATGACCACGCACGACAAGAGCCTGGCCGGCGATATTGCCACCATCGTCGCCAAGGCGATGGAGAAGGACAAAGACCGCCGGTACCCCACCGCCGGAGCACTGGCGGCAGATCTTCGACGCTACCTCGCGGATATCCCGATCGAAGCCAGACCCGCGAGCACGATCTATCAGGTCCGCAAGTTCGCCCAGCGGAACAAGGGCGTCGTCGGTGGCGTGGTCGCAACATTTGTCATGCTGGCTGTCGCGCTCATCGGCACCAGCTACGGCCTGCTGCAAGCACAATCTCAGCGGGACAATGCGCTGCGAGCGCAACAGGAAACCGACACCGTCGCCGAGTTTCAGGCCCGGCAGTTTTCCGATATCAGCGTCGAGGAGATGGGCTCTCAGATCAGAACGTCATTTCTGAACTCTCTGACCGAAGAGTCACGCGCCGCCGTCGAGCCGAGACTTAGCGAGGTCAACTTCACCGATCTCGCGCTCGACACCATGCACCAGAACCTCTTTGAACCGTCCTATCTTGTGATCGAACAGCAGTTCGCTGAGTCTCCCGCGGTCCGTGCTCGGCTTCTGCAGAGTCTCGCGAGCACGCTCACAGAGATCGGCATGTTCGATGAGGCGGTCGAGCCACAGCGGACCGCCGTCGAGATCCGCGAGGACATCTTCGGCTCGTCGCACCCGGCCACCCTCGAGTCCGTCCATGCCCAGGCGACTCTTGCTCGGGAGCAAGGCGACTACGACACCGCGCTGCTGTTGTACGAGAGGGTGCTCGAAGAGCGCGAGCAGGCTCTTGGAGCGCGGAACGCAGAAACCATCTCGGCCATGGTCTCGGTCGCGGAGACCCTTGGGCTGCAGCAGGACCACGATCGCGGCCGCCAAACCGGGGAACAGGCCTTGTCGCTCGCCCTCGACACCCTGGGCGAATTGCACGAGGTGACCATCGGGGCCCGCGCAGCCACCGGCCAGTCGACGTACTCGCTGGGACTTGCCAAGGAATCCGAAGCCATCTTCCGCAAGGTGTACGAGGACTCGGTCACAGTGTTCGGGCCGGAACACCCGCG
>JBCBMF010000236.1:0-4384 GCA_039822905.1 Planctomycetota bacterium
GGCAGGCGGAATGGCCCCGATAGGATTCGAACCTGCACAGTGCGGTTTCTTTGGCTGCCACATCGATTCCAATAGTCTGCGCACCGACCCCGCGAGGAATTCAACGATGTCCGACACAATCAACGCGTCCAGCTCGCCCTTCATCCCCACCGGCGACGCAACCGCCATGCTGCCGCTGCCCAACGACGCCAAGCCCGTGACCGTCATCGGCACCGAGGCCATCCGCGCGACGTTCGACGAGGGCTGCATCAAGCAGACCATCAATTCGGCCACCGCGCCGGGCGTCTCACATCTCGTGCTCAACCCCGACGCGCACATTGGCTACGGCACCCCGGTCGGCTGCGTCATGGCGAGCCCGACCCACATCTACCCCGGACCCGTCGGCGTCGATATCAAGTGCTCGATGAGCCTGCTCGCGGTCGACCTGTGCGAAGATGCTGTGAAGCGGCCGCAGATCCGCCGCCAGCTCATCGACGCAATCTGTGATCGCACGCCCACCGGCGCCGGCCGCGGACAGCGGCACGTGCCAAAGTCGCGCCACGTCGACGACGCGCTCGGCGAGCGCATCCTCACCGAGGGCGCATCGGTCGGCGTCTGCGAAGCACTGGGCATCCCGCCAGAGTGGGCCGACCGCTGCGAAGACCACGCGCATACAGGGCACGACGGCACCGCCGACACCCTGCGGTCGCGGCTCGACGCCCTCAAGCACAATGGCAAGTTCCGCAACAAGCTGCCCGGCAAGATCCGACAGCTCGGGTCCTACGGCGGCGGCAACCACTTCGGCGAGTGCGAGGTCATACGCGTTGACGACAATGATCGCGCACGGCAGACTGCCGATGTCTTCGGCCTCGAAGACGGCAAGGTTGCGTTCCTCTCACACTGCGGCTCGCGCGGCATCGGCCACGACCTCGCCGCCGGCCAATTCCGCGCGCTCCAAGAGCACTTCACCACCTGGGGCATCCCCCTGCCCGGCGGCGACAAACAGCTCGTGCACGCGCCGCTCGGATCGGACCAGGCCAACACATACCTCGACGACATGGCGCTCGGCGCAAACTTCGCAACAGTAAACCACCTGCTCATCAACGCGCTGGTGCTCGAAGCCTTCCAGGAGACCTTCCCAGGCATCGACGGACGGCTCGTGTACTTCATCAGCCACAACATCGCCCGGGAAGAGATCATCGACAACAAGCCGCACTGGGTGCACCGCAAGGGCGCCACCCGCGCGTTGCCGGGCGGGCACCACGCGCTCAAGGGCACGCCGTTCGAAGCGACCGGTCACCCGATCCTGCTTCCCGGTAATCCGCAGGCGGGCTCGGCGGTCATGGTCGCCGACGCCGGCGCCGAGAAGTCGTGCTACAGCGTGAACCACGGGGCGGGCCGGGTCATGGGTCGACGCGCCGCGATCAAGTCGCTTGACCAGCAGCGGATCGATCAGTCGTTCGATGACCGTGACATCCTAACCAATTGCCGCCGCTACCCGCGCGACGAGGCGCCCGAGGTCTACAAGGACTTCGACGAGGTGCTCAAGTCCGTCGAGCAGGCGGGGCTCGCGAGCGAGGTTGCGCGACTCGAAGCCCGCTTCGTGATCAAGGACGGCGACAAGGCCGACGATTGACTCTCATCCTCAATTGCACTTTTTTGGACCCACTTCCATGCCTTACCTTGCTTTCCATATGAGACCGTGCGATACTTGCCGCAAGACAGGAGCTATCGCTTTGCTGAACACAAGTATCAACACGCTCTGACCTGTCACCGCTCGCCGGTGACCCGGCCGAGCATTCACCACACATTTCGGGCTTTGTCTTACGTCTTGTTTGTGTCTGTGGCCGATGCCCCACACCCGCGAGGCGCACACCAGGTCCGCCCGTCTCTGAGGATACCGCTATGAAGCGTAGCGATCGCTGCGCACATTGATTTGAAAAATACTATGGACTGGATACGAAGTATCATACATGAGTCACCCGTCGTTCAGGGCGGCCTGACGCTTATGGTCGCGGGCTGGGTTGGGTACCAGCTCCGTGCGCTGCCCGATCGCGCGATATCGATGCTCCGCGTGCGATGCACGCGGGTGATCGAGGTCCGCGAGAAGAACCCGCTCTACGACGCGTGGCTAGGCCTGCTCACCGAGCACGCCTACCGCCCGGGCGGACCCCGCACGCTCGAGGTGCGCGCCACTTCGGAGGACCACGACGAGCGCGCGGCGTCGTCCGGTTTCGCCGCCGGGTCCGACTCGTTCTGGGCTAGGCTTTGCGGCCGATGGTGCCGGGTCTCGGTCCGCCGAGAGGACGGAGTGGGCGCCACACACGATCTCGTGCGCCGGTTCATCATCCGCATCGAGGTCTTCCTCGGCACCACCGCCGACCTCGAGCGCATGCTCAACGCTGCCAAGGCGCGTGCCAACGTCATCGCCGACCGCCAGCCAGTCGACATGTGCAACAAGTACGGAGCATCAACAACGATCTCGCTGCCCAAGCGCGATCTGTCCACGCTCTGCCTGCCGCGAGGCTTCTTCGAGCACCTGGAAACACGCATCCGCGAATTCGCGGGCAGCAGGGAGGACTACGAGCGCCTCGGCATCCCGTGGCGGCTCGGTGTCCTTCTCTACGGCGAGCCCGGGACGGGCAAGACGTCGATCGCGCACACGCTCGCGTCGCAGCTCGACCGACGGCTCGCGGTCATCCCGCTCGCCGACATGAGGTCGGATGAGGACCTCGTCTCATCCTTCGAGGGCGTACGCGACGACTCATTCGTCCTGATCGAGGACATCGACTGCGCGTTCAAGCAGCGCGGCAGCGAGGACGCCAACGGCATCACGTTCTCCGGGTTCCTCAACTGTATCGACGGCGTCATCGCGCCGCGGAACGGGCGGGTGCTGCTCATGTCAACCAATCATATCGATCGGCTCGACCCCGCGCTTATCAGGCCGGGCCGAGCGGACATCAAGCTCGAAGTACCGCTGCTCACGCACGAGGCCGCGACCGATTACGTTGATCGTCTGTTTGCTCACGTCGCAACGCGTCACGACGCCGTCGCAGAGGTCATGGCCACTGAGCGGCCGACTTCAGCAGCCCTCATCAACCGGCTCATGCGGAAGCGGTGGCGCACGACACGCGACATACCCTCGATCGACGTGCCGAAGGGCACCACGGTCGGGCGATTGCTCACGGCGCGGAAGCGGCACCGCATGGGAAGGACCTGGCGATGATCACCATCGACGGTGCACAGGGCGAGGGCGGCGGGCAGATTCTGCGGTCGTCCCTCGCCCTTTCCATGATCACCGGACAGCCGTTCCGCATCACAAATATCCGTGCCAATCGGCCCAAGCCCGGACTGCTTCGCCAACACTTGACATCCGTCGAGGCCGCGTGCGCCGTATGTGGCGGCGAGGCGCCGGGTGCAGAACTCGGCTCTGACCAACTCACGTTCACGCCATCTACCGTGCGCGGCGGCACATACGAGTTCGCGATCGGCACCGCTGGCAGCACAACACTCGTGCTGCAATCCGTACTGCTGGCGCTCATCGCGGCAGCCGATCCATCGTCGCTCACAATCACCGGCGGCACGCACAACACGAACGCGCCGAGCGTTCACTTTCTGCGCCGCGCCTTCCTGCCACTACTCAACCGCATGGGGCCGACGGTCAAGGTCGAGCTCGAGCGGCACGGGTTCTACCCCGCGGGCGGTGGGTGCATCCGCGTGAACATCGATCCCGCGACACACCTGTCGCCGATCGATATCACGGAAGCCGGTCCAATCCTGAGACGTCGCGCGATCGCAACGGTGGCAGGCATCGCCGCTTCGGTCGCCACCCGTGAGCTCCGAATCGTCCGCGATCGGCTCGGCTGGTCAGATGATGAACTCCACACAGAGTCGCTCGACGACAGCGTCGGGCCGGGCAACGTTCTGAGTCTTGAGATCCAACGCGAAGGCACAACCGAGGTCTTCACAGGCTTCGGCGAGCGACGGGTATCGGCCGAGACGGTCGCTCGTCGTGCCGTCGATGAAGCCGCAGACTATCTCGCGGCCGGGGTGCCCGTCTGGAATCACCTGGCTGACCAACTCATGCTGCCCCTCGCCCTCGCCGGCGGAGGACGATTCAAGACAACAAAGGTCACGGTGCACTCGAACACAAACGCGCGGATCATCGAGACCTTCCTCCCCGTCCGCGTTCGACGCATTGACGCCGGACACGGACAGGTCATCGTCTCGATCGATACCGAGCAGACCCACGACGGCACGCCCGACCCACCGTCAGCCTGAACCGTCCGCGGGCAGCGTCGGCTCGAACCCCGCACCCTGCGCCTTGCGAATACGCAGCCTCGACTCGCCCACAATGAGCCGAGCATCGTGGCTATCAAGAACCCAGGACCACGCCCAACTCAGC
>JBCBMF010000237.1:0-4303 GCA_039822905.1 Planctomycetota bacterium
TGCCGCTCGGCGTCGCGATGGCTGCGCTCGGAATCACTGGAATCCCCAGCAGGCGCTCGGCTCTTGGCCCCGCCGTCTGGATCGCCGCCGCTGCTGTGCCGATAGTGATCCTCGCTGTGATCTGGACGACCGCGCTCATGCTCGACCGCCCCGTGTCGTGGCCGCTGCTGCCGAGCGCGGTCGGTGCGTCGATCGTTGGCGTCGCGGTGGTCACAATGCTCCGGGGCCAACGCTGATGCCCTCGCCGATCGCGCACGCGGCGGTCGCTCTGCTCGCCGCACCGACGCTCGGTGACCGTCCCAAGGCCGAGCCGCGGTGGCGGACGCTCGCGGTCATGCTCCTGGTCGTCTTCGCCTGCGGCGCGCCGGACCTCGACATCATCGCCGGCTGGCTGCTGATCCAGGACGGATTTACGTACCACGGCGTCTACTCGCACTCGCTGCTGCTCGCGCCGGTCTTCGGCCTGCCGTTCGCGGTCGCGCTGCGATGGCTTCGGCCGCACCTCAGCCTGTCTCGGAGCTTCCTGGTCGGCACGTTGCTGTACGCGGCCCATGTCGTGCTCGACACGCTGATCCACGACACCCGTGGCGTCTCGCTGCTCTGGCCGCTGCTACCCAATCGCTACGCATCGCCGATCATCATCTTCGTCGGCGTCGAGTACGGCGAATGGTGGCGGTGGGATATGCACCTGCTGACCGTGCTGAACGAGAGCGCGTTCGCCGTGCTGATCCTGTGGTTCTCGAAGCTGGTGTTCAAGAGCAGATCGCAAACGGGGGGCATCGCGCATGCGGCATCATGACGGACACGCGAACGAGGGCGTCACGCTGATCGACGGCCACGTGCACGTGCGCCCAACTTTCGATGTCTCCTATGTGCTCTCGGCGGCGGTCGCGAACTTCGACAGGCTCGCGGATGACGCCGCGAGCGCCCACCATGTGCTCATGCTCGCGGAGTCGACCAGCGAAGAGTCGTTCGCGCGGCTCGGCGGCCACGACCGGCCTATCGGCCGATGGCGGTTCGATGGGACCGACGAGCCGTGCGTCCTTCACGCCGAGCGCGACGACGGCCGACGTCTCACGATCGTGAATGGTCGCCAATGGACCTGCGACGACAAGCTCGAAGTCCTCACCATGGCGAGCGACGCCCGGCTCGACGACGGCATGCCGTTCGAGGCATGCATCGAAGCCGGGCTAGAGGCCGGGGCGGTGGTCGTCATCCCGTGGGGCTTCGGCAAGTGGACCGGCACTCGGCGAGACCGGGTCCTCGCGGCGATCGAGCAGTTCGGCGATCGGCTTGTGCTGGGCGACAGCGCCGCGCGGCCCGGCGGGTCCGACCCCGTGCTCAGCGCGGGGCGAAACAAGGGCCTCGCCGTCCTGCCGGGCACCGATCCGCTGCCGATTCGCCGGCACGTCCGCCGCGTCGGCCGCTACGCTCTCCGCCTGCCCGGCACGCCACCCAAAACGGGGCGAATGCCGTGGCTTGAGGCACAGATCCGGTCAAGTCAGGCCGGCTCTCGGACGATCGGTTCTCGGGACAGCACGCTCGGGGCGGTCATGACCCAGGTGCGGCTCCGCTTGGGCTGAACCCGCGCCGCGGGTCGGAAGAGGATCTACCGCCGGATGCGCGTGCTCGTGATTGCAAGCCAACCCACCGACGCCGACCGGGGCGACCCGTCGCCGCCGGCCGTGCTCGTGCGCGGGCTGCTCGAACGCGGCCACGAGGTGCACCTTGTCTGCGACGCCTCGGAGCCCATGCGGTCGTACGACGCGATCACGGTCTGGACGGTGCGGCCCGAGCGATCGCTGGTGAAGCCACAGTTCGCGTCGCGTGCACGCGCCGCAGCCCGAGCGGTCAAGCCGCAGCTTGTACTCGCCGAACGGACGCACCTTGCAACGGGCTGGTCGGTCACCAAGCGTTTCGGCGGCACGCTGATCCCGCTGCTGAGCGAAGACGGCGATCGCGGGGGGTCAGCCGTGAGCAACGCGGCGCGGGTGCTCGATGCGAAGCTGATCCGCGGTGCACCCGCATGCGTGGCGTGCGGGCCGAGCCAGGCCGACGCCGCCTTGCAAGACGGCGCGCAGCGCGTCATCGAGCTGCCGGGCATTTCAAGCATCGATCCGATCGATCGCCCGCCGTCCGGCTGGCTCCGCCGACACCTCAAGCTCGACCGCGGCGTGCTCGCGATCGCGTGGGGCGATCTCAGCCCCGACGACGGGACCGACATCCTCATCGAGGGCGTGAAGGTCGCGGCGGACGCCGATCACGATGTCCACCTCGCGGTGTTCAGCGGTGACGAGACAACCATCGACCGGTACGACGCCAAGGCCCAGCGGCTGGGTATCCACGACCGCGTCCACCTGCTGGGCGGCTGGCACGCGTCGAAGCTCGACACGCTCCTGCCCGAGGGCGACATGCTGATCGACGCGAGCATCCGGCCGCACCGCGTGCCGCGGGCGCTGTACAGCTTCCTCGCATCGCACCGGCCGGTGATCCTCGCCGAGGCGCCCGGCCGCAAGCGATTCGCCGATCCGAAAGCGTGCGTGATCACGCCAGCCGACCGGCTGGGCATCGGCCATGCGCTGTCGCAGCTTGCCGCCAATGAGTCGGCCCGCTCGCACTACGCCGACGCCGGCAGGCGGGCGGCCGCGGCGAGGCACACGTTCGATGCGTTCATCGCTGCTCTCGAGCCGCTCGAACGGCTTGTTGCCTCGGGGCCCAGAAGCGCGACGCCGCGAACGGACGCCACCACGGCCGAAGCGGGCCGTGCTTCGGGGATGAGCGCCTGATTCTCGGATCGCTCGGGCGTTTCGCGCCCCCCACTTCTGGCGTGCGACTCGTTTGATGCGGCCAACCGGGCGACCTGCCGCTTGAGGGGGCCTCCAGGGGTCGATCGACCCGCCGCAGACGCCGATACCGCAGCGGACGATGCGAGATCAAGAAGAGAGTTATGCAACGCGGGGCTGGCTCCGCCCGGTGCTGATCGGCGCGGTGCTCGCCGCGCAGTCGGCCGTCGTCGCGCTGGCGTGGTGGGCGGGCGTGCACGAGTTTGCCAGCGATATCGAGACGACGTCGTCCGAGCAGATCACGCTCGCGACCGAGGGGACGGCCGCGGGCGTCGCCGTCGCCCTGTCCCGCGCCGGCGTTGACTCCGTCAAGCCCGGCACCGAGAGCTGGGCACGCGCCCAGAGCATCATCGAGCAGCTCGAACTGCCCGGTGACGCCCGCGCGAGCATCATCGATGCCAACGGGACCGTGGTGTGTCACCCGAGGCTCAGAACCACTGGAAGAGGACGCAAGCTGTTGCCTCCGAGCGCATCGATCGTCGGCACCGCGCCGTTTCCCAAGCTCGACGCAACGGTGGTCGTCACCGCCCCGTCATCTCCGCATCCAGCGGACACCGCGTCGGCGGACTGGGTCGCGCTTCGCATCGCGCTCTTCGGCGTGCTGCTGCTGTCGCTGACCGGGGTCGCCGTGCTCGCGCTCGTCTCGCACCACGGCGCAAGGCTTGAATCAACGAACCGCGCGCTCGCCAAGCGCATGACCGAGCACAGCGAGGCCGTGCTGAGGACCCGCACCGGCATGATCTACGGGCTGGCCAAGCTCGCGGACTACCGCGACTCCGACACCGGGCATCACCTCGACCGCATCTGCACGTTCGCGACCATGCTCGCGGGTGTGCTGCGTGAGACCAAGCCGGGCGAGTACCCCGAGATCACCGACGAGTTCATCACCAACCTACGGGTGGCGGCGTCGCTGCACGACATCGGGAAGGTCGGCGTGCCGGATCGCGTGCTGCTCAAGCCCGGTGCGCTCACGCCCGACGAGCGAGCCGTCATCGAACGGCACACGGTCATCGGCGCGACCACGCTCCAGGGCATCCGCGAGCGGACCGGGGCCGACCCGCTCCTCAACATGTCGATCGATATCGCGCTCATGCACCACGAGCGATGGGACGGGCATGGCTACCCGTCGAGCATCGGGGGGTCCGATATCCCGCTTGCGGCTCGTCTCGTGGCCGTCGCCGATGTCTACGACGCGCTCACCTCGGCCCGCGTCTACAAGCCCGCGATGCCCCACGAGCGTGCGTGCGGCATCATCATCGAGGGCCGCGGCACGCAGTTCGACCCGGCTGTGGTCGACGCGTTCGACCGGATCAAGGCGGTGTTCGACAAGACCCGGATCTCGCTCCAGCCGGCGGTCCGACAGGCCGCGTAGGGCACCCGTACACCCCCCAATCCGTGCTCCGGAGCGGCTTCGCCTACAATCATGGCTAGAACGCGATCGGTTTCTGATCGCATATGCG
>JBCBMF010000238.1:0-4302 GCA_039822905.1 Planctomycetota bacterium
CCTCGACCGCGACATCGAAGCCGTACTGATCGCCCGGCATGCGGTCGAGGGAACCGTCGCGCTGGTCGGCGCGATCTTCAACGACGAGGCCGGCTTCGACGCCGGGGCGGCGTACGTGTACGACCTGTCGACGCCGACTGCGCCTGTAGAGATCGCCAAGATCATCCCGAGCGACGCCGACCCGACCGACGACTTCGGCTGGACCGTCAACCTCGAAGACGGTCTCGCGCTCATCACATCGCGCACAGACGACGACATCACGCCCGGCGGCGGATCGGGCTACCTCTTCGACATGGCCGACCCGGCGAACCCCGTCGAGCTGACCAAGATCGTGCCGACCGACAGCGAGGCGAACGACGTCTTCGGCTGGTCCGCCGCGTTCGACGGCGACACCATGCTCATCGGCGCATCGCAGGAAGACGACGCCGCCGAAAACGCCGGGGCGGCCTACGTCTTCGCCGTTCCCGCCGAACCGTGCCCGGCCGACACGAACGGCGACGGCAACCTCACCCCTGGCGACTTCAACGCATGGGTGCTCGCCTTCAACAACCAGCTCTCAGCATGCGACCAGAACGGTGACGGCCTCTGCCTGCCCAACGACTTCAACGCGTGGATCCTGAACTTCAACACCGGCTGCTAAAGACTGATCCGCGCTACGCGGGCCGCACCCAGACCAGCTTCAGCGTCATCGGCACCGGCGGGAAGGCGATGACGATGCGGCTCGCGATCAATGACGACTCCTCGACGCCCGTCTGCGCGAGCGCGTAGCGCAGCAGCGCGACGTGACGAGGGCAGCCCGACAGCGCGAGACCGTCGAGACCCCGGCCGCGCTGCTCGATGATGGGCCGAAGCGGCAGCGCATCCGTCTCGCTGATCGCGACGCCGGGGCGGGCGAAGATCGTCGAGTACGCGTCGACCGTTGGCACGGCCGACTCGAACAGGCTCTCGTGCACGAGCGCGTCGTAGACCACGCGCTCACAGGGGGTCTTGATGCCGCCGATGTGCGTCAGCTCGCGCATGCCCGCCTCGGCGGCTGATACAGGCCGGGCCCGGTCGATCCGCTCGCCGAACACGACATCCATCGCGGCCTCGTCGCCGACCTCGCCGGGCCGGAGCGCGTACTCGACCAGCTCGTCCGACGCTTCGGTCTGCCGAAACTCGTCGTTGGTGCAGGTCGAGAACGCGCTGACCAGCGGCAGGCCGTCGCCCGACCAGTCCGGATCGATCGGGCGCATGACAACATCGGTTGTCGAGCCGGGCGCGGGTGTGCCGGGCCGGACCATCTTGGTCGTGTGCGAGACGCGCCACATGGCGCTGGGCCGCAGCCGCTGGAGCCCCATCGCGCCGCGGAGCACGGTCAGGTTGATCCAGCCGTCGGCGGGCGCGAGCACCATCGCCGCGAAGTGCGTGTGCACCTTCACGCCCTGCACGAACGCCGAGGACTCGAAGCCCGCCCGGCGGAGGTCGAGCTCGAGCCGGGTCTCGGGCTCGTCGCCGGCGCGACCGGCGAGCTGGCCCGCGACAAGAACGTCGAACGCCCGCCGCGACCCCGCGTGGCGACGCACGAGATCCTGATACGCATCCACCGCGAGCCCGAAGGCGGCGATCGCCTCGCGCGGCAGGCCCGCGTCGCCCGCCCGGCCCGACAGGCCCCGCAGCGCGCTCGGACCCGGCATGTGCCGGAACACATCGAGACCGTTCGGCGCCGACACCTGCCGGCTGAGCTTCCACGCCAGCGTGGTATCGACCCCGAACCGCTCGGCGACCGCCGCGGGCTCGATGCCCTCGGGCCCCGCACCCAGAACCGCAGCCAGGGCACGGCGGTAGTCGGCCCCAACGCGCTCGGCTTCGTCGGCAAAGGTGGTCGTCATCGGGGGGCCTCGGCGTTGAACAAGTTGATAAAATTTCTAGAAATCAATTGATTCTGGAAACACATCGCGTCATGCTATCGGAAGAGATCACCGACAGGCAACCCCACCGGCGGCCGGCGACTGCGTCTGCCGCGCCGCTCGCAGGAGAAGACCCATGCTCAGCCTTCACGCCGCCGATTTCGCCCGTTCGTGTGCTGCCACGGTGCTCCTCGGCCTGGCCGGCTCCACACTCGGCCAGACCTCGACACTGATCCTCGACGACTTCGACGGCGACAACGCCGACGAGCTGTTCGACCGGCAGGGGCTGATCGCGATCGTCCAGAGCGACACGCTGCCGACGCTGATCGCCAACGACAATCTCGTGACGCCCGGCGACATCGGCGGTGTGACCTACATCGACAACGAGGCCGACATCAACCTCGTCGTGGGCCAGTGGCCCAATGACGCCGGCGCGGGCACCGAGCTCGGGCTCGACTTCGAGCAGCTGCGCATCATCGGCTTCGAGGCCGACTTCCGCGATGTCTCCCAGCCGTTCCCCTTCGGCTTCACCATCTTCGACGGCGGCCCGTCCGGCACGCCCGAGCGGAAGATCGCCAGCGTCGACGCCACCATCCCCGCGGGCGACTCCACACTCGTCACGCTCTTTTCCGACTCGGACTGGGGCGTCGAGGCGGGCTTCGAGTTCAACGACATCGGCTCGGTGTACTACGGCCTCAACGCGAACCCGCGCCCCGGCAACGACGCGATCGATCCGGTCGAGCAGATCAGCGTGCGGTTCGTCGAATTCCGCGCGATCGTGACCTGCCCCGCCGACGTCAACCGCGACGGCCAGGTCAACCCCGCCGACTTCAACGCCTGGATCGTCGCCTTCAACAACCAGAGCACGCTGTGCGATCAGAACGGCGACGGCGAGTGCACCGCCGGCGACTTCAACGCGTGGGTGCTGAACTTCACCACGGGCTGCGGCTGACTCCGCAAGGCAAAGATTTTCCTTCCAAGCGCCCCGACGAGCTGCAACAATGGAGCTTCAACGTTCTGTTGATCTGGGGAAGTCTCGTGATGCGTGCAATATGTGTAAGTGTTCTGCTGTCGCTCGCTGGTCAGAGCGGGGCCGATGTCCTGCGCGTCGACCCGGCGGCATCACCCGGCGGCGACGGGTCGAGCTGGGGGCGGGCGTACGACTCGCTCCACGACGCGCTCGCCGCCGCGAGGCCCGGCGACGAGCTCTGGGTCAAGCTGGGCCAGTACGTCCCACGCATCCCGAGCTCGCAGGACGCGACGTTCCTCGTCCCCGCGGGCGTGCAGCTCTACGGCGGCTTTCTGGGCAACGAGACCCAGCGCAGCCAGCGCGACCCCGATAGCTTCCCCACCGAGCTCAACGGCGATGACTTCGCCAACACCATCGTCACCATCGGCGGAAGCAACGCCGTCATTGATGGCTTCATCATCACCGAGGGCCTGGCCGACGGCAGCGGTGCCGCGGGCTCCCGCGGCGCGGGCGTCTACGGCGACAACGTCAGCGTCACGCTCCGCAACATCGAGTTCCAGGACAACAACGCCACCGCGGGCTCGGCGGTCACGCTCGAGGGCAACGCCGCGAGCCCATCGATCATCGAGAACTGCGCGTTCCAGGCCAACTCGTCGGGCTATGCCGTCCAGGTCGAGGTGCCGGTTACGATCATCAATTGCACGTTCCGCAACATCGGATCGGGCTCGATCCAGCTCCGGGGGGCCGTGACCCACTCCGTCGTGGGCTCGACGTTCGAGGATCACGGCGGGTTCGCGAACATCAACGTGAACACACAGCCCGGGTCGTTCACCGAGATCGACGGCTGCATCTTCATCGACAACGTCTCATCGACGGCCGGCGCGGTCCGCTACTTCGGCAGCGGCACCCACGAGCTGCGCAACTCGATCATCCGGGGCAACGAGGGGACCGCCAGCGCACTCGGGTCCGGGGGCGTGGTCGACAACCTGCTCGAAACGTCCGACTCGCTGCTCATCGAGAACGTGCTCTTCACAGGCAACAAGAGCACCCAGGGAGCCGCGATCCGCAAGGAGGACGCCGGCTCGCTCACCGTCATCGGCTGCACGCTTGTGGGCAACGAGTCCGTGGGCGCCGTGGGCGCGGGCATGTCGGTCACGGGGACGGGCCCCGTCCTGATCGCCAACACGATCATCTACGGCAACATCGCGGGCGGGAACCTCAACGACGAACGGGAGTCCGTCTTCGTGGGCAGCTCGGCCAGCGTCGCCGCCGATCGGTCGATCATCGAGTTCCTGGGGGGCAGTACCTTGCTCGGCGGCATCGATCCCATCACCGCGTCGCTCTCGGCTGACCCGATGTTTGTCGACGCCGACGGGGCCGACAATGTGTTCGGCACCGCCGACGACAACCCCCGGCTTTCCCCGGGATCGCCCGCCATCGACC
>JBCBMF010000239.1:0-4295 GCA_039822905.1 Planctomycetota bacterium
GTGCAGCGCGATGCCCAGGCCCATGAGCATGTAGCCGATCTGACTGACGATGTGGAAAGAGAGGATGCGTCGGATGTCGTTCTGCGACATGGCCCCCAGGACGCCGCTGGCCATGGTGAGGCCCGCCATGATGATGATGGCGTCGCCGATGAGCACGCGCTCCTGGTCAAAGACGAGCGTGGTGACGCGGATGAGCGTGTAGACGCCGACCTTGGTGAGAAGGCCCGCGAAGAGTGCGCTGATGGCGGGCGGCGGGGTGTGGTACGACGCGGGCAGCCAGAAGAACAAGGGGAACGCGGCGGCCTTGATCGCAAAGGCGATCAGCAGCGGGGCGGCGAGCGCCGTCGCGCGGCGGGGGTCCTCGATCTCGTCGAAGCGGATCGCGAGATCGGCGAGGTTCAGCGTGCCGACCGAGGCGTAGACCAGGCCGACACCCGAGAGAAAGACCATCGACGAGAGCAGGTTGAGCGTGACGTACTTGATCGCGCCCTCGAGCTGGGCCCGCTCGCCGCCGAGGGTGAGCAGCACGAACGAGGACAGGAGCATGAGCTCGAACCAGACGTAGATGTTGAAGAGGTCGCCGCTGACAAACGCGCCGGAGATCGCGGCGAGCATCGCGAGCATGAGGGCC
This sequence comes from Planctomycetota bacterium, assembly GCA_039822905.1. Classification (GTDB taxonomy): domain Bacteria; phylum Planctomycetota; class Phycisphaerae; order Phycisphaerales; family UBA1924; genus JANQQZ01. Next base: position 632 of record JBCBMF010000239.1, read on the forward strand.
GCGTAGCCGTGGGCCCAGCGGGCGTGGTTGACGCCGCCGAGCGAGAAGATGGCGATCGCGAGGCCGCAGATCGCGGTGAGCAGGACCATGACCGCGCCGAGCGCGTCGACAACGAGCGCGATGCCGTAGGGCGCGGCCCAGCCGCCCATGGTGGCGACCTGCAGTCCCTCGGTGAGCACGGCGTACAGCAGGATGACTGCGTTGATGACCATGCTCAGCGTGCCGAGCAGCACGACGACCTTTTGCGCGCCGACCCGTCCCCATAGCGCGAGGCACAGCGCCGAGGCGAGCAGGGGGACCAGGATGGGCAGGGTCGCGAGCATGTCAGCGGTCCGTGGAGGTGTACTCGGTGAGGTCGTCGGTGCCGACGTCCTGGTAGGCGCGCTTGATGAGAACGATGGTGTACGACGCGATGCCGAAGCTGATGACGATGGCGGTCAGCACGAGGGCCGACGCGAGCGGGTCAGTAAAGGGCGCTGGAGGGACCTGCTCGCCCGGCTCGACCAGCGGCGGCCGGCCTCGCAGCGGGTTCGACGTCGCGAAGATCAGCAGGTTGGCGGCTTGGCCCAAGAGGACGAGGCCCACGACGAGCTTGACAAGGCTCCGCCGCATCAGCATGTAGGCACCGGCCGCGAAGAGCAGGCCGATACTAGCTGCCAGAATCAGCATCATGGCGATACTCCTCCAACGTGACGACCATGAGGAACGCGGCGCCGAGCACGAGCAGGTAGACGCCGACGTCGAAGGCCAGCGGCGTGCCGACCTTGAGCGGGTCGGGGAAGCCGGGCGTGTTGACTTCGAGCCAGAGGCCCTTGAGGTACGCCTCGCCCATGAAGGCGGCGGGGAGGCCGCTGATGGTGGCGAGCACGAGCCCGATGCCGATGAGCTTGCGCGGATCGATGCGGAGCACGCGCCGCGCGGAAACGTGGCCGAACGCCATGGCGTGCAGCGCGAATCCGCTGGCGGCAAGCAGTCCTCCGACGAAGCCGCCGCCGGGCTCGTTGTGGCCGCGGAGCAGCACGACGATCGAGAGCGTCAGCATGAACGGCAGGAGCACGATCGTTGATGAGCGGAAGATGACGGAGTTCATGACGCCGCCTCCCCTGGAACGGGCTCTGTAGCGGGCTCTGCAGCCGGTTTCGTCTCATCGCCGCCGTTGCCGGCGCGGAGCTTGAGCATGGTGTAGACGCCGATGCCGGCGACACCGATGACGAAGATCTCGCCGAGCGTATCGATCGCGCGGAAGTCGACGAGGATGACGTTGACAACGTTGCGCCCGTAGCCGCCTGAGAGCGAGTTGGCGGCGTGGTACTCGGCGATCGAGGGCGGGCTGCCGCCGGCGAGGACGGCCGCGACAAAGAACGCGAGCGTGACACCGAAGAGGCTGGCGAGGCCGAAGTCGGCCGCGCGGACGAGCGGCTTGCTCAGGTCGCGGTAGCGGGGCAGGTGGAACAAAACGAAGACGAAGATGATGAGCATCAGCGTCTCGACGGCGAACTGCGTCATCGCGAGGTCTGGCGCGCCGAGCAGCGCGAAGAGCATCGCGATCGTAAAGCCGACGCCGCTGAGGCAGGCGACGGTCGCGAGGGCGGTCTTCTGCAGAATCGATGAGAAGATTGCTGCGATCAGGGCCGCGATGAGCATGATCTCGAAGGTCGTGATCTCGCCCCAGAGCGAGCCGATGACGCCGAGGTCGAGGCTGCGGACGAGGGCGGCGGCGACGACGGCCACGACCGTGGCGAGCATGATGCGGACGTAGTTTTGGAGGCTGCCGTTTTGGAGGATGATCGTCTGGAGCTTGGCGAAGCCCGTGACGCCCGCGAGCGCACCGTCGTAGCCCTTGGCGGGTCCGACGGCGTTGAGCAGGTCGGCGGGCGCGGTGATCGAGCGGTACGCGGCGCGGCCCAAGAAGAACACGGTCCCGAGCGCGAGCGCACCGAGGCTGAGATACGTCGCCAGCGTCGGCGGGTAGAGCAGCTTGAGCCAGTCGAGCTTGATCTCGTGCGGGATGCCGGCGGGGTCGATCGCGTCGACCATGCCGGCGATCAGGGGCTTGGCGAAGAGTGCGGGAGAGAGGCCCGCGACGACGCCGCCCGCGGCGAGGATGACGGGCAGCGTGAGCTGGCGCCAGCCGGGCGCGGCCTTCCAAGCGACCTCGACGCCCTCGGCGGCCTTGAAGAAGAAGGGCCGAACGCCGACGATGAGCGCAGCCATGACGGTGAGGATCGCGGACACCGTGATCGCGGCGGTCGCAATGATCGCGTATTCCGGATGCGCGATGCCGGCCTTGAGCATGACCTCTTTGCTGACGAAGCCGATGAGCGGGAACATGCCGGCCATGGAGAGCGCGGCGAGGAGGCTGGCGATGGCGAGCGCCGGGCTCTTGCGGAGCAGGCCGCCGAGCTGCTCGGGGTCTTTCTGGCCCGACATCTTGGTCAGCGTGCCGGCGACCAGGAAGAGGCAGCCCTTGAACATGGCGTGGGCGAGCAGGTAGGTGACGGCGGCCTTGGCGGCGTCGAGCCCGATGAGCATGACCAGCGTGCCGAGCGAGCTGACCGTGGAGTAGGCGAGGATCTTCTTGAGCTGGTGCTGGCGCGTGGCGAGGAACGCGCCGGCGACCATGGTGACGCCGCCGAGCAATCCAAGCGTGTTGTCCCACATGGGGACGCCGCCCATGGTCGGGTGCAGGCGTGCAAGCAGGTAGACGCCGGCCTTGACCATCGTCGCGGAGTGCAGCAGGGCGCTGACGGGCGACGGGGCTTCCATGGCGTTTGGCAGCCAGTAGTGGAACGGGAAGATCGCGCTCTTGGTGAACGAGCCGAGCATGACGAGCACGGCGATCGCGGCGTAGAAGTCGGACTGGAGCACGGCCTGCGTGTCGAGGCTCGAGATGGTCCAGGAACCGCCGGCGATGCCGAGCAGGATCAGGCCCGCGAGCAGCGCCAGCCCGCCGAGGCCGGTGGTAAGTAGCGCTTGGGTCGCGGCCCACCGCGCGCGTTCGCGCTCGTGGTCGAAGCCGATGAGCAGGAACGACGTGATGCTTGTCAGTTCCCAGAAGACGAACAGCAGGATGACGTTGTCGGCGAGGATGAGCCCGAGCATGGCGGCCATGAAGCCGGTGAGGATGCTCATGAAGTAGCCGAGCCGCGGGTTCTGAGCGAGGTAGGAGGTCGTGTACAAGAGGACGCCCGCGCCGATGAAGCAGATCAGAAGCGCGAAGGTGAGCGAGAGGCCGTCGACTTTGAAGGCGAGATTGAGCCCGAGGTCGGGCAGCCAGTTCCAGGACTCGAGGAAGCCTGAGCTTGCGAGCGCTTCGGTGGATGATGTTGCGAACCAGACGCCGAGCGCGAGCGGGACGGCCGCGACCACGAGACTGCCGAAGCGCCTCGATACGCGGCACAGCACCGGCGCGAGGCCGGCGGTCACGATCAGGATGGCGAGAGCGGTTGCGGTCACGAGCAGGTCTCAATTCGCTATAAACTGGACGTTTATCGGAACACTGCTAATACGCGGGCGGCACAGTATGCCGATAACTCGGTGAAGGTCTTTCGGCATTTGGCCGCCTCGGCATGAACGTTGGTCATCGGCTCAGAGTCGGCAGGGGGTAGGCCGATCCGCTGGGCACCACGTCATGGGGCTTGTGTATACAACATGCCCAGAGTGT
>JBCBMF010000240.1:0-4261 GCA_039822905.1 Planctomycetota bacterium
CTGGTCGCCGCAACTGTGGGTCTGAACGCAACCGAGCCGCCGGAGGTCGTGGTTGATCGGCTGCGAGCAAGTACGTCTGGTGAGCGGCTCTTGGCTGACGTCCAGACTCTGGCGGAATTTGGCACACGTCATACGCTGAGTGATACAGAGAGCGATGATCGCGGGATCGGGGCTGCAAGGCGATGGCTCAAGGCGGAGTTTGAGCGAATCGCGGCCGAGGTCGGGCGAAACGACGTAGTTGTTGAGTTCGAGACGCATCTCGTTCGGGCGGACGGTCGGCGGATCGCGCGCGATGTGGACGTTGTCAATGTCAGGTGCACGATCCCCGGGGCGATGCCGGAGGCGCAGGATCGCTTGTACTACGCGATCGCGCACTATGACTCGCGAGCGAGTGACAACGCGGACGCAGAAAGTGATGCGCCCGGTGCGAACGATGACGCGAGCGGGACGGCGGCCTGTCTCGAACTCGCGAGGCTGCTGATGCGAGAGCAGTTGGACTCGACGGTCGTGCTGATGACCGTTGCGGGCGAGGAGCAGGGGCTCTTCGGTGCCCGTCGGCACGCGGCGGCGGCGGTCGAGGCTGGCCTTGATGTGCGGGCTGTGCTGAGCAACGACACGATGGGTGACCCGACCGGGCCGGGCGATCGAATGGCGAGGGACAGCGTGCGTGTCTTCAGCGAGGGTGTGCCGCTTGCGTTGTTGAACAGGCAGGACGACGCGGTTCAATCGTTGCGTGCAGTCCGGTCGCTTGGCACCGAGAGCGACGCGCCGTCGCGTCAGCTCGCGCGGTTTCTGGCCGAGGTGGCCTCTGCGCATGATCTCCCCGTGAAGCCGATGCTCATCTATCGACCCGACCGGTTTCTTCGCGGCGGAGACCACACGGCTTTCAACGAGGTCGGCTATCCCGCGGTTCGGCTCACCGAGGTCTACGAGGACTACGACCGTCAGCACCAAGACGTGCGCAACGAGAGCGGGCGGCAGTTCGGCGACCTCGTCGAGTACATCGATACCGAGTACCTTGCCGGCGTCACGCTCTTGAACGCTGTGACGCTTGCGCACCTCGCAAACGCTCCAAGCGGGCCGCGGAACGCTCGGGTAATCTTGGCGGAGCTCACGAACGACACGACGCTGCGATGGGACGCGAACGCGGAACCTGATGTCGCGGGATACGAGGTCGTGTGGCGCGCCACCGACGCCGGGGATTGGCAACACTCACGGGACATTGGCAACGTGACCGAAGCGATAATCGATCTCAGCAAGGACAACTGGTTCTTTGGCGTGCGGGCCTACGACACGGAGGGATGGCGGAGTCCGGTCGTCTTTCCCATCCCCGCGGGCCGCTAGCCACCGAGGGGGCTGCCACGGTTGTCAGCCGCGTTCTCTCGGCCGCCGAGCCGCGTGGCCGAGCCCTGTCCGAGAGGCTGGAAGATCACGCCCAGACTCGTCGATTCCTGGATGTTGTTGTAGGTCACAGCCGCACCGAACACAGCGCTCTGAAAGCTCCGAAGAATCTCCGCGTTGACCGTCTGGACCGTCGAGTCTTCGGTGTCGAACGTCACGCTCGAATTCAGGTCGTACTTCTCGGTCAACGCATAGTCGAAGCCGGTGCTGAGCAGCGTCGAATCCTGGTCCTGCAGCCGGCGGTAGCGGACGAAGCTGGAGAGACCGGAGTGGTGATCGACCAGAACACCCGCAGTGGCCAGTTGCGATCGCTCGCGGTCAAGATCGTAAATCGTTCCGCCGACCAGCGCAACAGAGTCGCTGAGCTGGTAGGTCGCGCTGACCGACGAGAAGTCCGACAGCCTGCTGAGCTCCGGCTGCGCGGGGTCGAAGCGTCCGATGGACGACTCGCCGATGGCGTCGTCCGTCGCGAAGACCATCTCGGCGTCGAGCGTCAGCAGGTCGGCGCTGTACCACCGCCCGGGGCCGCCTCGCTGCGTCTGGAGCGTCTGCTCAAGAGCCACGCGCACGGCCGTTCCGTTCGCGAGGCTCTCCACCGACTCGTCGTAGACGGGCAGCTCGTCCTGATCGACACTCGTGACCGCATTGAACACCGTCACGCTCGGCGTGAACAGATGCCGCAAGCGATTGACGTCGAGTGCCCGGCTGTAGACGCCGTCGATCACTCGCTGCGTTGTGGTGCTAGCCGTAACACCTGAAACAAAGTGGATCCGCGTCTCGTCGCCGGTGCCCGGGCCAAACTCGGCGAAGTCGTTGTCGTACGCCGTCAGCCGTCCCGTCACCCACGGCGTGACCTGCACGGGCCCCGCATCGAGATCCGCGGTCAACTCATGCCTGGTATCGAAGCGGAAGCGATAGTCCTCGGTCTGCCCCTGTACGGCGAGCGCCGCGTCGAAGGTCTCATTCGCGTTGATCCCGAACGCGCGTTGCGCCCGGGCGTTGCTGAGAAAGCCGAACTCCGCGGGTGTCGCGTCATAGTTCTCGAACCTCAGCAGCCCGATCCGCGACTGGCTCGTGTACGTCACGCGACCCGGAAGCCCGGGCAACACATCGTCGGCCAGCCTTGTGTACGTTGCCTCGGGCAGACGCTCGACGCTGTAGCCCTGTAATTGGAGCAGGAACTCGTTCGGCACGAAGTCATCGAGCTGTCCAGCGACCTCGAACGTAAAGATCGTGTGCTCTTCGCGCCGCGTGAAGTGCGCCCGTGTCTGAAACTCGCGGCCCGTTTCAGCCAGCGGCTCATAGAAACTGTCGACAAACGCGGGATCCGTCACGTGCGCAATCTCGGTCCGAAGCGTCCAGAGGTTGTTGATCGTCTTCCGGTCTTCAGCGCGAACGATGCCGCGCGTCTCGTTGTCTCGCTCGATGCGGGCGCTCGTCGAAAGGACATCTGTTCCCGAGTCCTCGATGACCCAGTAGGTCAGCAGCCCGCCTTCGCGGTCGCGGGTGTCCCACGAGGCCTCGATCCCAAAGCCCGGCCCGCGTTCGAACAGGGCGTCCGCCAGCAGCCTGACGTCGAGGTCGTCCCGTGACTTGAAACCGAAGAGCGTGATGGCGTCCCATTCCGTCCGGATCTCTCCGCCGGAGTCGGTGACATTGACGAACGAGATCTGCCGGAGCGGGATCCGCTCCGGATCGCCCCGGAAGCGCGGGAGCCATGCGACCGGAATCGTGCCGGCGTCCAGCGTGATGCCCCTCGCGTCAACAATCGTTCGCTGGTCGTCCGCGTCCGACGAGCCCGAAGCCCGCCGTCGCACCGGTTCGCGCGTGAGTGTGACCGTCCGCGTACCCAGCGTGATGTTCGGGCGGGCGAACGCGGTGTTCGAAAGCGCCGCCCGATCGGCAACGAACTCGTCACGGCTCACCTGCCGAACGCTCGCCGCGCGAACGTACAGCGGGAAGCCCCGCGACTCATCGTTCGTGCTGAACACCGCATCGAGCACGAGCGCCTTGTCCTGACGAACGTCGTAATAGATCCGAGGCCCACGGAGCATGTACCCGTCGTCCGTCGCGATCACGTCGCCTTCAAGGTAGATGCCATCGATGCCGCCGGCCTTGATCGTCCCGAGCCCAGACTGCTCCGCTCCGCTCTCGTTGAGGAAAACAACCGCCCGCTGAGCTGACAGCTCGAGCACACGATCGTCACCGGGGATCGTGTACGCCACGTAGATCCCGCCGTTGAGCACGACAGCGGACTGCCCTTCATCATCGGCGACCCGTGTGACGCGTTCCGCGGCCAGCGTGAGGAACCCATCGGGCTCGATGATCGGCTGCCGAGGCGGGCGCGGCGGCTCCAGGTCCGATGTGCTCGCTTCTGCGACGTCTGCGTCGTCATCGGTGACGTCGACGGTCCGCGCGGGGGCCGGCGAAGCATCAACGAGCGGCACGACGGGCTCCGCCGATGCGATGGCTTCGTCGAACGCCGCGGCGGCGCGGTCTTCAAACCCGCCCCGCGCCGGAGCGCGTGTCACCGCGTCAGCAGACACGGCCAGAGACGATCGCAGCTCTAACACGCCCTGGATTCGCAGGTCGTCCGCAGAAACGGCCACCGTCGGCTCGGCCAGCGGCGTGTCGACACCCTCGGTGTAGATGAAGATCTGTACGAACCGCCCGCCAGCTTCGCCGCGAGCAAGATCGTCGCGGTCGGCGATCCAGATCGATGCACGGTCTGCCGAGAGGTCGTAGCCCGCGAGCCGGATCCGCACATCGGTGTCCAGCGAGAGCCGCCGGGTGCCGTCCGCTTCGGTCCAGGCGTTCGCCCGGCGGGCCTCAAGCACCACCGCGGTCTCGAGCGGTTCAG
>JBCBMF010000241.1:0-4235 GCA_039822905.1 Planctomycetota bacterium
CGCGCCGCCGATGCCTCGAATGTTCCAGCCGGACACATCCACACGCGCACCATCCGCAACGGGCGCCTCTGGCATCGTCGGGATCAGGCGCAGGGAGTTGTCCTCATCCATCGCGTACCGCAGCTCACCTAGGAACACCTCATCGCGCTCCAGCGGCACCGTGCCCAATCGCTCGAAGCTGCGCACGAGCTCGTCGTACGACATGCCGTGCAGATCGAACGCGAACGGCTCGGCGTTGGTCACCAGCGTCCAGTTGTCCGCGGGCAGCTTGCCATCATTCCGGTGCAGGCGGTACGCCCACATCGTCGTCATCCAGCCCTCGTCCGCGTACCGCCTGAAGTACTCGGCCAGCAGCGTGGGCCCGCCGAGGTTCTCGAAGATCGTGTTGAACTCGCCAACAAGAAACGGCGCATCCTTGCCCTCGAGCTGCGCCCGCCGCACCGCGAGCTCGCACGCGACGAACCGCGCGTGCCGACGCAGCGACCGCTCCTCCGCACCGAAAATCCCCGGGTAAAAGTGCTCGGTGAAGCCCGTGTTCGTCCAGCCCCGGTCGCGCGGGTCGCCATAGAAGTCAATCCCCGAGATCTGGCCCGGCACAAACACCAGCGTCTCCGGGTCCACCGCGCGCACAGCGCGGATCGTCCGGTCCATCACCGCGATCAGCTCTTGCGAGAGGTCCGTCTGGAAGTCGCCGTAGGGCTCGTTGAGCAGGTCGTACGCGATCACCGTATCGCTGTCTTTGTACCGGTCCGCGATCGCGCGCCACAGCGAGGCCACGCGCTCCTGGTGCGCTTCGCTCGTCCACAGCTCGTTCTCGCCGACGCGGCCCGAGGGCATGTCGACGCTCTGCCCGCCCGGCGCGCCGTGCAGATCGAGGATCACGTACAGCCCCGCGCCCTCGGCTAGCTCCACCGCACGGTCGAGCCACTCGAACGCATCATCGCGCAGCTCGAGCGGACCCTCGTCGCTCGTAAGTAGGCTGTAGTGGAACGGCACACGAATCACGTTCATGCCGAACTCGGCAATGTTCGCCGCGTCACGCTCGGTGAACCAGTTCACGCGGTACACATCGAGCAGCGCATCGGCCCGCTCCGCGCCGAACCGCGAATCGAGCAGCGTCAGGATGTCGTGCTGATCAGCAAAGCCTTGCTCGCCCTCGGTCGGAACCGCGAGCATCCAGGGTTCGAGCAAGAGCCAATTGCCGACGTTCACGCCGAGAAGCGTGACGCGCTCACCCTGCGCATCGACGAACCCCGAGCCCTTAAGCGTGAGCGGGGTCAGCTGAGCACGCGATGAGCCGGCGACGGCGCACATGAAAGCGATCCAAAACGCGCAGGAAACATGGACGGCTCGGCACACAAGCAATTGAAGCATAAAGCCCGCCCACGCCGGTCCACAGCGCGGGTGGGCGACGTTCGGGGAGCTTACCAACTCACCGGCGGCGGCGCACCATGGTGAGGCCGGCAAGGCCCAGCACGCCCGCGGCCGACGGAGCAGGAATCACCGTCAGCGACGCCTCGAACACGAACGCGTTCTCCTGGCCGCCCGCGGTCGACGTCACGTTGTCGTACTGGATGATCGGGCGGACGAACGCCGTGCCCGCCGGCGCGAACGCCGACATCGAGAACGACAGGCTGTCGCCGGTGACCGCGAGCGAGATCGGCACAAGCGCATCACCGATCTTGGTCGCGTCGTCGGCCGCGAAGAACTCGAGCCCGAAGCGGTAGTCGGCGGCGATGTTGTCTTCCAGCCGCACGTCGAGCAGGTCGAACTGGTACTCCGTGCCCGCTGCGCCGGCGATGTCGGTCTGGAACACGCCGCCGAAGTTGCCCTGGTTGTCAGAGAACAAACTCGCGTGGCCGTTGGGCCCGAAGAAGGCGTTGAAGCCCGCCGAGCCGAAGCTGCCCCACGAGTCGCCGAAGCTGCCGTCCATGTCGACGTCTTCGAAGCCCGGGTTTACAAGAAGCTCCTGTGCCGAGACTCCTCCCGCGAGGGCGAGCAAGGCAACTGCTCCGATCATCGGTGTACGCATGCTGTCTCTCCTGTCTCTCTCTGGCTGCGAGGGCACCCAGCCCTCGCAATCTGTCTCTCTGTGGAAGTGCCGCCCAAGCCGTCAAGCTGGCGCGGCGAGGAGTAGATCTATTTTCACGGTCTCACGGGCAGCCCGCGTTGAAGTTCAGGATCCAGGCGTTGAAGTCGCCCGGCGTGCAGAGACTGTCACCGTTCTGGTCACACCCGGGTGCTTGTGTGTTGAACGCAAGGATCCACGCGTTGAAGTCCGAGGGTGAGAGAAGGCCGTCGCCGTTGACGTCCGCCGGGCAGTCGGCCTCGGCGACTGTGACCGACACATCGTCGATCGTGCCCGCGCGCTCTGTGCCCGTCGACGCGGCGTTGCTGAAGAGCACGATCGGCCGCACGCGCTCGGCACCCGCGGGAGCAGTCGCCGACATCGAATACGCCAAGTAACCGGCACCTGGCACTTCGCTCAGCGGCTCCAGCAGCGCGCTCACCTGCGTCGCGTCGTCCGCCTCGAAGAACTCAAGACCGAACTGCGTGTCCGCGTCCCACTCGGCCTCGAACGAAGCGCTCAGGTTCAGCTCGTACGTCTCGCCCGCAACCGCGGGGATGCCCACTTGGAACAGCCCGCCCTCGTTGCCCGCAACGTCACCAAAGAGCACCGCGTGACCGGTGCCCGACGCAGGGAAGAACGTGTCGAAACCGGCCGCGCCGAACGTGCCCCAGAAGTCGCCGACGTTGCCGTCGCCCACGATGTCCTCGAAGCCCGGGTTTAGGCCCTGCTCGCTGAGCGCCTCGCGGACGATGACGTTGTCGATCGTGGCCGCGCGGTTGGTTCCGCCCGTGAACACCAGGTCGAAGTCAACGATCGGCCGGACGTACGCCGCGCCCGTGGGCGCGGTGCCGGACACGCGGTAGGTCTTGTAGCCCTGACCCGCTGCGTCGAGCGCCGGGAGCATCATGACCGTCTCGCCGAGCTTGGTCGCGTCGTCCGAGGCGTAGAACTCGATTGCCAGACGCGCATCCGCGTCCCAATCGCTCTCGAACTGGATGTCGGCGCTCACCTCGTAGTCGGTGCCCTCGACGGCGGGGATGCGCAGCTGGAAAACCGCGCCCTCGTTGAAGATGTTGTCACCGAACAGTGTCCCGTGCCCGGGGTTGCCGCTGCCGAAGAAGTCCAGGAAGCCGGCCGCCCCGAAGCTGAACCAGCCATCGCCGACGTTGCCATCGCTGTCGAGATCCAGAAAGCCCGGGTTAAACGAGCGGTTGTCGCCGACGCTGATCTCGCGCAGCTCCGCGTTGTCAAACGCTGCCCCGCGCTGCGGGCCATCGGAGCCAACGCTGTTGAACTCAACGATCGGCCGCACGAACGCCGCACCCGCCGGCGCGACCGCCGACACAGCGGCCAGGTCGTAGCCCGTGCCGTTCGACTCGATCAGCTCAAGCTTCCGCTCGCCGACCTTGGTCACATCGTCGGCCGCGTAGAACTCGACCCCGATGAACGTTGCCGCGTCCCACTGGTCTTCGTAGAGCGCACGGATCGAGAACAGGTACTCCCGGCCCTCGACCGCGGGGATGCCCGCCTGGAACACGCCGCCCGAGTTGCCCAGCTGATCGCCGAACAGGAAGCCGTGGCCTGGGTTGTCGTCGCCGAAGAAGTCGACGAGCCCCGCCGCGCCGAACGTGCCCCAGCCGTCGCCAAAGTTGCCGTCGAGATCGGTGTCGTCGAAGCTCGGGTTGGCGATCAGGTTCTGCGCGCCGGCAACGCCAACGAGGCCCATCAGCATCGCCGCGCCTGTCAGCGCCGTGGCGGTTGTACGTGTTCTCAACATCTCTCAGACTCCTCGTTTCCAGACTCACTCTCAAAGCACCAAAGCACGCGGCCCGTCAGGGCAGCGGCGCGACCACCGCATCATCAAACTTCACAGCGCCGTCTCTCGGCCCGAACGCCGACGGGGTCACCCGCAGCCGCACGCGTGCCGACGGCTCGATCGCCCCGAACTCCAGCCGCAGACGGCTGAAGTCCGAACCCGTCTCGATCTGCGACACCGGGAAGCGGATCGAGTCCAGCACGCGCGTCGGCGAGCCCGTCGATTCCACCACGAGCTCGACAGCCTCGGCCAGCCGCGTCCCGCCCGGCACATCATCACGGTTCGCGAACACCGACAGCTCGTACCGCTCGCCCGCGACCAGACCCGTCACCACCTGCGACGCCGACG
>JBCBMF010000242.1:0-4227 GCA_039822905.1 Planctomycetota bacterium
CGCTCCAGCGGCCCAAGAAGTTCTTCGGCGCCGCCCGCGCGATCGAGAACGGCGGCAGCCTCACCATCATCGGCACCGCCCTCGTCGACACCGGCTCCAAGATGGACGAGGTCATCTTCGAAGAGTTCAAGGGCACCGGCAACTCCGAGCTGCACCTCGACCGAAGGCTCGTTGAGAAGCGAACCTACCCCGCCATCGACGTCGCCGCCTCCGGCACCCGCCGAGAAGAACTGCTCATGGACGCCAAGGAACTCGAGCTCGTCTACAAGCTGCGCAAGGTCCTCGCCGACATGAACGTCGTCGAGGCCATGGAGCTGCTCAAGAGCCGCCTCGGCAAGAGCAAGTCCAATGCAGAGTTCCTGATGACGATGGCGCTCGGCTGAGCCATCCGAGTCTCCGCGGCGGTGGTATCCTGTCCGCAATCGGAGACCACCGTGCCGCTCGTTCGACGCTTCAGCCTCAGCATCCTCACACTGCTCGCCACGCTGTGGGCGGGCATGCTCGTGTTCTTCGGCTGCACGCTCGCCCTCCGCGGCATCCCCGGATGGCTGACCGCGTCGACCGGCCTCGGCGTGCCGACCTGGCGATTTCTCGGCGCGGCGATCTTCCTGGGCGGCCAGTTCGTATTCATGTTCCTGGTCGCCGACCGGCTCTTTCCGCGTGCCACCCGGCGACCAATAACATGGATCTGCGAGCTCGCCGTCGTGCTCGCAGGCTTCGTCGCGTTGATGGCCTCGTTCTTTGCCGGGATCATCCCGAGATAACTCGTGTGTCCGAGCCGCGGCACCGACCCGAAGGATCAGCATGCAGACCCTGCTCTCGTTCGCCGCCGCCGCAACCCTGAGCTGCGTGAGCGCCGCGGCACAGCCAGACACGCTCGGCGACGACTACATCGGTCGGCAGATCGCGCGAGCCGCGATCATCGACTACAGGCTCCAGGCCGATCCGGGCCCCGCCGACGCTCGCGCCGGGGCCATGATCCTCGAACTCGCCGCCGAGTTCCGCCCCGATGATCCGATCTTGCTCCGGTACCTCGTCGAGGCCTACCGCGCCGCGGGCGACGAAGAATCGCTCATCGATGCAACCAAGCGTCTCTACGACGCCGACCCCGGCGACGAGGTCGCGCAGCTCCGGCTCATCTCCTGGCACATCAGCCGCAGGCAGACCGTCGAGGGCCGGCTCGCGGCATACGGCGAGTGGCTCGACGGCCGCGGCGCGGAGCATCTCGAAGACTTTCCGGCCGTTGCCAGCCGCCTCGCGCTCGATGCCGCGCTGCTCTACCGCGAAACGGGCGACGAGAAGGCCTTTCTCGGTCGCTTGGCGCAGGCCACACGACTCGACTCGACGAACAAAGAAGCCGCCGCGCTCGCCGCCGCCGTCTTTGCCCAACGCTCGGACGACCCGGTCGCTCGTCTTGAGTTCGCGATCAACCTGCTGCTCGCCGACCCGGTCGATCCGAACCTGCACCTGTCGATCGCCGAGCAGCTCGCAACGTTCGGCGTCTTCGATCAGAGCCGGCGGTTCTACAACAACGCCAACCGGCTCTACCGACTCTCCGGCGCGAACGCCGATACCCCCGCCATGATCAGCGCGCTCGTCGCGCTCGACTGGCATGCCGTCGGACCTCGGTCCATTCTGCAGGCCTATGAGACCCAGCTCCGCACGCGAAGAGCAGCCGCGGAACGCCGCATCGAGCAGCTCCGCGAGCTGGGCCAGCCCACACAAAACGAGCTCCAGCCCGAGGACGTGCGCCTCGATATCGAGCGCGAGCGTTTCAGGCTTTACGCCGCCATCGCCGTCGGCGACCGCATCGCCGCCGAGCGTTCGATCGCTGACCTCGACGTCACGACCGAGCCCATCCTGGAGCGTCTCGGAAACATGCTCGAAGCGGCAGACCAAGAAGACCAGCAGCAACGCATCGCGATCGTGACGCAGGGCCTGCAGTACGGCGTCGCCACCATCGTCGCGAGGCTGCTCGCAGACGTCGAGACCCGAGCGGCTCAGGCGAGCATCGATGCGCTTGTCGGTGCGTGGGGCCAGGCGCTCGGCAGCCAGGCGGACCTGCTCTACGCCGCCGCCCGCTTTCGCAACACCAACAACCCAGAGCAGGCGGTCGCCGAGCTCGAGCCCTTTGCACAGCAGACCGCACTGGGCGCGTACTTCTACGCGCTCGCGCTCGCCGACGCGGGGCGCTCCGCAGAAGCGATCGACCAGTTCCAGCGTGCGGCCGACGCGGCGCCCATCGTCGCCATCGGTGTTCTCGCCGGAACGCAAGCCGAGAAACTCCGCGGCGAGCCCGCGCCGGCTCCGGTCAACACCGAAGCGATCCGAACCGCCGCGGAAGCGGTCCCCCAGTGGGTCGATCAGGTGACGGCCGGCCCCCGCGCGTACATGAGGCTCGCGGCACGCGTCGAGGAACCAATCCAAGCGGCTACAGGCGAGACGGTGCTCAGCATCGAGATGCGCAATCTGCTCCCCAAGCCGCTCGCCGTCGGCGGAGACCGCCCCGTCGGCACACGCATGGCGATCTCGCCCAGCGTCGATGTGGCTTCGCACCAACTCCGCACTCAGCTGAACCCGGAGGTTGTCGACGCGCACCGCAAGCTCCGCCTCGAGCCCGGCGAATCCACATCGATCCAGGTCTGGCCCGACGCGGGCTCGATGAGCCTGCTGGTCGAGACGAAGGCCGGGCACCGAGTCCGCTCGAGGTTCAATGTGCTCCAGAACTTCGTCGTCAACAACGGCCCGTTCGCCCGAGGCCCGCTGTCGCTCAACGCCGAGTCGCCGCTGATCACGCGCACACCGCTCCCAGAGACCATCATCCCGGCCGACGAACTCGTGCGATACGTCGAGACGGCCGAGGAGTCCGATCTCCTCACGTTCCTTCCCGTCTGCCGAGCCATCCTCGCCGACGTCGACTTCCCCGCAGGCCAGATGCCCCCCGCCGATGCGGAAGCTCTCGCTCGCGTGCTCGCGGATCGCTACCCAAGGCTCAGCCGGTCCACGCGTGCCGCCGTAATCTCGATCATCCCGCCGCTCAGCGTCAGGCCCGAGCTCCAAACGCTCGACCAAGTTCTTGTGGGAGAGTCGGACCCGGCGCTGCAGCGCCTCGCGTTGCTCACGCGGGCCGTCAACGCGGACATCCCCGAACTGGTGGCCGCAACATCGTCAGACGACGCCGATCACGCGTGGTTTGCGGGCCACCTTATCAGCCGTCTCACGGGCGACGAGGTCCGCGGCTACGCCTTCCTCCGGCCGTTCCCGAGCCACCTGCCCGACGCTCCCGACGACGACGAGCGAGGCAGATGAACCCCCGGCGGGCCCGCGCTCGCAACGCGATCATCGGCTTCGCCGTCGGCATCGCCCTGATCGCCGCCGCCGCGTGGGTGCTGGTCGGGCAGGCCGATTCACTCACAAAGGCCAGATCGGCCGCAGCGGATGCGCCGTGGTGGCTCGTCGCCGCCATGCTTCTTACGCCCGTCGCGAATGCCGCCATTGTCGCATGGTCGTTTCAGATCATCATGAACCGCTTCGGCCGCGTGCCGTTCGGCGACATGGCCGCCCTCATCGGCTCGGCGTGGCTGCTCAACTATCTGCCGATGCGCCCCGGTCTCGTCGGTAGGCTCGCGTACCACAAGGCCGTCCACAAGGTCTCGTTCCGCAACTCGATCGCGGTCTCGGTCGCACTCGCGCTCATGACCGGCCTCGCCGCCGGCCACCTGCTCGCCGTCTGGCTCGCGTTCCTCGCGCACACCGGGCTCGGCATCGCGGTGACCATCGTCTCAATCGGCCTCGTCCTCCTCGCCGCCAACATCGCCGCCGACCGCAGCCCCGCCGGCGCGGTCCCACGCGGCGCGCTCCGCCTCGCGCTTGCGCTCCGCTACGTGGACCTCGCCATATGGGCGCTGCGGTTCGTCATCGCCTTCGAGATCGTGGGCGAGCCGATCCCGTTCCTCGTGGGCCTCATGCTCGCCGCCGCGGTCCAGCTCGCGTATCTCTTCCCGCTGACCGGCGCTGGGCTCGGCGTCGTCGAGTGGGCCGTCGCCTTCGTCGCCCCGCTCGCCGTCCCGATCGACCCCGCAACGGCCATCGCCGCGGCCCTCGTCAACCGCGCCGCCGAGCTCGCAACGGCCGTCCCCGTGGGCCTCCTCGCCGGCGCCACGATCGCCAAACGCCGCAAGAAACTGGGCCTCAGGGACCCCAGCGGCCATTCCCAGGCCCTCCCGC
>JBCBMF010000243.1:0-4193 GCA_039822905.1 Planctomycetota bacterium
CCATGCCGATGACAACACCCCAGTTGATGGGCACCTGCAAGAACTGGCTGAAGACGACACCGACGCCGCGCATCTGACCGGCGACGTAGGTGAAGCTCACGCACAGCGCGCACAGCACCGCGACGACGCGGGCAAAATTGCTGTAGCAGCGGTCGCCGATGAAGTCGGGCACGGTGAAGCGGCCGAACTTGCGGAGGTACGGCGCGAGCAGCAGCGCGAGCAGCACGTAGCCGCCCGTCCAGCCCATGAGGTAGACACTGCCGTCGTAGCCGCCGAACGAGATGATGCCGGCCATCGAGATGAACGAGGCGGCTGACATCCAGTCGGCGCCGGTCGCCATGCCGTTGGCGAGGGGCGGCACGCCGCCGCCGGCGACGTAGAACTCACCCGCGCTGCCGGCGCGGCTCCAGATCGCGATGCCGAGGTAGATCGCGAACGAGAAGCCGACGATCAGGAAGGTCCAGGCTTGCACATCCATCGGGTCAATCCTCCCTGAAGCCGAAGCGGCGATCGAGTTTGTTCATGAGCACGACGTAGACAGCGATGAGCACCACGAAGACGTAGATCGAGCCCTGCTGGGCGAACCAGAAGCCGAGCTTGGCGCCGCCGAGCCTGAACTCGTTGAGCTGATCGACGAAGAGGATGCCGCAGCCGTAGCTCACGGCGAACCAGATGCCGAGCAGCACGGTCAGGTACTTGATGTTGGTCTTCCAGTACCGCTGCGCCGCGGACGGGTCTGTGTCTTGCGTTGGATCGTTTGGCATCGCGTGTCCTTTGCTGCGACGTGCGCGTGAACGGTTCAGAAGACGAACTGGAGCTGGAGGCGGGCCGACAGCTGGCCGCCATCGGATTCGAGCAGTCCCGTGCCCGCGTTGGGTCCGAAGCCCACGACGGTGGTGTCATCCGGCGACTGGAAGAAGTACTGCACATCGCCGGTGAGCTTGAGCGCGTGGCCCGCGATGTACCAGTTCGCGCCGGCGAGCAGCTCGTGGAACGGGTCGTCGCCCGGCGCGTCAGAATCGGGGACGAGCACGGTGTAGCGGCCGAACGCTTCGACGTTGTCCGACACAAACACGCCGCCTTGCGCGAGCGCGCCGAGGTCGATTTCGTCGCCGCCGCCGGGGAACTCGATGTGCCGGATGACGCCCGCACCGAACAGGTTGTAGCCCGGCGATTCGTAGCTGATGTCGACGGTGCCCTGCGTGAGATTGTTGATCTCGGTCCCAAAGAACGAACGGGTCTCGCCCTGCCAGTGCGTCGCTGCACCGATGAGCAGGCTGGGCTCCTCGGTACCGAGGCTGGTCATGTCGGAGAAGTCGCCCTTGGTGCCGAAGAGCGCGGTCTCGAGGCGGACGGTCACCGCGCCGGCTTCGGACTCGGTATCGGTCGACATCGGACCGGCCGGTGCAAAGTCGGAGTTCAGACTGCGCAGACCGTCGGAGTAGGCAACCTCGAACAGCGTCTGGCCGCTGAGAAACGAGAGCTTGACGCCCTGGCCGTAGATCGACGCGAAGTCGATCGCGAGCGTGGAACGTTCGACGGGCTGGATGAAGCGTTCGCTGACGAGCCATTCGCGCCAGAAGGGCAGCTTGAACTGACCGCCGGTGATGGACCAGCCCTCGCCGATAAGCTCGGAGAGGTCTTGCTTGATCCAGACGTCGAGCAGGCCGAACGTGCCGTTGCGGCCGGCGGAGGGCAGGATGAGAAATGTTGTGCCGTCGGCGACCTGCCCGGAGAAGACCAGTCGCGTGCGTTCGACCTGGAAGCCCGACTCGAACGTGTCCCGCGTCGGGGTGTCGTCGACGAAGTTCGCGTAGTAGCGGATCTGGGCGTAGCCACCGATGTTGAGGCGTTTGGTGCCGTCGGCCGACTGGATGAAGAACCGCCCGTCGTGGCCCGACTGGTTGGCTTGGAGCAGCGACCGCCGCTCGGCGTCGGCGAACAAGTCGGCCTGCCGCGTCGGTAGCAGCGGGTCGGGCTGTGGAGCCTGAGCCCTCGCGAGCCCGGCGAGGGCGATAGCAAGCCACGGAGCAGTGGTTCGACGCATGCCGCGCCCTCTCGAACGGAAACCCCGACCAACCGCCACTGCAGTTGAGAAATCTATCAGGATCTCAGAAATCGAGGTTTCCGTTCGAGAGGGCGCGGCATGCGTCGAACCACTGCTCCGTGGCTTGCTATCGCCCTCGCCGGGCTCGCGAGGGCTCAGGCTCCACAGCCCGACCCGCTGCTACCGACGCGGCAGGCCGACTTGTTCGCCGACGCCGAGCGGCGGTCGCTGCTCCAAGCCAACCAGTCGGGCCACGACGGGCGGTTCTTCATCCAGTCGGCCGACGGCACCAAACGCCTCAACATCGGTGGCTACGCCCAGATCCGCTACTACGCGAACTTCGTCGACGACACCCCGACGCGGGACACGTTCGAGTCGGGCTTCCAGGTCGAACGCACGCGACTGGTCTTCTCCGGGCAGGTCGCCGACGGCACAACATTTCTCATCCTGCCCTCCGCCGGCCGCAACGGCACGTTCGGCCTGCTCGACGTCTGGATCAAGCAAGACCTCTCCGAGCTTATCGGCGAGGGCTGGTCCATCACCGGCGGTCAGTTCAAGCTGCCCTTCTGGCGCGAATGGCTCGTCAGCGAACGCTTCATCCAGCCCGTCGAACGTTCCACGCTCGCGATCGACTTCGCGTCGATCTACGGCCAGGGCGTCAAGCTCTCGTTTCTCAGCGGCCAGACGCTGTTCGAGGTTGCCTACTCCGACGGTCTGCGCAGTCTGAACTCCGACTTTGCACCGGCCGGTCCGATGTCGACCGATACCGAGTCCGAAGCCGGCGCGGTGACCGTCCGCCTCGAGACCGCGCTCTTCGGCACCAAGGGCGACTTCTCCGACATGACCAGCCTCGGTACC
Organism: Planctomycetota bacterium; assembly: GCA_039822905.1. Taxonomy (GTDB): domain Bacteria; phylum Planctomycetota; class Phycisphaerae; order Phycisphaerales; family UBA1924; genus JANQQZ01. Next base: position 2,906 of record JBCBMF010000243.1, read on the forward strand.
GAGGAGCCCAGCCTGCTCATCGGTGCAGCGACGCACTGGCAGGGCGAGACCCGTTCGTTCTTTGGGACCGAGATCAACAATCTCACGCAGGGCACCGTCGACATCAGCTACGAATCGCCGGGCTACAACCTGTTCGGTGCGGGCGTCATCCGGCACATCGAGTTCCCCGGCGGCGGCGACGAAATCGACCTCGGCGCGCTCGCGCAAGGCGGCGTGTTTGTGTCGGACAACGTCGAAGCGTTCGGCCGCTACACCGTGCTCGTCCCCGATTCTGACGCGCCGGGCGACGACCCGTTCCACGAGCTGCTCGCCGGCGCGAACTGGTACATCGCGGGCCACGCGCTCAAGCTCACCGGCGATGTGCAGTACTTCTTCCAGTCGCCGGATGACACCACCGTCGTGGGCTTCGGACCCAACGCGGGCACGGGACTGCTCGAATCCGATGGCGGCCAGCTGTCGGCCCGCCTCCAGCTCCAGTTCGTCTTCTGAACCGTTCACGCGCACGTCGCAGCAAAGGACACGCGATGCCAAACGATCCAACGCAAGACACAGACCCGTCCGCGGCGCAGCGGTACTGGAAGACCAACATCAAGTACCTGACCGTGCTGCTCGGCATCTGGTTCGCCGTGAGCTACGGCTGCGGCATCCTCTTCGTCGATCAGCTCAACGAGTTCAGGCTCGGCGGCGCCAAGCTCGGCTTCTGGTTCGCCCAGCAGGGCTCGATCTACGTCTTCGTGGTGCTCATCGCTGTCTACGTCGTGCTCATGAACAAACTCGATCGCCGCTTCGGCTTCAGGGAGGATTGACCCGATGGATGTGCAAGCCTGGACCTTCCTGATCGTCGGCTTCTCGTTCGCGATCTACCTCGGCATCGCGATCTGGAGCCGCGCCGGCAGCGCGGGTGAGTTCTACGTCGCCGGCGGCGGCGTGCCGCCCCTCGCCAACGGCATGGCGACCGGCGCCGACTGGATGTCAGCCGCCTCGTTCATCTCGATGGCCGGCATCATCTCGTTCGGCGGCTACGACGGCAGTGTCTACCTCATGGGCTGGACGGGCGGCTACGTGCTGCTCGCGCTGCTGCTCGCGCCGTACCTCCGCAAGTTCGGCCGCTTCACCGTGCCCGACTTCATCGGCGACCGCTGCTACAGCAATTTTGCCCGCGTCGTCGCGGTGCTGTGCGCGCTGTGCGTGAGCTTCACCTACGTCGCCGGTCAGATGCGCGGCGTCGGTGTCGTCTTCAGCCAGTTCTTGCAGGTGCCCATCAACTGGGGTGTTGTCATCGGCATGG
>JBCBMF010000244.1:0-4163 GCA_039822905.1 Planctomycetota bacterium
TTGTGATGAACGCAGCACGCGCAACCTCAATCGCCGACTGCCTCATGTGAGCATCCGGCATCACAATCGTCGGGTTGTTCCCGCCCATCTCGAGCGCCACGATCCGGCCCGGATGATCGAGATTGTTCTCAAGGATCTTCCGGCCGACCGGCCACGACCCCGTGAACAGAATGCCGTCGACCCCATCATGCGTCGTGAGCTTCACCGCCGTCTCCGGCCCGCCCTGCACCATGTTGACAACGCCCTTCGGTGCGCCCTCCGTCTCCAGTGCCTCGTGCAGCATCTCGACAAGCGCCTGCCCCACCGCCGGCGTCTTCTCGCTCGGCTTGAACACGATCGTGTTCCCCATCGCCAGAGCCGGCACGATGTGACCGTTGGGCAAGTGCGCCGGAAAGTTGTACGGGCCGATCACCGCCATCACGCCGTGTGGGCGAAACGAGCACCGCCCTCTGCGCGACTCGGTCAACGGCACGTCGTACCCAGTGACACGACGAAGCCCGCCGTGCTCCGACTCATCAAGCGTGATGTCGACCTTCCCGCCGAGGATCCCCGCCTCGGCCAACGAATCCCAGAGCGCCTTGCCGGTCTCATCGCAGATCAGCCCGCCGATCGCGTCTTTTCGTTCAGTGCACAAAGCCTGAAACCGGCGGAGCACCGCCACGCGTCGCTCCATTGACCAGCGAGCCCAAGTCTTGAGCGCTTTCGCGGCCGCCGCAACGGCTTCATCAACATGATCAACATTCGGCTCGAACGCGTACACGGTCTCGCCGGGCGCTGCCGGGTTGATCGAGCGGATGCCGTCGCCCGCGATCGAGCGGAACTCGCCGGCGACGAGATCGCTCGGCCCATGCGAGAGTGCTTGATGAGTCATCTCTGTCTCCTGTTGCGGCTGGAAGCTTTCTAGTTTGAACCGCTCGACGCCTTGCGTCCCGCGGCCTTCTTTGTACCTTTCTTTCCAGCAGTCTTCTTCGGCACACCGATCGGTGTCACGCCGACCTTGGCACCCACCTCGGCTTGCAACAGCTCTGTGTGCTGCTTCGAAAGCGATACCTTCATCCCGTCGATGCTCGCCATTTCATCGATTGCTCGAAACTCGCCGTCGCTATCAAGCACGCTCACGATGCACCGCGTATCGCACTTGCTCGCAGCAACCGGCGCACCGAGCGTCATCCGCTTCGTGTTCCGCACCAGCTCGATGTCCTTGGTCGCACAGTCCAGATACGGACCCGCATCAAACGGGTCGACAAAGCCTCGGAACTCAAAGCCGAGCCGCTCAAGCATCCGACGCGCCGGCTTTGTGTCCTCGCCGACCTCCCCGACGCCTGCTCGCACATGCGGCGGCAGCAGACTCAGATAGATCGCCTCCCGCGGCAGCAAGCTCGTGATGAACTCCCTGCTGTACTGGCAGAACCGATCGGCTTCTTCATAGCTCAGCGGGATAAAGCGCCGGCCGAGGTAGTCCCACACGTTGTTCTGCCCGTCGCTGCTAACCTGCGCCATCATCTCGGCCATCACCCGATCAGCAAAGCGCTTCGGGTGAAGGCCCATCATGTGAAACCGAACGAGGCTCAGAAATCGGCCCAGCTTCTTGGCGTGCCCCCTATAGCTCGGCTGTAGGATCAGCCCGCCGAGCTCGCTCGGGCCCGATTCGTCAAGATACAGCTCCGCAACGGTGTGCTTGGTCCCGGTCTGCAGGCTCTTCGAGAAGAACTCGCGCTCGCTCAGCTTCAGCGAGACCTGAGGATTCCCGGGCCCGCCCATCCGCGTGATCACCTGGCTCGTGCCGAGCACGGCCTCGCTCTCGGTATCCTCAAGCACATACATAAACAGATCGCTCTCGTGCGTCGTCGCACCGAAACCCGCGAGCGCCGCGTTCTTCGCGTGTGCCTCCTCGATCCCCGGCGGAACCGGATCGGGCTCAAGCTTCTTGCGGCTTCCGCATACCTTCAGGAACGAGTTCCGGCTGTGCACGATCTTGGACTGGATGATGTCCTTGTCGGGCGGCAGATTGATGAAGTGGACCATCTTGGCCAGCTTCAAAAGCGTCGGCGTGTCGTCAAGCTTCGCGCGTCGGATGCGGTACACGGGTCACCTCCAGTGAGGCCAATCTCGGCGCGTCGTTCGTGGCTCCCGAACCGAAAGCCGCGGGGACTCCGCCAGACCCGCGAAACATGTCTGCGTCAGCCGGCGGCCCGAGCAAGGCCCCGCTCGATGCACTCGAACACTCGCGGCCAGTCCTCGACCTTCATCACGCCCAGCGGCGGCAGCATCCGGACGTGATAGGGCCCGTGGCCGCACCAGAAGAGAATCACGCCCTCATCGAAGCACGCCTTGCACGCCGCAGCGACCTTCGTCTTGTCCCCGCCAAACGGCGTGAACCGCATCATGCCACCAATGCCCGCGCCAGCAACATCACCGCCCGCGAACGGCACATGCGGGAACCAGTCCGGGTGCCGGCTCTTGAGCCCCTGCACCTGCTCGCGGAACGCGGCGTGGTGCTTCGCGATCGACCCTGTCTCGCCGTAGTAGTCGCCGTCGCGCAGCAACTCGAGGATTCGGGTGCCGACCGCAAAGTCCTGCCCCGCACCGGTAAACGTGCCCGATAGCAACCCGCCACGCGGGTTGTACTCCTCGGTGTACAGCGTCGCGCACGCCTGGGTCATCTTCCCGACACAGAACACATCAACATAATCGCCAAGGTCGTACGTCTCATACGCGAACATCTCGCCGGTCCGGCCGAAGCTCTGGATCTCATCGTCCCACACCGCGATGTTGTTCGCCTTGCAGATATCCATGAGCGCGGTGAAGAACTCGCGCGGCGCCGTGTTAAAACCGCCCTCGCCCTGAACAAGCTCGAAGATAAAGCACGCGTGCATCTTCGGGTACCGATCGATCGCCTGCTGCAAGCGCCAGCAAGCGTGATCAATGAACCGCTTCTCCCCACCCACAGCCTCAACAGCGTCATCGTTCCAGAAAGGCATGTAGTCGACCTGCGTCGTGAGCGGGATCCCATCGCGGCCCGCGGCCGAGTCACCGATCTGGCACATCGTCACGCTGCGACCCATGAAGCAGTGCTTGAACGCGAGCACTCGGCTTGCGGGGTAGTTCTTCTGATAGCAAACCTTGATCGCGCTCTCGTTTGCCATCGCGCCCGAGGTCGTTATGAAAGCGTGTTTCAGGTTGCTCTTCCGCTGCGCAAGCTCCAGCAGCACCTCGCCGAAGCGGTACGCCTCGAAGCCGGTCTGCAGGTTGCCGTGCTTCGCGACGTCCTCCATCGACGCGCCAACGGAAGCCCTGACCAGCTCCGGGTGGGAATGGCCGAAGAAGTGCACCCCGATGCCGCAGATCATGTCCCACTTCACACTGCCGTCCGCGAGCTCGACGAGCGCGCCGTTGCCCAGCCCCGAGCCGATGTACGGGTACAGCAGCCCCCGGCCCTTGACCTCGGCCGCACGAGCCATGAGCGACTCGTAGTCAGCCGCTGCGCCGTCAGCCGCCTCGCGTACGCCCGTGATCTCGGACGAGAGCTCCCCCACGCGATCGGTGATCGCGTGCACGGCGTTCAAAATGGTCTCGTCGGTCGCGAGGCGGGCCCCCACGCTCGCTCCGGTGGTGATCTGTGACATGATGGCGGCATCCCTTCCGAGCGTCGTTGCTCCCGAGACGCCCATATCGGCCCCAGATCGGGGGTTGTTCAGCCCGAGTCGCTTCCGCAGCCACGGGTCCTCATTCTTGGCTCAGCCGGAGCAGAAGAACAGCCAGAAGCTGGCAGCGTTCGACCAGGCTGGCAAGCTCGATCCACTCATCCGGGGTATGCAGCCCCCCGCCGCGTACGCCCATGGTGTCGATCGTGGGCAGGCCCGCGTCCTGCATGATGTTGCCGTCGCAGACGCCGCCGGTCTTGGCAAACGGCAGCGACTGTCCCAGGGATTCAGCCGCGGCACGAGCCATGTCAGCGAGCTTCTGCGTGCCAGGGAGCAAGGGCTTCGCCGGCCGATTGAAACTGCGGTACACCCGCACCCGCGGCAGGTCCTCACCCGCAGTCGCCAGCGAGTCGAGCTCACGCCCCAATTCCTCGCCCACGAGATCGAAATCCTCCGCACCGAACGTGCCGCGAAAATGGAAACCGGTCTCTCTGAAGCCAGCCACCTCACCGACCTCAC
>JBCBMF010000245.1:0-4154 GCA_039822905.1 Planctomycetota bacterium
GAGTGAGCATCATGCGGCCGATCCTTCGCCGGCATCGTCGCCGGTCTTCACCGTGGATCGGCGTTTGGCGTGCACGGCGATCAGCGAAAGGTCGGCGGGCGTCACGCCCTCAAGCCGTCCCGCTTGGCCGAACGTCGCCGGCGTGAACTTCGTAAGCGCGAGTGCGGCCTCGGCTCGGAGGCCCTTGATGGAGCCGAAGTCGAGCCGTGGGAGTCGCTTGCTTTCCATCTGGCGCTGCCGCTTGATCTGATTGTGCTGGCGGACGACGTAGTCGGCGTACCTGCGTTCGGCGTAGACCGTGCGGCGGACGTCTGCAGAGAACCTTTCCCCTGCCGCTGCGGAGAAGTCGGCTTCGGTGAACTCGGGCCGCTTGAGCCAGCGTGAGAGAGGTTCACCTTTGAAAGTCTGCTCGTCGACAACGCGATCAAGTTTGGCGATGGAGTTGCGTCGCGTCTTGAAGAGGTCGGATCGCCTCGTGCCCAGGTCGCCTTTGAGCAGGCCGAGGTCGTCGGCGATGGGCGTGAGACGGTCGGCTGCGTTGTCGGCGCGGAGCAGGAGCCGGTGCTCGGCCCGGCTCGTGAACATGCGGTACGGCTCGACGGGCGTCTTGGTGACGAGGTCGTCCATCAGCACGCCGACATACGCCTGGTCTCGGCCCAGCACCCACTCGCTCTGGCCCTCGGCGTAGCGAACAGCGTTGACCCCGGCGACGACGCCCTGGGCGGCGGCCTCTTCGTAGCCGCTGGTGCCGTTGATCTGACCCGCGAGGAACAGGCCATCGATTCGTTTGGTCATGCCCGTCGCGAGGATCTGGTAGGGCATGATCGAGTCGTACTCGACGGCGTAGCCGAACCGCAGGATCTCGGCCCCCTCGCAGCCCGGCATGTTGCGGACGATCTGCATCTGCACATCGCGCGGCAGGCTGCTCGAGATGCCGTTGCAATAGACCGAGTTCAAGCGGTGGCTCTCGGGCTCGAGGAACACGCCGTGCTGGTCGCGGTCGAAGCGGTGGACCTTGTCTTCGATGGATGGGCAGTAGCGCGGGCCGGTGCCGTCGACCTGGCCGCTGAAGATCGGCGCGCGGTGCAGGTTGGCGCGGATCAGGTCGTGGATGAACGGCGTCGTGTGCGTCTGCCGGCAGCTGACCTGCTCAATCGCGGGGAACGTTGCGGGGTCGGTGAGGTCGCTGAAGGGGATCGGCTCAACATCGCCGTGCTGCTGGGGCAGGCAGGCCCAGTCGATGGTGTTGATGTCGAGCCGCGGCGGCGTGCCGGTCTTCAGCCGGCCCAACTCGAATCCGAGTCCGCTGAGCGCTGCGCTGATGCCAACCGCCGGCGCTTCGCCGTGGCGGCCGCCGGGCGTGCGGTCGTCGCCGGTGTGCATGAGGCCGCGCATGAACGTGCCGGTAGTAAGCACGACGGCTGGCGCGCGCAACTCGATCGCCTCGGCCGGGGTCTCGAAGGCGTGGTCGCGGCCCGCAGCTTGCGCGGCGGCGGCGCAGATGCTCGATGCGCTCAGCGGTTTCTTGGTCTGCGGCGGGCTCACGCGAACACCGGCGATCCGGCCGGACTCGATCACGAATTCATCGACCGCGCCGGCGATGATGTCGATCTCGCGACGGCCTGCGATGAGCTTCTGCACGGCCTCGGCGTAGGCTTCTTTGTCGTTCTGGCAGCGCGGGCCGCGGACGGCAGGGCCTCGGCTGGTGTTGAGCACCTTGAACATGATGCCCGACGCGTCCGCGGCGAGTCCCATGATGCCATTGAGCGCATCGACCTCGCGCGCGAGCTGCCCCTTGGCGAGGCCGCCGATGGCGGGGTTGCAGCTCATCACGCCGATGGTGCCGGGGTCGAGTGTGACCAGGGCGACACTGCCGGGTTCGCCGAGCAGGTTGGCGGCGGCCCACGCGGCCTCGACGCCCGCGTGGCCTCCGCCGATCACGATGACGCGGTAGCTGGCCTTCACGGCCGGATCGTATGCGTACCAATGAAAAACCGGCCCGTGTTGGGCCGGCTTGGTTTGATGCGTGGTGTTGGCCGATCAGCGTCGGCGGCGGGCCGCGAGCAGGCCTCCGGCAGCGAGCAGCGCGGTCGTGCCGGGCGCGGGGATGGTGTCGATCAGTCGCAGGTTGAGCTTCGTGCCCTCGCTCGGGTTGCTGCGCGTGAACGCGCCGAAGCTGACGTCGCCGGTGAGCGACCAGTCGAAGGCGGTCAGGTTGGCGGCGTCGCCGAAGTAGAGGAACGACTCGACGAACGTCGGGCCGCCGGGGGCGGTGTCGACGCTCGGGAAGGCATCAACGAAGAACGAACCGCCGCTGAACTCGAAGCCGGTGAGCGAGACGGCACCGCGCGAGCCGCTAGTTGACAGCAAGAGCGTGTTGAGCTGGTCGATGTCGGGTGCCGGCAGGCTGATGGTGCTGGTCGTGGTGTCGGGCCTGGTGATGGTGAGGTCGAACGTCGCCGTACCGGTCGTGTAGCTGAGGTCGAAGCCGAAGGTCTGGTTCTCGTAGTTGGCCCGGCCGTTGCCCGTGTTGGCGGTGGTGTCCGACGGAGTCGGCGCACCGTCGAAGGCGAGGCGGGTGTTCCAGTTGGTGGTATCCGCGCGGAAGCGGGCCTCGACCTGATCCGACTCGCGGACGGTCAGGCCGGCGGCGGCCAGCGACGGGAAGAAATCTTGCGCCGAGGCCGAGCCGGCCAGGGCGAACACAGCGATCGCACAGACTCGCGTTCTCATCGATTTGTCCTCACTCTCTCTCGGTTGAACAAAGGCCCCCCGGCCTCGCACTACACGTTCGATACGTTTCGTGATGCTGTGCGGGTAGCAACCTTCGTGGGTTTTGAGCCGAGAGTGAGGTATCCGGACGTTCCGAGCGCGGCTATCGGGCCCGCTAGTGTGCGACATGCACCTTCGACACGCGACGATCTTTGATGCCGAGGCGGTGACGGCGATCTTCAACCACGCCATTGAGCACACCGACGCGAGCCTGTGGTACGAGCCTCGGCCGGTCGCGGAACTGCGGGCCGAGATCGAGGAAGCGTGCGAGGCCTACCCGTGGCTGGTCGCGGAGGACGGCGACGGTGACGTCGTCGGCTGGGCGATGGTCAAGCCGTGGAACAAGCGCGACGGGTATCGGCACACGGTCGAGACGACGATCTATCTGGCCGAGCACGCGCGGGGCAGGGGCGTCGGGCGGATGCTGTACGACGAGCTCTTCCGGCTCATCCGCGAGCAGGGGTACCGGCACGTCATCGCGGGCATCAGCCTGCCCAACCCGGCGAGCGAACGTCTGCACGAGGCGATGGGGATGGAGCGGGTGGCGCTGTTTCCGGGCATCGGGGAGAAGTTTGGGCGGCGGGTGGATGTGGGGTATTGGCAGGTGAGTTTGTCATCGAGCGGACCCAGCGTCTCCTATTAGACGAAGCGAACGGGATGAAACGCAGGTTCGTCAACGCGATCGTCGGATGCGTGCTGTACTCAGGTTTCTTGGTTGCATCAACCCAGACAGCCATTTGGGTAGCATGGTCGACGGGTGCCTTCGCACAGTCCAACAAGCTCTGGATTTGGTCAGTGCAGGGCAATGATGGCGCACTGAGCATCACTGTTTTAGAACCAGCTCGATATCGCGGAGAAGATGAAGTCCAGATCTACGGATATGGCGATACGATCCGCCTCGCACGCCGAAGCCCGGAAGCGAACTCCGAGATAGACGGCGATGCGAAATCAGCGGAGTGGACACCTGATGCACTGCGAGAACTCGCGCTTCGCAGCGGGTTTCAGGAGAACGAGGTTTCTGTGGCTGCCGTGAACGAACTGTTCGGCGCCATCGAGTTGATCCGTCGCGACGGACGCGAAGCGATGTACTACGAAAGTACGATCTTCGATGATCAGGGCGATCCGAACGCACTTCGCATGAAGCATTGGGAAGCACAGGGCCCGGGATATCGGTTCGTACCCGATATGCAAAGGGCTTCGATCCTGTTCGTGCTGTGGATCATCGGTCAAATCGCAGCAATCTACGGTGCTATCCGATTGCTGCGATTCGCAGGACGAAAGCTCAGTGCGCGTTCCGATGCACGAACCCCTTGCCCAGGGTCATGATCAGGATGCGCAGGTCGAACAGCAGGCTCCAGTGGCGGACGTAGAAGAGGTCGTAC
>JBCBMF010000246.1:0-4131 GCA_039822905.1 Planctomycetota bacterium
TCTCGGGCAACACCTGCACGGTGACCGGTGGCGCGGTGTACTCGATTAACCCGACCACAGTGCGGGTCACGGGTACGACCTTCAGCGACAACGTTGCGCTCGGCACAGCCAGCCAGGACACGGGCGGGCTGTTTATCTCGACGTCGTCCGACGTCGTGGTGCGGGATAGCGACTTCATCCGTAATCTGTGCGCCGGCTCTGGCGCAGCGCTACGGTTCAGCAGTGCCAGCGGCGTTGTGGTCGACTCGCGATTTGTTGAGAACGAAGCCTCCTCCGGCGGTGCGTTCCAGGTCGTCGGCGATGCGTCAGCTTCAATCTACAGCTGCACGTTCATCGGCAACAGCGCGTTGCGTGAGGGGGATGAACTTGGTCGCGGCGGTGCCATCATTGCAAACGCCGGCACGGTCGAGGCGGATCTCTTCGTGTACAACTCCATCTTCGACGGCAACGTGGGCACCGGAGGTGGCGCGATTGATGTGGGGTTCGAATCGAACGTAACCGTCGTGAACTCGACCTTCGTCAACAACACGTCTGACGAGTTTGGCAGCGCGATCTGGAAGACCTCGAGCACCGCCGACGCGAGGGTGTTCAACTCGGTGTTCTCGGGCAACGTGCCGAGCGATGACCAGATCCGATTCAACAGCTCGGCTGGCATCGAGGAAGCGAGCTTCAACCTGATCAACGGTGGCTTCACCGCACCGGGTACAAACAACATCCAGGCCGACCCGATGTTTGTTGATCCGTCGAATGGTGACTACTCACTCATGCCGAGCTCGCCGGCGATCGATGCGGGCAGCACCTCGCTGTATCTGGGCCCGACGCTGAGCGACCTCGCCGGCAACCCGCGGGCGCAGGACGACCCGGACACCGCGGACACGGGTGAGGCGATCGTGGGTGCCGTCATCGACATGGGCGCGTTCGAGTTCACCGTCGACTCGAGCATCCCCGACTGCCCGGCGGACCAGAACTTCGACGGCCAGCTCACGCCCAGCGACTTCAACGCCTGGGTGCTCAACTTCAACGCAGGCTGCGACTGAGCCGGACGCCGATCCCAGCTTGCAGAGCCCCGTCGAGCGATCGGCGGGGCTATTTCGTGCGCTGCGGGGTTGGGCGTGATGCGCGGGACGATCGGGCGACGCGTGGATCTCTGAGGCGGTGGGTCGCCTCCACACACAAACACACGCACACGGACCACCCTGGAGATCATCATGCTGAACCACACCTCACCCGCCGCCCTGCTGCTCGGAGCGTTCGCGGCGACCAACGCCCTGGGTCAGACCACCGTCACGGAGGACATCACGATCGCCCCGGGCGGCACGCTCATCGTGTCTGACAACACGACGTACATGGGTACTGTCACGCTCGGCGCGGGCTCGCAGGTCGTGGTCGACACGGGCTTTGAGATGGCGTTCGGGGACGGGGCGTCGCTGGTGGTTGAGGGCACCGAGGCCGAGCCGGTGATGTTCTTCCCGATCAACGGCACGTGGGAGGGCCTGAAGTTCGAGCCGGGCTCGACGGGCGACATCGACTTCGCGGCGATCATGGACTTCCGGATCGTGGGCGTCGAGGCAGACGACGCGGACGTGTCGCTGACGGGCGTGGAGATCTTCGACAGCACCAGCGCACCGACGCCGGCAAGCGCGACGAGATGGGGCGTGATCGGCAGGCTCGGCGGAACCATGAGCATCGACCGCAGCCTAATCGGGCCGATCACGGGCCGGGACGGCGGCAGCGGCGGCAACGGCAGCACCGGCAACCCGGGATCGGGCGGCGGGTCGGGCGGCAGCGGCCGCAGCGTCAGGGGTGTTGAGGTCATCGACCTCGATTCCTTCAGCCTGACGAGCACGCGGCTGGTCGGGATCGAGGCCGGCCGGGGCGGCAACGGCGGGCGCGGCGGCAACGGGAGCACCGGCTCGAGCGGCTCCGACGGCGACACCAACGACGACGGCAGCAACGGCGGCACCGGCCGAACCGGTGGACGGGGCGGCACCGGCGGCGCGGGTGGGTCGACGATCGCCGTGGTCGTCGACGGCGTCAACGACATCACCATCGCGCAGAACATCTTCGACCGCCTCTCGGGCGGGACCGGCGGCACGGGCGGCCGCGGCGGTACCGGCGGACGGGGCGGATCGGGCGGCGACGGCGGCGACGGCGGGCTCATCGGTGACGGCGGCGACGCCGGCAACGGCGGACGCGGCGGGCGCGGCGGCGAGGGCGGACGCGGCGGGGCCTCGGGCGCGCTCCAGATCTTCCGCATCACCGACCCGGGCAGCGAGCCCGTTATCGCCAACAACACCGTCTACCAGGCCAACGCCGCGAACGGCGGCACCCGCGGCAACGCCGGCTCGGGCGGCAGCGGCGGCAGCGGCGGGTCCGGCGGCGACGCCGGCGCGTTCGGCGACGACGGCAGCAACGGCAGCTCCGGCAGCTCGGGTTCCAACGGCTCGAACGGGTTGGCGGGATCGAACGGGATAGCGGAAGCTGTGGTCACGACCGGCGCTGCAGCCTCGGGCTTCTCGGCCCGCGTGCACAACAACGTCATGTCCTTCGTCGGCTCGGGACCGAAGCGTCCGGTCGTCTCGACCGACACCGGCATCATCGACATCACGACCAACGCATTCAGCGGGTTCGACACGCTCAGCACCGGCCCGGCGATCGGCGGGCTGACCATCGTCACCGATACGCCGTCGTTCGTTGATGTCTCGACGGGCGACTTCACGCCGGTGGCTGGCACGTTCCTGGTCGACGCGGCCGACAACGCGCTCGTGCCGGGCGTGCTGAACAACGACTTCCTCGGCAACCCGCGGTTCGCGGACGAGCTGTCCACGCCCGACACGGGCAGCGGCGGCGACTTCATCGTCGACTATGGCGCGATCGAGGCCGTCGGCGACTCGGTGCAGCCCAACGACTGCCCGGCCGACGTGAACGGCGACGGCGTGCTGTCGCCCGGTGACTTCAACGCCTGGGTCATCGCGTTCAACACGCAAAGCGACGCGTGCGACCAGAACGGCGACGGCGCGTGCACGCCGGGCGACTTCAATGCCTGGGTCATCAACTTCAACGCCGGCTGCGACTGAGCCGGCTGGGTTCGTTCGAAAGCCACACACCCCCAGCCCGGCCCGTGGTCACCGCCGCGGGCCGGGTGTTTGCGCTGACCGATGCGACGACTGTTGCGCGCGACGCCAGCTCTCGACAATGAAGATCGCGATGCCGATCCAGATCAGCGCGAAGGCAATCGCGCGTTCGGTCGAGAACGGCTCGCCGTAGAACAGGCCGGCCGCGAACTGCGCGGTCGGCGCGATGTACTGGAAGAAGCCGAGCGTTGAGAGCGGGAGGCGTTTCGCGGCCGCGGCAAAGTACAGCAGCGGCAGTGTTGTCAGTACACCCGCGCACAGCAGAAGACCGCGATCGTCCCAGGCGCCGGTGGCGAAGACGAGCCCATCGGCGGACGCGGTCCAGAGCCAGAGCATGTAGACAGCCGCGATCGGCGCGAGGAGCAAGGTCTCGAAGAACAGCCCCGCGAGCGGGCCTGGCTTGGCTTGCTTGCGCACGAGGCCGTAGAGCCCGAACGTCACCGCGACGGTGATGGCGATCCACGGCAGGCCTTCTTGGGTCGTGAGGTACACGACGCCGCCCGCGGCGAACGCGACGGCCAGCCACTGCATGGGCCGGAGCCGCTCGCCGAGGAAGACCATGCCGAGCACGATCGAAACCAGCGGATTGATGAAGTAGCCCAGGCTGGCTTCGAGGATGCGGTCGGTGACGACGGCGTAGATGAAGCAGAGCCAGTTGATCGCGACGAGCACCGCGCTGACCGAGAGGGCTGCCCACGCGCGCTTCGACCGGACGATCGCCGCGACGTTGGGCCATCGCCCCGTCCACGTCAGCAGCAGCGCACAGAAACCCACGGACCACACGATGCGGTGGGCGAGGATCTCGTCGGCCCGGATGTGGCTGACCCACTTGAAGTAGACCGGGAAGATGCCCCAGAGCCCGTAGGCGGCGAGGGCATACAGAACGCCGGTGCGGGCGGCTGCGGCGGCGTCCGCCGAGGAACTGAGTTGGGTCGCAACGATAGGCGTGCGGCTCGCAAGCATGGGCCCCCGCGGGAGCCCGATCGACGTGCCATCG
>JBCBMF010000247.1:0-4125 GCA_039822905.1 Planctomycetota bacterium
CGAGTCGTGAACGCCCAAGCCTGCTCAAGTCTCCAGCCTCGTAGCAGAGTTTCCTTGCAAACGGGGCAGCGTGCCCCGAAACTGCCCCGATTCGCACGCGCCACTGGGCGCAACTTGGCACCACTCGCTGCCATCGCGAGATAGCGAAAGGCGCTGATCTTTCCGTGGGTTCTGCGTATTTGTCGTGTCTGGGGAGCCCGAAATCGGCCTCGACCTTGAAAGCCACTTGCCGGACTTGAACCGGCGACCTGAGCTTTACGAAAGCTCCGCTCTACCAACTGAGCTAAAGTGGCGGCTCGCGGTGCCGCGAAGGGCGGAGTATAGCCGCCGCCGGCGGGGGTCTACGGTTCTTCGACGGCCGCGAGAGACGCCATGACCGACGCATCGGAGCCAACCGCACACGCCCGAACCCGGCAGGATCATGCCGCCGAGATCGCCGAGGACTACGTCGAGGCGATCGCGGACATGATCGAGGCGCAGGGGGCGTGCCGTGTGACCGATCTGGCCGAGCGGTTCGGCGTGACGCATGTAACGGTGATCCGCACGATCCAGCGGCTGGAGCGGGACGGGCTCGTGCGGACCGAGCCCTACAAGCCCGTCGAGCTGACGCAGAAGGGCGACACGCTGGCAGCGGCGTGCCGGCGGCGGCACGAGATCGTCTACCGCTTTTTGCTTGCGATCGGTGTGCCGGCGGACGTTGCGGCGGTCGACGCCGAGGGCATCGAGCACCACGTCAGCGCGGCGACGCTGGCCCGGTTCGAGGCCATGGTCAGCGACGAGTAGCGGGCCGGGAACGTCAATCGAGGCCCGCGGCTCGACATCTGTTGATTTGAAATGTAACCGAGGCTACATTTAATCGGTATCGATTCTGGAGTATCAGCACATGTTCAGATCGCTTTGGTTCACGCTGCTCGCCGTCTTCGCTCTCGCCGGCCAATCGGCTGTCGCGCAGGATCGGCTTTCGATCGTGGCAACGACGGGGATGGTCGCCGACGTCGCCGCCGGGGTGGCGGGGGACCGGGCCGACGTTGAGACGCTGATGGGCCCGGGCGTTGACCCTCATCTGTACAAGCCCACGCGGTCGGACGTGCGCCGGCTGATGAACGCCGATGTGATCTTCTACAACGGTTTGCTGCTCGAGGGTCAGCTGACCGATGCGCTGATCCGTGCGGCGACCAGCGGCAAGAAGGTCTTCGCCGTGACCGAGATGCTGTCGGACGATGACCTGCTCGAGCCCGAGGAGCTGGAGGGCAAGTTTGACCCGCACGTGTGGATGGATGTCCGGGCGTGGTCGAACACGGTCGCCGTGGTGCGCGACACGCTCGCCGAGATCGATCCCGACGGCGCATCGACCTACGAAGAGAACGCCGGCCGATACATCGAGAAGCTGATGAAGCTGGACGAGTACGCCGAGCGTGCGCTGAAATCTGTGCCGGAATCGCAGCGCGTGCTCGTGACCGCGCACGACGCGTTCAACTACTTCGGCAGCCGCTACGGCTACGAGGTTGTCGGCATCCAGGGCATCTCGACGGAGTCCGAGGCCGGCGTGCGTGATATCGAGCGGCTGGTTGAGCTGCTCGTCAGCCGCGAGATCGGCGCGGTGTTCGTCGAGTCGACGGTGTCTGACCGGAACGTGAAGGCGCTGATCGCCGGCGCGAAGGCCCGCGGTCACACCGTCATCATCGGCGGTGAGCTCTTTAGCGACGCGATGGGCGACCCGGGCACGTACACCGGGACGTACGTCGGCATGATCGATCACAACGTGACAACGATCGCCCGCGCGCTGGGGGGCGAAGCGCCGGCCGACGGGCTCAACGGCAAGCTCGAAGTGTCGGGCGAGTGATGACCGGCCTTGGATCAAGGCCCGAGCATTCAGCGGAGAGCCCGCTGTCGGTGCACGCGATGACCGTGGCCTATCAGCGCAAGCCCGTGCTGTGGGACGTCGACTACGACGCGCCGCCAAACCGGCTGATCGCAATCGTTGGCCCGAACGGCGCCGGCAAGAGCACGCTCATCAAGGCGTGCCTGGGGCTGGTGCCTCGGGCCTCGGGTCAGGTTGAGTTCTGGGGCGAGCCGTACAAACGCGTCCGGTCGCGCGTCGGGTACGTGCCGCAGCGGGAGACCGTGGACTGGGACTTTCCCGTATCCGCGCTCGATGTCGTGTGCATGGGGCGGTACCGCAAGATCGGCTGGTGCCTTCCGGTGACGCGGCGCCACCGCGATGCAGCCATGGAATGCCTCGGGCGCGTCGGGATGGCCGACTTCGCGAAGCGCCAGATCAGCCAGCTGTCCGGCGGGCAGCAGCAGCGGGTGTTTCTGGCTCGGGCGCTCGCGCAGGAGGCCGACCTGTACTTCATGGACGAGCCGTTCGCGGGTGTCGACGCGGCCACCGAGCGAGCGATCGTCGGGGTCCTCCGCGAGCTCCGTTCGCTGGGCAAGTCGGCGATCGTTGTGCATCACGATGTGCAGACTGTCCGCGAGTATTTCGACGATGTCATCCTGCTGAACATGCGCGTCGTCGCGGCCGGCCCTGCAGAGACCGTGTTCACGAATGAGAACCTTCAGAAGACGTACGGCGGGCGTCTCACGCTGCTCGACGAAGCGGCAGAGGCTGTCGCTCGGGCCGAGACCGGCGAGCTTGTGCCGTGATGTCGTCGGCCGTTGTCGGCGACCCATCGCTTGTTGAGGTTCTGACGTTCCGAGGCGGGTACAACACCTCGCTGGTCATCGGCGGGACCGCGCTGCTCGGATTCGCGGCGGGCGTGGTGGGGGTGTTCGCGCTCCTGCGCAAACGAGCGCTCGTCGCCGACGCGATCAGCCACGCGACGCTGCCCGGCATCACGGCGGCGTTTCTCGCGACCACGTGGCTCGGATTTGATCGTGCCGCGTTGCCCGTGCTCCTCGTTGGTGCCGTCGTGACCGGCACGCTGGGTGTCGTCTGCATCCAGCTCATCCTTCGGCACACGCGGCTGCGCGAGGACGCGGCGATCGGCATCGTGCTCAGCGTGTTCTTCGGCGTCGGCGTTGTTGGGCTCACGTACATCCAGGCGAACACGCCCGCGGGGAGCGCGGGGCTCACGGCCTTTCTTTACGGCCAGACCGCGACAATGCAGCCGGGCGACGTGAAGCTGATGGCGGGCGTCGCGCTGCTCAGCGTGATCGCGACCGCGGGTTTAATCAAAGAGCTGTGCCTCGTTTCGTTCGACGAAGGCTTCGGCCGGGTCACCGGCTGGCCCGTCACGGCGATCGATCTGCTCATGATGGCGCTCATCGTGCTGGTCACGGTGGCGGGGATCCAGGCCGTAGGGCTGATCATGGTGGTCGCTCTGCTGGTCATCCCGCCGGTCGCGGCGCGCTTCTGGACCGATCGGCTGTGGCTGCTGGTGTTGATCGCGGGCGGGGCGGGCGCGATGAGCGGGTACGCCGGTGCCGTCGTTTCGGCGATGTCACCCGGCAAGCCGGCGGGCGCGGTGATCGTGCTGACGGCGGGCGGTGTGTTCGTGCTGAGCATGCTGGTCGCGCCCGCGCGCGGCGTGCTGGCGAACTTCGTCCGCCGGCTGAGGCTGCGCCTCCGCATCGCGAGCGATCACCTGCTCGAGGCCGCGCACGACCGCGGGGGCGAGCCCATGGAGCGTGGAAGCATCGCCGCGCTCGCGAGGCTGCGAGGGTGGTCGCCCGTGCTGCGAGTGATCCTGATGCGTCGGCTTCGAGCCGCCGGGTTGATTGAGGTCGGCGGCGGTGCGGTGCGATTCACGCCCGCGGGTATGGAGCGTGGCGCGCAGGTCAGCCGCAACCACGCCCTGTGGGAGCAGTACCTCGTGAGCTACGCCGACATCGCGCCGAGTCATGTTGACTGGTCGGTCGATCAGGTCGAGCACGTGCTCTCGCCGGAACTCGTCCGGGAGCTGGAGCGTCGGCTCGCGGGGGTGCCCGCGTGAACTGGCCGAGCTTTGAGTTTGACGTTGGCCTCGACCTGTTCCCGATGGCGGCGGGTCTGCTGGCGGCGCTCGTCTGCGCGCTGCTCGGCAACTTTCTCGTGTTGCGCCGGCTGAGCCTCATGGGCGACGCGATCAGCCACAGCGTGCTGCCGGGGCTGGTCATCGCGGTCGTGGTGACGTCCTCGCG
>JBCBMF010000248.1:0-4122 GCA_039822905.1 Planctomycetota bacterium
CGAGGTGCCTTGCCCGGCGGATGTGAACGGCGATGGGGATCTGAACCCGGCGGACTTCAACGCTTGGGTGCTCGCGTTCAACGCAGGGTCGGCCGAGTGTGACCAGAACGGCGACGGCGCGTGCAACCCGGCGGACTTCAACGCCTGGGTGATCAACTTCAACGCGGGCTGCTGATCGCGGCGGGGTCTGATCAAAGATGAATCGTTGCGGGCCGGCCTCTTCGGAGGCCGGCCCGTTTGCGTTTAGGGGTTGATGATTGCTTCGGCGGCGGCGCGGCCCGAGTTGGCGGCGTGGTGGGCGCGGTTGCCGAGCAGCCAGTCGCCGGCGGCTGTGATCGGGCCCTCGGCGAGGTACGGCTCGCCCACTGCGTTCGTGGCGAAGGCGTACCGCCAGCGGTGCGGCTTCTGGGCGAGCGTGGTGTGTTCGCCGAGCTGTTCTTGCGCGGCGGCGAGGAGTTTGGGGGCGATGGCTTCGGGGTCTTCGTCGATGGTGTCGCGGGAGAAGTCGGCAGCGAACTGGGCGACCCAGCGTTGGTGGCCGGTGGGGTCTCGCTGGGGCTTGGCGTTGTCGTGGCAGAGCCAGGCGACGGGGTGCGCTGTGATCTCGGCGGCGTCGAACTGGAGCGGCTCGGCGTCGGCGGGTCGCTCGAGCATGAGTGTCCAATTGGGGTCGTAGGTGACGGCGACGGCGTGCTCGGCGATGATTGGTGCGCAGGCTTTGAGGAGGTCATGCGTCTGCGGCGCGGGCGCGGTGATGATGAGTCGGTCGAAGGTGCCGAGGTTCTGGTCGTCGGTGTGAAGGGTGACGGTGGAGCCGTCGGTTTCGATGCGCGAGATGCGGGCGGCGTAGGTGGCGTCGATGCCTTCGAGCAGGGCGGCGACGGGTGCGTTCATGCGCGGTGTTGGCACGGGGCGGGTGCGTGTGTGGACAGCGTCAATCGTCGTGCTGGTGATCGTGGCAAGACGGTGGGTCCAGTGTTCGGCTGGTGTGATGGATGCTTCTTGTGAGAGCATCTGGCAGCCGTGGTCGAAGCTGGGGGCGGATGGTTCACGGGCGGTGCGGCGTGATGCCATTCGGCCGCCGGGGCCTCGGGCCTTTTCGAAGACGGTGACGGCGTGGCCCGCGTCGGCGAGTGTTCGGGCGGCGGTGGCGCCGGCGATTCCGGCGCCGATGACGGCGATGCGTGTTGTCATTGGGCGGGCTGGTCTGGCGTGAAGTCGGGGTGTGCGAGGCCGATGACGCCCATGCCGATGCGGCCGCCTGCGCCGCCCCAGGGCTGGGCGCCGACGTCTTCGCCGACGTGGATGATGACGGATCTGCCGAGAATCGATGTGACGTCGTGGGTGAGGGTGATGGTCTCGTCGGTGAAGTCGAGGGTGGCGTTGCCGTCGGCGTCGGACTCGAGGTTGGGGAACGCTCCGGCGTGGCGGTGCTCGGCGGGGGGGAGTGCGTGGGGGTGGTCGAAGGGGTTGAAGTGGACGCCTGCGGAGATGGCCTTGTCGGCGTCGGTGAAGTCGCCGAAGGCATGGATGTGGCAGCCGTGCTTGGCGTTGGGCGTGAGGCCCGAGACGCTCGCGACGACTCGAACGCCGTTGGTTGCGGGGTAGAAGTGGAAGGTGCCGGTCACGCCGGAGTCGCCGACGGAGCGAATGACTGCGACCAGGGGCGAGTCTTTGGTGATGGGGACAACGCCGCGTTCGATGTTGGGGGTGATGCGGCGTTTGTCGTGGGCCCTGTGGCCTTGGTGCTGGGTGGTGCAGCCGGTTGCCAGCAGGGCGACGGCGAGACACGGGACGGTCGGCTTCATCATCGGATCCCCTCGGCGGCGGTTTCGGAAAGCGGTGCGGGAGGGATTCGAACCCCCGAGACCCTTTCGGGCCTGCACGATTTCAAGTCGTGTGCCTTCAACCGCTCGGCCACCGCACCGTGGAGTTGCGTGTCGGGCGATGCTAGGCGTTGGGGTCGTTCGGGTTGGTGATCTGATCAAAGCCGGGTCGGCCTTGGCGGATGGTGTTGCCGTAGTTCTGGTCTGGCAGGCCCTTGGCGGCGGCGTTGATGTGGCAGGCCTGTTTGAGTTCGGGGAAGGGGAGGGACTGGTCGAGGATGCCGAGCTTGTACAGGTAGGCGTCGAGCTGGCCGTTGATGACGACGCGCCAGTTGAAGGGGGGCTTGTTGGCCTTGTAGCGGCGGTAGACGCCTGTGGTGCAGTTGGTGGTGATGCCGTTGTACCAACGCGGGGTCTCGGCGAGGTCGTTGATGGTGTCGAGGTACTCGTGGAAGCGAACGCGGAGGGTCTCGGGGCGCAGGTTGAGCCGGTAGAGGTAGATCTGGGTGCTCTTCTCGTGGTCGATGCGTCGGCGCAGCAGGTCTCGCTCATCGGCAGCGACGCAGATCAGCTCGTTCTGCTTGAAGAGGGCGCGGAAGATATCGAAGCCCTGGCCTCGGAGGCTGCGGACCTCGAGGCTGAAGCCGATGCGGGGGGGCTCGGCATCGGGCGTGTCGGGCTCGAACTCGAAGATAGCGAACGGGTGGCTCATGAAGATCGAGCCCCAGTTGCCGACGGCGATGTCCATCGCGCGGAGCTTGGCGAGGGAGTAACTTCGGTCCTCGAAGTGCGGGGTGATGTCTTCGAGCGACTGGTAGCGAGCGAAGCGGGCGTTTCGGATGGTGACGGCGTCGCCCTCGAGCTCGGCGGTGGGCATGCGGGCGAGCTCGGGGCGCCAGTCGCGGTCGTGGGTCGGCTTGAGCGTGATCCACCAGGCGAAGAAGCCGGCGTCGAGCGAGAGGGCGACGAGCAGGGCGAGCGGGGTCGGGTGGATGAGCAGGCCGACGAGCACGAAGGCGACGAACCAGGCGATGCCGGCGGGGCGGGCGAGGGGGCCCGCTTTGAGGGCGTCGAAGTAGATCGCGCCGGCGATCCATGCGTTGAGCGGGAGGATGATGAGGACGTAGATGAGCGCGGAGAGGATGGTCATGTGGCTCCCTGGTAGTCGCGGCGCGGCGGGGGACGCTAGGGTTGATGATGCGTCGCGGGTTTACGTTGATCGAGCTCTTGGTGGTCATCGCGATCGTGGCGCTTTTGATCGGCATTCTGCTGCCGACGTTGGGCAAGGCACGCTCGACGGCGGAGGGTGTGCGGTGCCTGGCGAACCTTCGGCAGATCGGGTTTCTTTCGACGCTGTACGCGGATGACAACGGCGGGCAGAGCCCGGCGCTTGGTGTGCCGTATGGGCGGGAGCCGTTCTGGGCCTTGGTCGTTCAGAAGCTGGCGGGCGAGGTTGGAAAGACGTCGGCGGATTTGTACGAGGAAGACAGCGTGCTGGTGTGCCCTTCGACGGATCGGCGTGAAGACGAGGAAATGACGCGGACGTACGCGGTGAATGTGACAGGGCTGGCGGGCGAGGAGGGGGACCGGGCGGACTTTGATGATGAGGTGGTGAGCGTTCGGGTGGATCTGGTGCCGAGGCCCAGCGAGACGGTGTGGTATGTGGATAGTGCGGTTGTGATCTTCAACGCGAACGGGCCTCCGCCGACACGGACGGTTGGGACGATTGATTTCCGGAACCCGGGGCATGTGCCGGGGCGGCTTGGGCTGGTGCATGGGGACGGGGATCGGTTTCATGTTGCGCGGTTTGATGGGTCGGCGGGGGGTGAGGGCGAGGTGGCGGAGGCCTGGTTGAAGGCGTTGCCTTAAGACCCTCGCTTGCGCTTCGGGCTCGTCGAAGACCCAGGGACGGAGCCAACTGACAGTGTGGTTCTGCTAGGATCGCGGGTCATGGATGGATTTGCACTATCGCAGGAGGCGATGAGCGACTCGGCGGAGCGTGTGTGGGGGTTCCGTGCGTTTCGGCCCTTGCAGGCGGACGCGGTGCGGGCGGTTGTTGAGGGGCGTGACTCGCTGGTGGTGCTGCCGACGGGCGGGGGCAAGAGCCTGTGCTATCAGCTTCCCCCACTGCTGACGGACAGACTCACACTGGTTGTCTCGCCGCTGATCGCGCTGATGCAGGATCAGGTCGATGGGCTCCGGCTCAACGGGTACCCGGCTGCGGCGCTGCACAGCCAGATCGATGATGACGAGGTCCGCGCGACGTACGACTCGATCGAGGCGGGCGAGCTGAAGC
>JBCBMF010000249.1:0-4059 GCA_039822905.1 Planctomycetota bacterium
GCCCGAGCGACTTCAATGCTTGGGTCCTGAACTTTAACGCCGGCTGCTGAAACCGCTCGCGGCATGGTGACTTGAGACGCAGACTCCCGTGCGGCAAGCACGGCGGATTGCCGCTGAGACTTTCAGCGTCTCATGAGCAGGACGGGTACAAAGGCACGCCGCTTCATCGAGTGATGACTGATACGTGATGTGCAAAGATCGAGTCGAGAGCGGCTACGGGCAGCCGTTGTTGAAGTTCAGGACCCAAGCATTGAAGTCCCCGGGTGTGCACGCCCCGTCCCCGTTCTGATCGCAGGTTGATCCTTGATTGTTGAACGCAAGAACCCACGCGTTGAAGTCGCCGGGAGTCAGGCTGCCGTCGCCGTTGACGTCTGCAAGGCAGTCCGGGCCGTCGCTGACGCGGACGACAAACAGAACGTCCCGGTCGCCGTAGATGAAATTGTTCGCCATGGGCTCGATCGGCCCGCCCGCAAGACTGACCAGCCCCGTTCCATCGGCATAGCCACCGGGGCGGGCTGTTTCGAGCAGGTACCCGCCGTCGCCCGAGATGCTGCTGACGATCATCGCGTAGCTCAGCCCGGCCTCGAGGGAGACGCCTGCTCCCGAGAAGTCGATCGTGTACCACTCGAAGTCGGGCGTCAATGTGACGGGGAGCTGAGCCGCACCGAGCGCCTCGCCGGTCGGCACGCCGATCGTGTCTGCATCAAACACGGTCACGATGACAGTCGCCGGATCTGCGCCGTTGCGTCGCATGCGAAGATCGATGCTGACGATGTCACCGCTTTCTGTCGCGAGGAAGCTCTGACCGAAACGGTTGCGCTCGCCCGCCGATCCCGCGAGACCGTTGCCCGGTCCGAGGTACTCGGCGGTCGTTGTCGTTCCCTGTGCAGCGGCGACGGTCGCGGCGGCACCGAGCAGGAGACCAATCACTTTCCTGGTGTGCATCATTGAGCCTTTCATTCTTTCTTCGGCTACGTTGCGCGCTTCGCGTGCCCGAGCGGGAGTTCCATCCAGCACACGATGCCGGTACCGAGCTCCGGATGTTGCTTTACCACCCGAACAACGCGGAATTGATCCGGCCTCTGACCCGTGAACTCGAGCAATTCGTCCAGGCATGACTCGTAGCCGGGAACACCGTCGAGATGAGCCGCGTCGGGGCCGAAGCCGAGCTCTTCGATCGAGGCATACGGTCGGATGTCATCCGCCTGGCGGACGCCGGGCACCGGGAGGCGCGGGGCGTCCGGGCGGTACAGCTGCTGAGACACACTCGGCTTCATGTGTTCGTACACGCCGGGACCAAAGACGAGATCGATGACGCCGACCTCGGTCGGCATGCGCGTCACAACCTGATGCCACTCGTGCGTGAACTCGGGCCGGCGGTGCCGAAGCAGCACACCGGGTGCCCGTTGTGCACAGACGACATCGATGGGTTCGTGAATCGCGGGTTCGTCGGACGGTATCTGCAGCTCTGTGAGCCCCGATGTGGTGCGGATGAACTCGACATGAGCCGGGCCGCGGCAGTAGGGGCGCATGAGTGATGAGGAAGGGTCGGCCGGATCCTTGCTCGGGTCAGCCGGTGCGTAGCCACGCTTCGGTCCCATGGGCCCCGTGCGCAGCGAGCCGGCAATGATCGGAGGCCCGTCGGCACGGGTGCGCTCGAGGCCGTGTTTGCCGAAGGCGTGGATCGTGTCGAACCGCTCGGGGTCGTCGCCGTCGAAGACCACCATGGTCGCAACGGCCGTCTGCACGCGATAACCCAGCAGTTCGGCCGCCGCTCGCGTCATCGCCCTGCGCGCGGCAAGGTCGGCCGCCTCGCGCCGGCGCGGGAGCTGCGACGCCAATCGCAGCAAAAACGCCCGACGCTTGCCGGGGTACGACGAGACGAACGCCGCGAAGCGATCGATGTCCGTGCGCATGGACGCGGCGAGGTCGGGGGAAACCGATCCTCGCGCTGCGGCGGCATCAACGATCAACCGCAAACCGTCCGGCGAGGGGATCTCGTGCAAGAACTCCTCGGCGGAGCGGCACCGCAGCGAGCGGATGACCTTGCCGACGACCGACCGATCGAGCCCGAAGTGCGTGACGAGCTCGGCCTCGGTCAGCGGACCGCCGGGTCGGATCGGCATGCAGTCTTGCAACAGAGCCCGGAGCGCGGACGCGAGCCGCGTGATGGTCGCCTCGAAGCTATCGGACTCACGGCGGTCTGACGCGGATCCTCGTCGCAGATTACCGAGTGGAACACGAACGATTTGCTCGGTGCCGGTTGATCCGCTGTCGGTGTCGTCCATGCGAAACTTCCCCACGCAGGGAGACTACACGATCTTCCGCCCGAATTTGAGGAAATGTTTTGAAAACGTTCTTGTTTCTGTTGTCCAGGCGCGGTTAGCTATCGCCTGGAGAAGGAGAATCGCGGCCGCTGCCGCCAAACGGAGAAACCGAGATGCGATCACCCGTGCTCTGCTCTGTCACCCTCAGCCTGCTCGCCGGCTCGGCGGTCGCACAGCCCGAGGCCATCCTCTACACCGATGGCGTCATCCCGGGCGTCATCGATCCAACCGGTGTGCCCGAGACGATCTGGCAGACCGGCCTGTACCGCGTGGCGAACAGCCCCGACCGTTCCCGCTGGGCGATCCGTGTGAATCACACCTCGGCGAGCGACAACGAGTACATCGTTTCCGGATCGGGCACGACCGGCAGCGTTGTTGTCCACTCCTCCGGTTCGCCGGCGACCGTTCCCGCCGACTCGGTCCCGGTCTTCTACATCTCGGAGCGCGAGCTCTCGATCAACGACGCGGGTCTTCTTGCTGTCGGCGGAAGCTTCAATACGCGCGCGACCACGGATACGGCCTGGCTCATCGAGCCCGGCGTTGGCTCGACGATCGTTGCGCTCGAGTCGAGCACAGCGTTCACCAGGCCCACACCGACGCTGATTGACTACGGCATCAACCCGAATCTGCCGGATCCGCTGCTGTTTAACAGCCTGAGCGTGGGCGACATCACCAACACGAACAAGATCATGGTCATCGATACCGATGTCGACCAGGTGCTCGTCTGGGACAACGGCAGCTACTCGCTGTTTCTCGAGGACGACGACGCGATCGCGAACCCGCCGCTCGCGGGCGATGTTTTGACGCAGCTTTTCGGCACAGGCTCCAACCTGAACCGCAGCACCGCGTGGTTCTTTGAGAACCCGGGTGAGGACCCGATCGCCGGCGTGTTCGGCGCGGTCAACTTCCCTGATGATCAGAATTTCAACGGTCTGACCGACGAGCTCTCCAGCGATGTGTCGACGCTGCTTGTCCGCGATGCAGCGACCGGCACCTACTCGCCGTTCGGGTTTGCCGGCGCCACGATCGACGGCCGGTCGATCAACGACGGACTGACCGGGTGGATCGACGAGCAGGGCAACGAGTACATCACCGGCATTGGCGGCTTCTTCTTCCCGCCGACCGACGGCTTTGGCATCATCAACGGCGAGGTCGTCGCCGATATCGGCGGTCCTGTCGGCGGCTCGAAGCCCGGAGAAACCTGGGCGGCGATCGCGTCGGGTGGCAACGGAGCATTCATCTTCGGGCTCGATCGTCGAGCCGACGGGGCGTACATCGTCGCTGGTGTGACCGACACGACCGACACGGTCGATGGTCGCACCGTCGACGGTGAGCCGCAGGCGGACATCGCTGCGAACAAGGTCATCATGTTTGTGGCCCCCGACGGTACGCGGACCGAGCTTGTGCGCACCGGAGATGACGTCGACGTGACGCTGCCCGATGGCACGGAGCAGACGCGGCAGATCGCGCTGCTCAACCAGGGCGACGCCACGTACTCGATGTACATCGACGATACCCACCTGTACTTCCTCGCCGGCACGACGCCGTTCGCGGGCACGATCCCGTCCGACCTGTTCGCACGGGTCGCGCTGCCCGGAGTCGAGTGCCTGCCCGATGTCAACGGCGACGGCAACCTCACGCCGGGTGACTTCAACGCGTGGGTGCTCGCGTTCAACAACCAAGGCCCCGGCTGCGACCAGAACGGCGACGGCCAGTGCACGCCCGGTGATTT
>JBCBMF010000250.1:0-4045 GCA_039822905.1 Planctomycetota bacterium
CCACAAAGAACAACGACCGATCCGCCACGCCGGCCCGCTCCGCACGCTCCCGCGCATACTCAACCATCCCGGCTTCGTAATCGAACCCAACCACCGAGTGCCCACGCCCGGCCGCAACACGCAAGTACCGCCCGCTCCCGCACGCCGGCTCCAGCCACACATCCGGCGCACCCGCCGCGTGCTTCGCCGCGATCGCTTCGAGCGCGTCCACATCCTCAGCCGTCCCCGGCCCGTGCAAGATGTCATACACCGAAGCGTCCGTGTACAGTCCAACCGATTCCATCACGCACTCTACGGGGCAACCCCATCGCCGAACTCAGTCTCATCAACCTGCCCCCAACCCCCGAAGACGCCGGCTTCGCCCACGGCCGACACCTCGCGCCGCTGCTCGACGACATCCACGCCGAGTTCATGCGCCGCTTCTGCACACTCAAACGCCTCACCCTCGACGCCATGCGCACCCAGTCCCTCGCCTGGCTCGACGACCTGCCCACACACATCCAAGAAGAAATCGCCGCGATGGCAACCGGCGCAGACCGCCCCCTCGCCGACATCGCCGATTTCCTTTACGCCGACATCGCCACCCCCGGCGACCCGTCCATCGCCGACGGCCCCATGTGCTCCGCCGTCGTCTCAAGGCTCCACAACCACTCCTGGGTCGCCCGCAACACCGACTGGTACCCGCCGCTGCTCCTTCGAGGCTGCGAAGCCGTCGTTCACAACACCCCCAACCGCATCCCCACCCTCGCGCTCGGCATCCGCGGCGACATCGACGTCGACACAGGCTGCAACGCCGAGGGCCTCTGGCTCCACGCCCACACCATGCACGCCAAACGCCTGCCCCCGTCGGACAAGCCCCGCATCTCCTGGCTCTTCTGGCTCCGCGAAGCCCTCGAAACCTGCGCAAAACTCGACGACCTCGAACGCAAACTGACCGAAGTCGAACGAGACCGCGGCATCATCCTCGTCGCACTCGACAGCACCACCAACGACTCAGCAGTCTTCGAGTGCACCGTCGATACGCACGAACGAATCAATCCAACCGGCGACCACCTGCTCGCAACAAACCACCCCGCCAACCGCCATCCGACCGACCCCGCCCGCCTCGCACGCTCGCAGCCGTCGTCCACAACCCGACGCCTCCAAGCCCTCCGCGACATCTGCACCAACCACCCGCCCGAGCACGCGCCGGACGACCTCATCGACACCCTCGCCCACGAAACCGTCGAGATGCGCACGCCCCCCGTCCTCCGCACCATCTACAGCACCGTCTGCAACCCCCGCACCGGCAAGTGCTGGTTCGCCAGCGGCACACCCGAAGGACAACCCGCCGCCAGCACAGGCGAGTGGCTCCGCGTCCCCTGGCCCTTCTGACGCCACGCAAAAATGAGCGTGGGCGGAGACCTCGAAAGGCCCCGCCCACACTCCAGAAGGAGAATCCGTTCGTCCGTCGCCCGCGATTACAGATGCTCGCGGATCGACGCCTCGATCGCCGCCGCGTCCGGCGTCCTGAGCTCCGTCACGACCTCGCCCGACTCCGTGTTCACAACAAGCGAGAAGCCCGTCTGCCGCTCGTATGTTCCCCAGACCGTCTCATACCCGGTCACGTTTGCGAGAAACTCCGCCTGCCGAGCCGTCGACTGATCCGTAAAGTCGAAGGTTACAAACAGCACGGGCTCATCGACGAGCGCCGCGCGAGCCTGCGTCGTCGGCGCCTCCATCGCTCGGCACCTGCCGCACCAGTCCGCGTGAAACTTCATCACGATTAGCTTCGGCGCCTCCGCCTCCGCCGCGACCACCCCGGCCTCGGCCTGCAACGCCGGCGTCGCCATGGTGCCAACACCCAACGCCGCCGCGCCCGCCACACCAACGCTCGCCACCAGCCGTCCAAACCCGGTCATTCGCAAACCTCCCATTCGTGCACACGAAACCGAACGCAGCCACAGCACAGACCACGCCCGCCGCCCGCCTATTCCAGCTACCAAAACCGCCGAACGCAGCCGGGCCACACGGCCAGCCCGATCAGCACCGCCGCCGCCGTCTTCGCCACCATCCCCGGCAAGAAAATCACACACCCGCCATAGAACGCATCGGCCATCGCGATCTCGCGCACCACCGCAAGCCACGGCACACCAACCGCAAAGATCACCCCGTGCCCCGCGAGCATCGCAACGCTCAGCGCGCCCCACCCGCGCACCGTCCCATCAGGCCGCCGGATTAACCCTGCGATCACCGGCTGCGCCAGCACAAACCCAAGCAGGTACCCGCCCGTCTGCCCAAAGATCACCGCCGGCCCGCTCGAACCCTCGGCAAAGATTCCAGCGCCAACCCAGCCCATCACCATGTACAACGCCATGCTCGCCGCACCCCAGCGAGCACCAAGCCCCATCGCCGCGAGCGCCACCACCAGCGTCTGCAACGTCTGCGGCACACCAAACGGCGGCAGCGGCACCGCCACCTGCGCACCCAGCCCGACCAGCAGCGTAAACGTCAGCATCCCCGCCAGACGCACCATCCACGCCGGCGCATCAACACGCTCACCAACACGATCAACTGGAACAGACGAACCCGCCACGGCTCAAGCGTACGCACAAGCAACCCGGTCTTGACGAGCCCGAAGCGCAAGCGAGGGATGCACGATCAAACCGCGCCCAACTCCTCAAGAAACGCCTCCCCAAACCGCTCCAGCTTCGCCTGACCCACGCCCTTCACTTCAAGCATCTGCGAGGCCGAAGAAGGCATCCGCCGAACCATGTCCCGCAGCGTCGCATCGCTGAACACGACATACGGCGGCACCTCCATCTCCTCCGCCATCCGACGCCGCAGCCCCCGCAGCCGATCAAACACATCCATCTCCTCGGGCTTCAACGGCTCCTCGTCCTCGCTCGCCCCACGCCGACGCTCTGCTTGCGCAGCCTGCGGCGGCGCCAGCAACTCCACCTCATGCTCACCCTTCAGAACCTCGACCGACGCCTTGGTCAGCACGAGCACCGGATACTCGCCCTCGCTCCGCTCGAGCAGCTCAAGATCCACAAGCTGATCGATGCAGCTCACGATGAACTCTTTCCGCGCCCCCTGCATGATCCCAAACGTGCTCAACCGATCGTGCCCGCGCTCGACGACTTTCTGCGTCCGCCGGCCGCGCAAGATCTCCGCGATGTACCCCGCCCCGTACGCCACCCCCGTCGCCTCACGCGCCCGCGCGACGCATGCCAGAATCTTCTGCGCTACAACCGTCGAGCCCTCGACCGGCTTGACCTCGTTGAGGCACACATCGCACGCCCCGCAGCTCGGCTCGTCGTACGTCTGCCCGAAGTGCTCGGTCAGCGCCTTGTGCCGGCACCGCGCGCCGCTGACCAGCCGCCGGATCTGCGACAGCAAATCGAGCTGAGGCCGAACCGCTTCCTCGTCCATCCCGGCTTCGTACGCGGATCCCTCGATCAGCCGATGCCACCGCGCCGCGTCCGCCGACGAGTACAGCAAGACGCACTCCGACGGCAAGCCATCACGCCCCGCGCGCCCCGTCTCCTGCTGATACGCCTCAACGCTCTTCGGCATCGACGCGTGAATCACGCACCGCACATCCGACCGATCGATCCCCATGCCGAACGCCACCGTCGCGCACACGACATTCAAACGCTCGGTCGTGAACCGCTCCTGCACCCGCCGCCGCTGCTCGCCGCTCATACCCGCGTGATACGCCCCCGCCTGAATCCCGCGCTTGCCAAGACCCTCGGCCAGCTGCTCCGTCTCCTTCCGGCTCATGCAATACACGATCGCCGCATCGCCCGCGTGCCGACTTGCCAAGATCTCAGCTACCTGATCCGCGACGCGCACGCGCGGCACAACTCTGTAGGTCAAGTTCGGCCGATCAAACCGGCCAACCAGAACCTCCGGCTCCTCCAAGCCGAGCTGAGCGACGATGTCCTCCCGAACCCGCGGCGTCGCCGTCGCCGTGTACGCGTGCATTGACACGCCCGGCAGCCGCTGCCTCAGCTCCGAAAGCCGCCGATACTCCGGCCGAAAGTCATGACCCCACTGACTA
>JBCBMF010000251.1:0-4025 GCA_039822905.1 Planctomycetota bacterium
TCGTCGACTGGGACCGGGACAACGACGACCGTGGCACGGTAACGCTTCAGACGCGTTCGCTCGATGTGCGTGAGGGAAGCGATCTGCTGGCGCTGCGCGGCCGGGTCTTTACGGCTGAGTGGTCATTCGATTCGGCCGGGCGACTGTCGCTTGCGGCGGAGTTGGTTGAAGGGGACTCCGACTCACAGCTCGTTTGGACGGGTGTTGGGGTCGGTGGGCAGGAAGATCGGGCGACAGGTCGGCCGTTTGTTGGAGAGTGGTCCGAGCTGAGCGATTGGTCGCTGAACATCAGCACGGACCTTGTCGAGGTGATGAGCGGCGGATATGCGGTGTATCGGTTCAAGGTGCTTGAGTGGAGCGAGCGGGGCGGTGTAACGCGTGTGCAGTCGATCTGTGTGGATTCGATGGCGCCTCAGCTGGTTGGGAAGCGAGTGAAGCTTCTGCTGCGTGAGAGCAATGGCGCACACGAGCTGAGCTTCCGGCAGTGGCCGCGGGATCGCGTGAACTCGTGGCCCGAGGGGTTCATTGCAAGCACTGACAACGCGCTTAACGTGCTGTCGTTCCGGAGGGTGAAGTGATGAGATCCCTCTGCCAGCGCCGGCGTGCGTTCACGCTGATCGAGCTGTTGGTTTCGATTGCGGTTATCGCGGTTCTGATCGGGGTCCTCCTACCTGTGCTCGGCGCAGCGCGTCGGCAGGCGCAGACGACAGCGTGCCTGAAGCAGGCGCAGCAGGTTGCGGTGGGGGTGATGACGTTCGCGGGCGACAACAAGGGGCAGCTGCCGGCGAATCGGACGGTGGTGGCCGAGGGCGAGCATGTGACGTGGCGGTCGAAGCTTGCGGACGCGGGGTATCTGGTCGCCGACGCGTGCGTGTGCCCAGCGCATCCGGGTGGCGAGCCTGTGAGCGAGCTTGGGTTGCCCGATCGGACGACCGTCTGTGTCGGTGATGTGGCGTCGAGTTATGCGCTCAACGGGCACCTGCTTTGGCGTGAAGAGGTGAGCGGTAAGGAGGTGAGCCGGAGTGATGTGACGATTCGTCGGCCGAGCCACACG
Organism: Planctomycetota bacterium; assembly: GCA_039822905.1. Taxonomy (GTDB): domain Bacteria; phylum Planctomycetota; class Phycisphaerae; order Phycisphaerales; family UBA1924; genus JANQQZ01. The sequence goes on from JBCBMF010000251.1 coordinate 1,055, forward strand.
ATCCTGATCGCAGAGACTCGTGCGCGGTTCCCGGATCTGCGCGTGACGGATCCCTTGATCGCGGCGGATGTCGAAGGCGGCGAGAGCGGTGTTTATGGCTACTGGCACCGCGGCGAGGGCACATACTCGTTTAGCGATGGGCATGCCGAGACGATCGGGATGCTTGATACGGGGAATCCTGACTGCCGGTGGCACAGCGGCAAGGACTGGGGTGAGGACCCGTTCGATCCCCAGACGCGGGCTGAGATCAAGAGCCACGACCACCCGGATTGGGAGCTGCTGCTGAACCCGGTGTACCTCGAATAGTTTGCGGCTTTAGACAGCCGCGGCCGTGTGGTACGATTGGTCGTGAGGAGGCTCTCATGTCAATGGACCATCGTCGATCGCTGTTGGGACTGGTTGCCGCTGGTGTGTCGCTTCTTGCCGCACACGCGTTCGCGCACAACTCGTGGGTTGTGTCAAACATCACACGCATGGCCGGGCCGGGAGCCGTGCGGCTCGCGTTTGTAACCGGGCACGATGAGTTTCCGTCCGGCGAAGTGGCGACGCGGCCCGACCGAATCGCGTCGTGGGACGTCCACCGCAGCGGCAGCGTGACGCCGGTCGCGGGCTACGCGATCGAGGGGCCGGAGCTTGTTGCGCAGCACGAGCTAACGGAGCCCGGGCTGCACGTAGCGGCGGCGGCGCTGCATCCGCGGTTTATCGAGCTGGCCGGTGAGAAGTTCACGAGCTATCTGTGGGACGAGGGCGCGATCGAGGTGCTCCGTGCGCGGCGTGAGAGCGGCGCGGAGGCCGAGCCTGGTTTGGAGTACTACACGAAGTTCGGGAAGACGTTTGTGCAGGTCGGGCCGATCGACGAGGCCGACACGAGCTACGCCGACCCGGTTGGGCATCGGCTGGAGATCATCCCGCTTTCGAACCCGGCGTCTTGGGCGGTGGGCGACAGGGTGCGGGTGCGCGTGCTCAGCGAGGGCGAGCCGATCGCCGAAGACGCCGGGTTCGAAAGCGGGATGATCTCCAGCCGATGCCCAACCGGGTCGGCGTAGCTCGTGTCGGCCTCGTCGATCGGCCCGACCTGCACAAACGTCTTCCCGAACTTCGTGTAGTACTCCAAACCAGGCTCGGCCTCCGCGCCGCTCTCACGCCGCGCACGGAGCACCTCGATCGCGCCCTCGTCCCACAGATAGCTCGTGAACTTCTCACCGGCCAGCTCGATAAACCGCGGATGCAGCGCCGCCGCCGCTACGTGCAGCCCGGGCTCCGTTAGCTCGTGCTGCGCAACAAGCTCCGGCCCCTCGATCGCGTAGCCCGCGACCGGCGTCACGCTGCCGCTGCGGTGGACGTCCCACGACGCGATTCGGTCGGGCCGCGTCGCCACTTCGCCGGACGGAAACTCATCGTGCCCGGTTACAAACGCGAGCCGCACGGCTCCCGGCCCGGCCATGCGTGTGATGTTTGACACAACCCACGAGTTGTGCGCGAACGCGTGTGCGGCAAGAAGCGACACACCAGCGGCAACCAGTCCCAACAGCGATCGACGATGGTCCATTGACATGAGAGCCTCCTCACGACCAATCGTACCACACGGCCGCGGCTGTCTAAAGCCGCAAACTATTCGAGGTACACCGGGTTCAGCAGCAGCTCCCAATCCGGGTGGTCGTGGCTCTTGATCTCAGCCCGCGTCTGGGGATCGAACGGGTCCTCACCCCAGTCCTTGCCGCTGTGCCACCGGCAGTCAGGATTCCCCGTATCAAGCATCCCGATCGTCTCGGCATGCCCATCGCTAAACGAGTATGTGCCCTCGCCGCGGTGCCAGTAGCCATAAACACCGCTCTCGCCGCCTTCGACATCCGCCGCGATCAAGGGATCCGTCACGCGCAGATCCGGGAACCGCGCACGAGTCTCTGCGATCAGGATCGTGTGGCTCGGCCGACGAATCGTCACATCACTCCGGCTCACCTCCTTACCGCTCACCTCTTCACGCCAAAGCAGGTGCCCGTTGAGCGCATAACTCGACGCCACATCACCGACACAGACGGTCGTCCGATCGGGCAACCCAAGCTCGCTCACAGGCTCGCCACCCGGATGCGCTGGGCACACGCACGCGTCGGCGACCAGATACCCCGCGTCCGCAAGCTTCGACCGCCACGTCACATGCTCGCCCTCGGCCACCACCGTCCGATTCGCCGGCAGCTGCCCCTTGTTGTCGCCCGCGAACGTCATCACCCCCACCGCAACCTGCTGCGCCTGCTTCAGGCACGCTGTCGTCTGCGCCTGCCGACGCGCTGCGCCGAGCACAGGTAGGAGGACCCCGATCAGAACCGCGATAACCGCAATCGAAACCAACAGCTCGATCAGCGTGAACGCACGCCGGCGCTGGCAGAGGGATCTCATCACTTCACCCTCCGGAACGACAGCACGTTAAGCGCGTTGTCAGTGCTTGCAATGAACCCCTCGGGCCACGAGTTCACGCGATCCCGCGGCCACTGCCGGAAGCTCAGCTCGTGTGCGCCATTGCTCTCACGCAGCAGAAGCTTCACTCGCTTCCCAACCAGCTGAGGCGCCATCGAATCCACACAGATCGACTGCACACGCGTTACACCGCCCCGCTCGCTCCACTCAAGCACCTTGAACCGATACACCGCATATCCGCCGCTCATCACCTCGACAAGGTCCGTGCTGATGTTCAGCGACCAATCGCTCAGCTCGGACCACTCTCCAACAAACGGCCGACCTGTCGCCCGATCTTCCTGCCCACCGACCCCAACACCCGTCCAAACGAGCTGTGAGTCGGAGTCCCCTTCAACCAACTCCGCCGCAAGCGACAGTCGCCCGGCCGAATCGAATGACCACTCAGCCGTAAAGACCCGGCCGCGCAGCGCCAGCAGATCGCTTCCCTCACGCACATCGAGCGAACGCGTCTGAAGCGTTACCGTGCCACGGTCGTCGTTGTCCCGGTCCCAGTCGACGA
>JBCBMF010000252.1:0-4017 GCA_039822905.1 Planctomycetota bacterium
TTCCACCGCGAGCTTTCGGGGCTTCGCAAGCTCCTTCTTTGGGGTCGCGGACCCGTCGAACCCGCTCGACGTAATCGAGTTCGGGTACGCCGGAGACTTCGATGCGCTCGAGCTCACGCTGGTCGGTCTGAATCAGGGGCTCTTCTCAACTTTTCCCGCTGACATCCGCGTCTATCAGAACGAAGACGGCAGCCCCGGTCTCTCGACGTTTGGCATTCAGTACATCCCCGCACCCGCCACCGCAGGGCTTCTGGCCGCATCGGGCTTATTGGCTTCGCGTCGCCGCCGCTAGTCAACCGGCCTCCGGTAGACCAGTTCTACATCATCGCCGATCCGCTTGACTCGCGTAAGCCGGAAGTTCCGGCCCCCGCTCAGGCTCGGCACGGTTCGCCCTGTCGCCACCGCCTTCGCCAGTTCGTCGCCGAGCAGGAGCGGCGCGATATAGACCACCGCCTCGTCGACCAGGTCGAACTCGAAGAAGCTGCCGAGCAACCCGGGCCCGGCCTCGATCAGCACGTTCATCACCCCGTGCCGCTCGACCAACTGCTCGAGCATGACGTCGAGGTCCAGCCGCTCGTTGTCCGAGCGAACCCCCATCACCTCGACACCCCGGGCCTCGAGAGCCTCGCGCCGCTCGCGCAGGTACTCGCTGCTCTTGAGCTCGTTCATGCAGCACACCGTGACCGGCGCCTCGTGCGCCGTCGTCGCCAGCCTCGAATCCGCTGGCAGCATGAGGTCCGAATCGATCACCACCCGCCGGGCGACGCGCCGCGGCGGACGCCCCACACGCGCCGTCAGCCTCGGGTCGTCGAACCGCGCAGTCCCCAGCCCCGTCACGATCGCATCGACCCGCTCGCGAAGCCTGTGCACACGCAGCCGAGAGCGATCGGACGAGATCCACTGGCTCTGCCCGGTCCGCGTCGCGATCCGGCCGTCCACCGTCTGTGCCCACTTCGCGATCACCCAGGGCAGCCCGGTCTTCACCCGCTTGACGAACGGGTCCGACAGCTCGACCGCCGCCCGGCTCGCCTCGCTCAGCCTGCACGGCACGCCGGACGCCTCCAGCTTCGCCGCCCCGCCCCCCGACTCCGGACCGGGATCGAACCGCGCAAACACCACCTCGCCCAGTCCCGCTTCGATCACCGCATCAACGCACGGCGGCTGCTTCCCGTGATGCACACAAGGCTCGAGTGTGACGTACGCCGTCGCTCCGCGGACATCGACGCCCCGCCGCGCAGCGTCCGCCAACGCCTCCCGCTCGGCGTGCAACCCGCCGAACCGCGTGTGATGCCCCATCGCGATCGGGATTCCGTCCCGCGCGATGACGCAACCGACCATGGGGTTCGGCTCGACGTATCCCGCAGCTCGGCACGCCAGACGCGCCGCCCGGTCGAGCATCGCCTTGTCCTGATCCGGATCACTCACAAGTGCATCGTTGGCGCTACGCAAGACGGACAAGGCGCTCCCGCGTTTCATCATCGATGTGCGGCCCGACGTCGCCCAGCCACCGCCGGGCGTCCTGCACGTACCCTGCCGTCGGCTTCAACTCGGGCAACTCGGTCGCAAACCGCTCCCCAAAGTGTGAGTTGAGCCGATGCATTGCGAGCTCTCGCACCAGCTTGGCCGCAATCGATGCCACCGCCACCGGCAGATGATGCGTCTCGCTCTCGGTCATAAACAACGCCCGCGCAGTGCTCGAGCCGGGACCCCGGCTGGAACCAAGTTCGTAAGCGCTCAGCTCCGGGCTCTCCGCAATCGCCGACACGGGTACGCCCGGAACCGCCCGACGCAATAGATCCGTGTACGTCGCCCGCCCGCCGAGCCGGTCGCACGCGATGCGGACCTCGTCCGATGACTGCCCCCCGCCCCACCGCTCGCGGATCAGCCCGATGTGCGACGCAACCGCGCGAGCAACAACTTCCGCCTTGCTGCCAGTCTTACGTAGCGTCGAATTGAATTCACGTTCGCCGACCACCGTGCATCGCAGCTTGAGCAACTCGACACCGGCCGCGTTCAGGCAAGATCGCAGCACATTGGTCGCGATCTTCAGGTCATCAGCCGTCGTCGCCAGCGGCAAGCATGTCCGTTCGCCTGCGTACCACGGCTCCTTCGGCAGGACACTCCCGAGAGCAGCGAACAGGTGCGCATCATCTGGGCATTCCACACCGCTGGCACCCAGCAAACTCAACGCCGCACGCTCGAGATGCAGCAAGGGATGCCGAGTCTTCGACTGATTCGAGAGCTTGAGCGCCTTCGAATCCGCGATGGCCACGCGATGCTTCGAGTCAGTACGCAGTTCCTTCAGTGATCGGCACACGCCGGCCTTCAGAACGTCCCACAGGTCAGGCGCGTTCGCCCCAGCCGCGTGATCCGCAACCCGGAAGACCGATAGCCCTACGCACAACGGTCCGAGCATCGGCCCGTACCCCGCCTCGTCGATCCCCGCATAGATCAGCCCCATGGGGCGAGTCTAGTGGCCGGCGACCGCCCGCTACGAGCAGCCCGCGTTGTAGTTCAGAATCCAGGCGGTGAAGTCGTTCGGCCGCAGCCGCCCGTCGCGGTTCTGGTCGGCCAGCGGCGAGCCGGCGTTGAACGCCAGCACCCAGGCGTTGAAGTCCGCGGGCGTCAGCTCACCATCTCGGTCCGTATCGGGCAAGCATGACGTACCCACAAACTCGTACGCGCCGATGCCGACCCGGACGCCGGGGATACCCGGGTCGTCGAGAATGCGGGGGTTGCCGTCGAAGTTAACATCGCCAGGCTGCACGGCGGCGTTGGTGCCGGCGTCGATCGCGGGCGAGCCCGGCAGCAGCCGAAGATCGCCGAAGTCATCGTTAAGCGACTCATCGATGTCGAGCGTGTCGGGGTTGTCACCCCAGCCGTCGCCGCCGTCGGATGGCATGCGCACGAACAGCGGGTCGAGCTCGGAACTGCCGGTCGCACCCGCGGGGACGCGATCGAAGATCGAGTTCTCAACGAAGACGTCGCCGGCGAGCGGTTCGGGGGAGTCGTACAGAATGATGCTATTGCGGATGCTGGCACCCTCGCCGAACGAGTTGAAGTCCCAGAACGGCACCTCGGGCTGATCCGGCCCGATCACAAACGTGCAGTTCTCGATCGCGGCACTCCCTCCGCCAATCGGCGTGGGTTCTCCACCAGGTGCCCCGATGTACACGCTGTTGCGGAAGACCGTCGTCGGCGGATCGCGGAAGGCTGCGCCGTCAGAGAGGAAACCGCTGTGACCAGCAACGAACGCGCGCTCAACAAAGATCGTGTCTGACTGCGGGATAGGAACAAACCCGGTGCGGAGGATCGCACCGCCACGGTTGTTCACAAAGGTGCGGTCTCGGATGTACGAATCGCCGAAGTCGAACGTGCGATCCCGATTGAGAATCGCCACCATGCTCGGCCCGCTATTGTCTTCGAAGTGACACCGCTCGAAGATCGCCTTTCCGTACACGATCGCGGCGGCATCGCCGGCGACTGCATCGAAGTCGCCACCTGTCCGAAGCAAGGTTGAATCGCGAACGACTGCCTGCGCAACACCTCCGGGCGGAACCCCGCTATCGCGACCCGCGATGATAGGGGCAAGGTTTGCGAACGGTACATCGACCCCGATGTTCTCAGGACCAGTAAAGCCGCAGCGTTCGACCAAGACATCATCGCCTTCCAACGCTGCTCTGATCTGCGGAAAGAACTGCGGAACGGTGTACGAGAAGCTGCACCCGATCGCGGTCACCGTTTCTGCGCGAAAGAGAGAGCCGGAATCTGGTACGACATCGGTAAAGGAGCAATCGACCAGCGTGATCGACCCCGAATGAACGAAACCTGAGCGCCAGAACGGGAGCATGACGTTCGAGAGCGTCACGTTCGTCAGGCTGAGATCGTCGTTCGCGACGACGACGGGTCGCTGTCTGCCTCGATCAACATCTGCGATCAAGATGTTACTGATCTCGGCGTCATCACATGACAGCACGATCCCGTCACCTTCGGTGCAGATTCCGTTCCGTCAATGTG
>JBCBMF010000253.1:0-4002 GCA_039822905.1 Planctomycetota bacterium
CGACGACGCCGATCGAACCGACGATCGACGAAGGGTTGACGAAGATCTCGTCCCCGGCCACGGCGATGTAGTACCCGCCGGACGCAGCCATCGAACCCACGGAGATGTACACCGGCTTCTCTTCGCGGAGTTCGGTGAGGGCTTGCCAGATGACCTCGCTCGCGGTGGCCGAGCCGCCGGGCGAGTCGATACGGACGACAACCCCCTTGATGTCGTCGTCATCCTTCAGCGTCTTGCAGATGCGACGGATCGTCCGGCTGCCGACAGAAGACGAGCCAAACAGGCCACCCTCGACCGAATCGCCGTCAACGATGGCGCCATCGATGTGCACAACGGCGATCGTCGGTCCCGACGGGTTGTTGCCGGGATCCTGTGAGAGCAACGAAAACATCGCGAACGGGTTGGATGTGTCGATCATCGAAGCGGAGCTGTCGAGGCCGACATCGGTCAGCCAGGAAACATCTTCACCGAGTTCGCTTTCCATGGTGGCGGTGAGCTGGCTCAGGTTGATCGTCTTATCGACCAAGCCGATTTCGACGCCGTCCTCGGCATCGGCCAGCCAGGCCTGCTCCATCGCCCGGTCGATCTCGGACGCGTCGAGCCCCCGCCCCTCGGCGAGCTGCGAGCGCATGTTCGCGTAGATGCTGTCGAGAAGCTGGTCGATGTTCTCAGACCACGGCTCGCTGGGCGAGGCGTTGTTGAACATCTCATCCGCGCCTTTATACGCACCGACCTGCTCGAAGCTCGGCTCGATGCCGATCCACTCGAGCGCATCGCGGAGGTACATCTCCTCCATGTACAGGCCGGGCAGCATGAGCCCCGTGCCGGACTGGGCGATGACCCGGTCGGCGTACGACCCGAGGAGCACCTCGGTCGGCCCGAGCGTGTCGGTCACGACGTAGACGGGGACGCCCGCGTCGCTCAGCTGGCGCATCGACGAGCCGACCTCTTCGATCTGCGAACGCGTGAGAGCGGCATCTTCGAGCTGAAGAACGAAGGCGTCGAGGTTCTCGTTGGGGGCCTCGGCTTCGATCGCGGCCGTGAGCGAACGGACGGTGATCTCGGTTTCGCCGGTGAGCCACGCGAAGGGTGACGGTCGATCAGAAAGCCCGCCGCTGAGCTGAATCAGACCGACTCTCGCATCATCCGCGGCGGCACCGCTCGCCGACGCGACGACGCACGCGGCTGCAACCATCGAAATCAAACCTCGCTTCGCACCCATACATCGTCCTTTCACTTGACGCTCATCATACCGATCTAGCGAACCCGCGTTGCACTGCAGGCCGTTGGACCGGCTTACGCGTAACCGAGCCGATCAAGATCGTCCTCGTCGAGACCGAAGTGATGGCCGACTTCGTGCAGCAGCGTGATTCGGATCTGCCGCTCGATCTCTCCAGCGTCGTTGCGGTCGGATTGTCGGGCTTCGTTCAAGATGCCGAGCCTGAACAGGTAGATTGTCGTCGGCTCGCGCGCGGTGTCTTCAACGGACCACTCGGTCAGGGGCACGCCGGTGTGCAGGCCCAGCAGCCCATCTGGCGACGGGCGTTCGCCCTCGTCCCGTTCAAGATCATCGAGAATCGACTCGGACGGCTGATCATCAACGATCACGGCCAGTTCGTCTTCGATCAGCTCCCGGATCCGCTGCGGAAGCCCGGCAAAGACCCTTTCGAAGCAGTCATCGAAGAGTGAGCGATCCGCATCGGTCACGACGCCGCCCGCCGAACGACATCGCGGAACGCGACTGGGATGCGCCACAGCGTCTTCGCGATGGATATCGAGTCTGTCAGCACGCCAAGCAGCGCGATCGCGAGAATGCACGAGCTCGCGAAGACCAGCAGCTCGCCGCACAGCCCGACCGCGATGCCGGCCGTCGAATCGAGCATTGCGGCCATAACGATCATCACGTCGCCAACAAGCACCGCCGCGAGAGACGCCACCACGGTCACGAGTCGCTGCCGGTTGTCGTGGTTCTCACGCACCCGCCACGCGGTCGATGACACCGCTCTCGCATTCGGGCGAAGCAGCACAACAGCGGCGACTGCAAAAGCATGTGTCACGGCGTGTTCGCCCACACGAACCACATCCGGCATCTCGAGCGTGAAGTAGGGCAGCGCGCGCTGCGGGTCTCTCACGAGCAGCGTGTACCACGCCGACACAACGACTCCCGCGAGACAGATCACGCCCAATGAAGCGGCGATTGATGCGCGAAGAGCCGTTGCACGCATCGGAATGATGAGACCGACGCTACAGATCGCGGTCATCGCGAGCCCGCCGACGCCGAGCTGCGCGAGCACGCCCAGCCCACATCCCATGCCGACCGTTTCGCACACGAGCGCAGCCACCCGGTGAATCACCAGACACAGCACAGAGATGAAGGCGCTCGCCGAACACCCGACGATGGCAACGGCAACCCGTCTCGGAGATCGAACCTTCGGCACCGACTCGCCGAATGGATCCATCAGGACAAGCAGAGTTTCTCGGACGAGCGTTCCGCATTCGGGGCATCGACCGAGAACAGACAATCCGGCGAGGTCATAGCTGCAACTTGCGCACGGCAGACGACCGGACAGCTCGTACGCGAGATCCGCCTCGCCCGGGCTACCCTCGCCGAGTGCAGCGTCGGCCGTCTCACTCGGTGTCGGATCCGCCACGGTGCCACGACCTCCCACTCGAACACGAACGATCGTACTCGGAACCCGACGCCCATGACGACACAAACCGAATCTACAGAGCTGCTCGGCAAGCTGCGCGAATCGATCTCTTCCGTCTTTCTCGGCCCACAGCTCGCCGTCGACCGCGTGCTCTGCTGCCTCCTCGCCCGGGGCCACCTTCTGCTGGAAGATGTCCCGGGCGTGGGCAAGACCGTGCTCGCGACGGTGGCCGCCCGCTCCATCGGCGGGACCGCGAAGCGGATCCAGATGACCTCCGACCTGCTCCCGGCGGATGTCATCGGCGTCTCGGTCTACGAGGAGCCCACCCGGGAGTTCCGCTTCATGCCGGGCCCGGTCTTCGCGAACGTCGTTATCGCAGACGAGATCAACCGCGCGCCGCCCCGCACGCAGAGCGCACTGCTCGAAGCCATGAACGACAATTCCGTGAGCGTTGACGGCACGACGCACCCGCTGCCCGAACCGTTCCTCGTCATCGCAACACAGAACCCCACGGATCATCACGGCGCGTACGCCCTCCCAGAAAGCCAGCTCGATCGCTTCCTCGTCAGGACATCGCTCGGGTATCTCGACGACGAGTCCGAGGTGCGTGTGCTGCTCGAGAACCCCGCATCGACAACGCTCGAATCTCTCACGCCGGTCGCAACACCGGACGACGTCGCAGCCATGCAGAAAGTGACGGACAGCACAACGCTGAGCCGGCCGCTCGCCGAGTACATCCGCGCGCTGGCGGTTGCCACCCGGCAGCGCACCGAACTCGCGGCCGGCCTGAGCACGCGGGGCTCGCTCGCCGTCGCGAGGATGGCACGCGCTTCAGCACGCGTGCGCGACCGGGACTACGTCACCACCGACGACATCACGGACCACTTCGCGGCCGTCGCGGCACATCGCGTTATCCCCGCAGGCGGCTACGCCGGGATGACACTCGATGACGCCGAATCGCTTGTTCGGGACGTGCTCCACGAAACGCCGATGCCGTTGTAGCCTCGGCGCGAACCGATCGGGCTCGGGCAGGGTCGATTCCCCGGTACCATGCCGATCAAGGAGTCCGATCATGATCACGACCGACCTCGTCCGCCGCCCGCTTACTTTCGCGTTCGTCGCCGGGCTCGCCGCGAGCGCGACGCCTCAGGCCGCGGGCCCCGTGCAAGAGCTGCCCGTGAGCCGTGTCACGCTCTATCGGTCCGGGGTCGGGTCGTTCGAGCGAGCGGGCACCGTCGACGGCACCGCACGGGTCAGGCTCGACGCCTCCGCCGAGCAGATCGATGACCTCCTGAAGTCGCTGGTTGTGCTTGACCTCGACGGAGGCCGCGTCGGCCCCGTGACCTACACC
>JBCBMF010000254.1:0-3963 GCA_039822905.1 Planctomycetota bacterium
GTACCCATCGCGGCTGGCAGCAGCAGGAGCGTGGCGAGGCACGAGGCAGCCATGATGGTGGCGAGGAAGACGCCGACGGTGTTGTACGGCACGAGCGGCGAGACCAAGAGCGGCAGGAAGCCGATGGCGATCACGAGCGCGTTGCGGGTGATCGCCCGCGCAGGCTCGGCGAACAGCGCCTGCATGGCCGCGGGCCAGTCGCCCAACTCGGCGAGGAGAACGCGCGAGCGCTGCAGGAAGTGAATCGCGAAGTCGATGGAGAGGCCGAGCGTGAGCGAGCTGAGGACCGCAATCGGCATGTCGTAGTCCTTCCCGACCCAGCCGATCAGCCCGTAGATAAACAGAATCGTGACTGAGAGCGGGAGCATGGCCAGCAAAGCAACCCACAGCGAGCGGAAGAGCACAAACATCATCACGAACACGATCGCGAAGCTGCCGAGCAGCGCGTTGAGCATGCCGTTCACCATCGCCTCCTGCCAGACGACGTTGAGGTAGGTCAGCCCCGCCCAGTCGACCGTCACGCCCCCCGGCGGCGGGTTTGCGGCGATGAAGGCGGCAACCTGCTCCGTCACGGCGAGCATGTCCTGGTTGTCGCCGCTCTTGAGCTGCACCCAGATCGTCGCGGCGTCGTAGTCGGGCGTGACGAAGTGCCAGAGGTCGTTCGGGCGGTGCGACGACTGGTAGCTGAGCAGCGTCTGCGCCACACCGCCGGACGTTTCGGGGAGCGAGAAGTAGGCCTCATCGCCGTCGCGTAGCGCGCGGTGGACGGTCTTGACGAGGTCCGGCAGCGCATTCGACTTGCCGACGTGGTCCGTGGCGAGGAGCGTGGCCTGCAGCGCCTCGACGTAGGAGAGCGTCGCGGGGTCGCGGAACGTCCCGCCCGAGCCGCCGCCTTCGAGCACGGCGAGTACGTCCTCCCACACCGCCAACACCTCGTCTGTGTCGGCCTCGCCCATGTCCGCGAAATCGAGTGCGTCGTAGACGCCATCGAGCAGCGCATCGAGATCGCCGTCCGCGTCGGCTCGGAGGTCCGCCCACTGCGCTGTCAGCACAGGATTGCCTGCGGACTCGACCACCGCCTCGGCCTCGTCGATGAGCGCGGTAGGGCTGGCCTCGCCGTCGTGGCGCAGGACGAGGTAGGCGTCGTAGGTCCCGCCGAAGTGCTGGTTGAGGACGCGGTCGGCGACGCGGATCTCGTGGCTCGCCCTAAACCACCGCACCGGGTTGTCGTTGATCGTGATCTGCGCCACGCCCCACGCACTGAACGCAACGAGCGCCACGGCCGCCACGACGACGGCCTTGCTGAACCGCACGGCGCGGTCGCCCAGGCGCAGCAGGCCTGTGGAGAGGAACGAGCCACGTTCGAGGGAGCGCGCGGCGGCTCGGCTCATCTTCGCGAGCTGCGCCTCGCTCATCACGGTGATATACGCCGGGACGAAGAGGATCGTGAGCGCGAACGCGAGGAGAATGCCGAACGCCACGAACAGGCCGAAGACGCGCACCGGCGGGATCGGGGCGAAGGCGAGCGAGGCAAAGCCGACGGCCGAGGTCAGCGAGGTGTAGAGCATCGGCGTGAACAGCTCCTCCATCACCTCGGCGAGGGCCTGCTGGCGGTCGCCTGATGTGCTGTAGCGGTCCGCAAACTCGCTCAGGATGTGGACCGAGTCGACGACGGCGATGGGCATGAGGAAGATGGGGATCATCGAGCTCATGATGTGGACCGGGAAGCCGAGCCCGATCAGCAGCCCCATCGTGGCGATGACGGTCGCGAGCGCGACGAGCATCGGCGAGGTGATGAGCGCGAAGCTGCGGAAGAAGAACCACAGCATGAAAAACACCATCAGCCCCGCCATCGGCGCGGCCACGCCCATCTGCACGAACATCTCGACGCCGAACGTCTCCTCGGCGACAGGCAGCCCAGTGATGTGCACGGCCTCGTCACCACTGCTGCTCGCCACGAGGGTACGGATCTCCTCGGCAACCCGGTGGCTCTCGCTCTTGTCCACGATGGGCACGTAGATCGCCGCCGCTTGGCGGTCCTCGCTCACGAGCGTGCCCAGGAACACGGGCTGGCGTTGTACCGCCGCCTGAATCGCCAGCGCCTCGGTGTCAGTCGAGGGCGGCTCGTCCATCATCCAGTCGAACCGCACGACGCCCTCGCCGTCCGAGCGCACATCGTCGACGGTGGCGAGGGAGAGCACCTCGTGCGCCACCACGCCGTCGATGGCCTCGATGCCGCGCGTGAGGGCGTGGACGCGCGTGAGCGTCTCGGCGTTGAAGACGCCGCTCGGGTGCGCCTCGTTGACGACGCCGACGACGAGGAAGTCGTAGAGCGCGAAGTCGGCTTTGACGGCCCGGTGGAAGACGCGCGCGGGCTGGTCCTCCGGTAGCATATTCTCCGGGTCGGTGTCGATCTGGAGGCGCGGGATGAGCGCACCGAGGCCGAGCGTGAGCAGCAGCACGCCCGCGAAGACCCAGCGGGGCCGCTGCGTGGACATCGCGGTGAGGGAATGAGCAAAGGACATTAGGGAACCCAGAGGGCGGACAGCAGAACGGCGGGAATATAGAAGTGCCATCGCCGGAGCGGCCCCAAACAAACGCGGCGGCACTCGCTGTGGAGCACCGCCGCGCTAGGTGGGTCTAGCCTGGTCGATCAGCCAGGGCCGCTCAGTTCATGAACAGCTTGCCGTGCGGCGTCTGCCACACGAAGGCCGTCTGCACCGGCACGCGGCTCGGCGCGTCGTCTTCGACAGCGTCCTCGGGCTCGTCGTCGAGCAGCGCCTCTGCGTCGCGGATGGCGCCTTCGTCGACCGGGTCCGCAAGTTCGTCGTAGGCCGGGGCGAGTTGGATCAGGCCGCGGAGCTGACCGACTTGATCGCCATTGCCGTCGAACAGGAGGGCGCGGACGACCACGCGGTCTTCGGCCACCCCTGCGACGCGCGCTTGCGCTTCGATGGGACCGCTCACGTCGAGCCGCTGCACGGCAACGGTGAAGCCCTCGCTGGCGATGGCGCGGCCGTCGGCCACGGACTGTGCGGCGAGGCGGGCCGCGTCGCCGAGGGCCTTGGCGAAGAGCGCGCGGTCCACACGGCCGTCGGGCCCTTCGTCGGTGTCGAGCAGCCTGAATTTGACGCGCGACGCGCCGATACCGACGCTGACGGTGTCGAGCCGGTCGGCGTGAGCGGGCGCGGTGCGGTAGGCTTCTTCGAGCGCGATCAAGAGCGTCTGGTGGATCATGGTCGGGTCCGGATGGGCACCCGAGGCAGCAAGCACGACGGATGCGATGGTTTTGCCTGGTGCAACAGACAACACCGTGCCCAACGGGTCAGCGCGCCAGTTTCGCGCCATCGTGACAGAAGCGAGACATATGGACCTGACAGAATGCCCTTGCGACGCTCACCCCCTGTTCTTGTTCGCGGCCGCTACGCTCCCAGCAAACAAGAACGGTCCCCCTCGCCAGCGAGTGGGACCGCTTGACCGTCGTTCAGGCGCGTCAAGCAGGCGGTGCGCTACGTCTGAATCACACCCGGGTTGAACGCTGGGATCGTTGGGACGTGGTCGGCGGCTTCGAGGCCCCAGGCGAGGAGTTGGCGCGTCGCGACAGGGTCGACGATCGCGTCCACCCAGAGGCGCGCGGCGGCGTACTCGGGCTGCATCTGCGCCTCGTAGCGCGCGGTGATCTCGTCGAGCAACGCCTGCTCTTCCGCCCCCGACGACGGGGCCTGGCCTTTGCGCTTGAGGCTCGCCTTCTGGATCTGGAGGAGCGTCTTCGCCGCTTGCTGGCCGCCCATCACCGCGATGCGCGCGGTCGGCCATGCCACGATCAGGCGCGGGTCGTAGGCCTTGCCGCACATCGCGTAGTTGCCCGCGCCGAACGAGTTGCCCGTGATGACGGTGAACTTCGGGACGACCGAGTTGGCGACGGCGTTGACCATCTTCGCGCCGTCCTTGATGATGCCGCCG
>JBCBMF010000255.1:0-3947 GCA_039822905.1 Planctomycetota bacterium
TACCAAAGTTGAACTTTGGTAAGCCCGTCATCAGTAACTTTGAACGCCTACAGGGAGCTAAGTACTGGATCCCCACGCTCGACGAATGGATGAAGGCGGTGTACTGGGACCCAGACAACCCCGCTGAGGGCGGATGGTGGGAGTTCCCGAACAGTTCCGACCGTCCCCCTGTCGCCGGACCGCCGGGGATCGGGGAAACGAACGCCGGGTATCTGGACACAAGCTTTGATTGGCTCGACTTCCGTCTAAATCAGTATCCTGATACACAGACGCCCTGGGGCCTGCTCGACGCGACCGGCAGCGCATCAGAGATGACATCCACGCCGACCTTGGCGGACGACCGGGATGTCTACGCCAAGGGCGCGCCGCTTGGTGACGATGCGTTTCAGGGATTCCGAGACCGCGCCGATGTCAGTCTCGACATCTTGATCACTAATGGCAGCTCAAATACAGGATTGCGAATCGCATCCGCGGTTCCAAGCCCGGGGGCAGCTGTGCCAGTCGCTTTGGCATCCGTGCTAACCGCCCGTCGCCGCCGTTAGCGCCGCCCCGACCACCGCGCAACATGCGGCGAGTCAAACCGGAACACCGGCATCGCCCACCGCAGCGGGAACCACAACACCAGCGCCGGCCCCGCCGAGTAGAGCACGCTCAGCGCGCCCGATCCGAGCACGCCCGCCGCTCGGAAGCCCATCGGGTCGTACAGCCCGCGCACCGCGAGCAGGCTCGTCGCCGCCACCTGCCACACGATCCCCGCCACCGGCGTCAGCACCACCAGCGTCACCGGGCTGTTCAGGAACACCAGCCCCCGCGCGGCAAGTACCACCTGCGCCGCCAGAGCCATCCCCAGCGCGTTCGCCCCGGGGATCACCGCCGTCCCCCCGCCCGGCAGCGCACGGATCGTCAGCAGATCGATGATCAGCCCTGCTGCCAAGGCCGCGCCCGTCGCCGCCCGCGCCGGCGCGTACAGCGCAATGAACACCACAAACGGCAGCACAAGCGACGGCGCGACATCGCCCCCGCCCACGCGCATCAGGCCGCTCAGCCCCTCGTCGAGCCCCAGCACGATCCACAGCGCGATGACAAACGCCCCGATGCTCATTGGCTCGCCCGATCATCGTCCGGCACGCGCAGCACCACCCGCGCCACGTTCCGCGTATCGATCCGCGGCCGAATCGTTACCAGCTGCCGAAGCGGGCTCTCCGGATCCCGCTCGACCTCCACGACATCGCCGACCAGCAGCCCCCAGTGCGGCGCCATCGCCGGGTCGCTCAGCGACGCCTCATCGCCGACGCGCACCTCCACCGGCCGCTGCTCCGCGCCCTCGGTCCGAAACTGCCCGGGCCCGCGCAGCGTGCCGTCGCCAGTGGGGGAGACGACAAACGGCACGCCCGGCCCGTCGCCCTCGGCCGGGTGCACCGTCACCTCGATCGGCCCCGCGTTCCGCGCCACAAGCGGCGTGACCACACAGAACGATTCGTTCACATCCGAGACAACGCCCAGCATGTGCCGCCCCCGCACGACCGCGGCCGCGCCCTCGGCGACACCGTCCTTGGCGCCCCGCCGGACGAGCAGCGTCCGCTCCGCCCGGCTCGCCGATGTGCTGAACACCCGGCCTACGAGCTGACGCACCCGCGCCTCGGGCAGGATGTCGCCCTGCTCGAGCGCATCAAGCATCGCACGCAGCTCGCTGATCCGCATCTCCTGCGCACGCACCAGCGACTCGAGTTCCTGCAGCCGGCCGATCTCCGGGTCCGGATGCTCTTCGGTCTCGGCACGCGCCGCGCGATCGCCGATCCACTTGCCCAGATCGCTCACGGGCGCGACGAGCCGGACCGCCACGCCCGACACAGCGCCGGTCCACCCAAGCAACCGCACCGGCAGCACCGCGCAGACGAGGCACGCCGCGATTGCCGCCGCGAGCACCCGGCCCGACGTGATGAACCCGCCGCGTGCCGACACCCGTCAGTCTCCTGCAACCCGATTCACGTGATCAGAGATCCAGATCGTTCTCTAGAACGTCTTTCCACTCCTCGAGATGCTCGAGGAAGATCGCCGTCCCGCGGGCGACGCACGTCAGCGGATCGTCCGCGATCTTCACGTTCAAGCCCGTCGCCCGGTTCAGCACCGTTGGCAGGCCCCGCAACAGCGCCCCGCCCCCCGCGAGCATGATGCCGTTCTCGACCAGATCTGCCGCGAGCTCGGGCTCGGCCCGCTCGAGCGTGCGCGTCACCGTATCGATGATCGCGCTGATCGGCTCCTGCAACGCCTCGCGGATCTCCGCCGCGCTGATCGTGGCTTTCCGTGGCAAACCCGAGATCAGATCGCGACCGCGCACATCGATGCTGCCGTCCGGCGTATCCCCCTCGGCCGCTGAGCCGATCTCAATCTTGATCCGCTCGGCCGTCTGCTCGCCGATCATCAGGTTGTACGTCCGCTTCATGTGGTTGATGATGGCCTCGTCCATGTCATCACCCGCCACGCGCACGCTCTCGCACACCGCGATGTCCGCGAGCGACATGATCGCGACCTCGGTCGTGCCTCCGCCGATGTCAACGATCATGCTCGCCGTCGCCTCGGCAAACGGCAGCCCCGCGCCGATCGCAGCCGCCATCGGCTCCTCAATCAGATACGTCCGACTCGCCCCCGCGCGATCCGCCGAGTCCGTCACCGCACGCTTCTCGACCGCCGTGATCCCGCTCGGCACGCTGATGACCACACGCGGCCGCACGAAGCTGTACTTCCCGCGCACCTTGTTGATGAAGTAGTTCAGCATCGCCTCGGTGACGTCGAAGTCGCTGATGACGCCGTCACGCAGAGGCCGGATCGCCGTGATCGATCCCGGCGTCTTGCCGAGCATCTCCTTCGCCATCCAGCCGACGGCTTGGCCGCCCTTGAGCACGCGGTTGGTTCCCTTGTGCACAGCGACCACGCTCGGCTCGTTCAGCACGATGCCCTGCCCGCGCACCGCCACCAGCGTGTTGCACGTTCCCAGATCGATCCCGAGATCAAGACTCAGATAGCGAAAGAAGCGGTCGAACAGCGGGACACCCCCATGGAAACCCAGGCCCGGACTCCGCCGGACGAACGCTGCACTATAACCGACATCGCCGCCCGAGCACGCCCGAAGGGCCGTTCCGGCCGGCTGGCCGTGCTCATGCGACGCGCAAAAAGAGCCGGCGGCGGTTCCCGAGAATCTCAGGAAACGCCGCCGGCAGCGGGGTCGGCCCCCGGCTCGCCCGGTCCGTCGGGCGAGCCCTATCTCAGTGAAGACGAGCGGAGAGAAATCAGTTTGTCTCAAGACCCGGCAGGCGAACCTCGAACTCCGGCTCGACCGGCTCGCCGATCTCGATCTCATCGAGCCCGTCGTTCAGTTGGGCCTCGAAGGTGATGTCGGCCGTGGCATCGGCTCCGACCTCGACGTTGGCACGATCAAGGAACGTGTCCTCAAGCGAACGGTTGGTCAGTGCCTCCATTCGGGCCTTCTGCTCGGCCTTGATGCTCGAGATCCGGCTCGTGACCTGATCCAGGCTGTCGGCCGAGTACGGGCTCATTTCGTCGAGTGTCCGCTGGCGGTCCTCAAGAATCTCGAGTAGCCGCTCGTTGCGGGCGATCGCGTCGATCTCCTGATCGAGCTGCCACAGCTGGTTCTGGAACTGCGCCCGCTCGGTCTCAAGCGTGGTCAGCAGCTCGCCGAAGTGCGACTCCTGCTCGCTCAGGAACGTCAGGTCCCGGCCGATTTCCGAGGCACGGTTCGCATAGCTGTCGCGCAGCTGTTGGATCCGCTTGGCCTTCGCGTACGCCTCGCTCATGTCCATCGACTCGTTGTCGAAGCGAACACGCACGATGCGGTGCGTCGACCGTGCATCCTCGGCCTTCGCAAGCAAGTGCTGCATCTCGCCCAGGTCCTGGTCGGCCAGCGCGACAACGCGCTCGGCGACCGCGAG
>JBCBMF010000256.1:0-3901 GCA_039822905.1 Planctomycetota bacterium
AGCGCGGCGAGCGTGGTGATGGAAAACGCCGTCGCGTTCGAGGTCGCACGGGCGGCCCTGACCAAGTTCGGCGGTGACACGATGGTCGAGTTCAAGGACATTTTCGAGCGGTTCATGGCGAACGCGAGGCTTCTGCCGCTGGACCCGCCGGAGACGGTGATGGCGTGAACGCGGCGATTCGAGTCTTGCTTTGGCTTGTCTGCTTCCCGATCGCGTACACGGGCTGTGTGGTTCTGTTCTCATCTCTGATTCACCTGCTCACGTTCTCGCCTCGAGCGGGCCGATCTTCCACCGCGTGGGCATTCTTCTGGACGATGATGGCCCTCGGCGGGCTGGTCTGGATCGTCGGTTTCGTCCCCGTGGCGCACGCGGGGCTTCGTATGCGGTGGCTTTCGGGCCGGTTCGGCCGCGATTATTGGCTCTGCCAGCGCTGCGGCTACAACATGCGAACCGTGCCCGGGCCGGTTTGCCCAGAGTGCGGCACCGAGCATGGGATCAAAGAGCAGACGCAACGCTAGGGAAGCGTTGAGATCCTCTCGCAAAGTCGGTGCTTGATGCTTTCCCACTCCGAATCCAGAATCGAATACACCACCGTGTCCCTGAACGATCCGTCCGGCATGATCACGTGCTGGCGGAGTGTGCCCTCGTAGGTCGCGCCGAGCTTGCTGATCGCGGCCTGGCTGTGCTTGTTCTCGTGGTGCGTCCTGAGCATGACGCGGATCGCCGGGCCGGTTTCGAACAACTCTGTTTCGAATACGTGCTGCAGGAGAAGCAGCTTCATCTCTGGGTTCACGGCCGAGCCGCGCCGGGTCGGCGTGATCCAGGTCCAGCCGATCTCGACGTTTCGGTGCTGCGGTCTGATGTCGCAGTAGCTCGTCGCGCCGATGAGCTCGTTCGTGTTCGCGTCGAATAGCGAGAACGGCAGCGTTTTCGGTTCGTCGATCAGGTACTCGATGTACCCGCGGCAGTTCTCGACGCTCCACGGCGTCGGCTGCTTCGTGAACAGGCGGAACGTCTCGGGGTCGGCCGCGGCGAACATGCCCTCGGCATGATCGGGAGACGCGGGTTCGAGCCGGACATGCGTGCCGGCGAGGGTGACGGGCGTGATCCCTTTGGTCATCCGCGAGGATATCAGTCCGACACACCCTCGAGCGAGCGCTTGAGCATGCCGAGCACCGCCGGCCAGCCAGTCTCGTAGAAGTCGTACGCCTTGTCCCAGCCCGGCGTCTCGCCGAAGCCCGCGTGCACGACCCGTACGCGCGAGCCCTGCGGCGTGGGCTCAACGAGGAACGTCACCCACGACCGCTGCCCGCGGACCTGCGCGAGGTTTGTCGGCACGTTCCACGCGATGCTCAGCATCCGGCCCGGCGCGTAGCTCAAGACCTGCGAGCCCTCGGTGCCCTTGTTGCCCCGGCCGCGGTTCTCGTCGAAGTACAACTCGTACGCCCCGCCGATCGCGAGGTTGACGCTCGACTCGACGCCCAGCCACCGCGACACACCGGCCTCGGTGGATATCTGCTGCCAAACGAGCTCGGGCGGCGCGTTGATGATGCGATCGAACTCGAGCGAGCGTGCCGAAGCTCCAGATGTCGCGAACAGCGCGGTGTCGATGGACTCGGTGCGGGTCGTGCCCAGGCCAAGGGCAAAGGCGGAGCACACGGCGAGAGCGGCGATGCGTGGCTTGGTCATACTGGGGTTATCGACCGGCGCACGATCGCAGTTGCGACGGGCGGCGAGACGCCGCCCCCCCTGTCCGTGGGTGGTGGGGGGACGGTCGGTTCAATTGCCCATGCAGGTCAGTGCAGGACGCGATACGCCTCGGCCTGATCGGTGATCCCCTGGGCGATCTTGGCGTCCGCGTCGTCGCGCATGGGGCGGAAGCCCGCGTCGATCGCCGCCTCGTACAGCGAGATGCCGTCCACGTTCTCGGCCGTCAGCTTGCGGAGGCGGTCGTTCATCTTCATCAGCTCGTACACGGCGATCCGGCCGCGATAGCCCGTGCCGAAGCATGACTCGCACCGACGACGCTGGCCGTTGGCGTCCATGACGAAGCCGGTGCCGCCGCAGACCGAGCAGGTCCGACGAACGAGCCGCTGCGCCAGCACGCCGAGCAGCGAACTGGTGATCAGGAACGGTTCGAGCCCGATGTCGATGAGTCTTGGGATCGCGCCAGGCGCATCGTTGGTGTGCAGCGTCGCGAGCACGAAGTGGCCCGTGAGCGATGCCTGGATCGCGAGCTGCGCGGTCTCGGCGTCGCGGATCTCGCCAACGAGAATGACGTCGGGGTCCTGACGCAGCAGCGCGCGGAGGCCCGAGGCGAAGGTGACGCCGCGCTTGGGGTTGACCTGGATCTGGCTGATGCCCTCGAGGTGGTACTCGACCGGGTCCTCGATGGTCATGACGTTGCGCGCGTCGCGGTCGATCTTCTGGAGGGCGGCGTACAGCGTGGTCGTCTTGCCGGAGCCGGTCGGGCCGGTGACGAGCACCATGCCGTTGGGGCGATCGACCAGGTCCATCAGGTCGCGCTGCATCTCGTGCGACATGCCGATCTGATCGAGGCCGAGCTCGGTCTGCGACTGGTCGAGCAGGCGGAGGACGATGCGTTCGCCGTAGACCGTCGGCACGACCGAGAGGCGGATGTCGATCTTCTTGTTGCCGACGCGCACGGAGGTATAGCCGTCCTGCGGCGAGTGCCGGTTCGCGATGTCGAGCTCGGTCATGACCTTGAGCCGGCTGGAGATCGCGCTCGCGAGCGACTGCGGCGGGCTGAAGGCGTCGACCAGCATGCCGTCGATCCGGAAGCGGATGACGAGCCGGTCTTCCTCGGGATGCACGTGCACGTCTGACGCACGGCGGCGCAGCGCTTCGAACAGGATCATGTTGACCAGCCGGATGACCGGCGTCTGCCGCGCGAGCGCGAGCAGGTCGTTGCCCTGGCCGATCGCGCCGGCGGCGGTGGCGATCGCCGACTCGTCGAACGGCATCTCGTCGACGATCTCGGTGACGAGGTCCTGCCGCTGCTCGTAGCCCCGGTTGATCACACCCGCGACGGCGCCGCGCGGCGCGAGCACGAGGCGGATCGGCATGTCGAGCCGTTCTTCGAGCGTGCTGAACACGCTGGGCTGCATGGGCTGCGCGGTCGCGACGACCATGACCGGGGTGCTGGCGTCGCCGACCTGCTCGAGGCCCGCGAGGTGGTGCGTCCGCGCGATGTCCGGCGGGACAAGCTCGTAGAACCTGCTCGCCGACTCTTCGAGCCGGGGTTCGGCGACAAACGGCAGGCCCGTGCGCTCGCTCATCAGCTCGAGCGCGCGCTGCTCGTCGGTCGCGAGCAGCGCGAGCATGGCGTCCCAGGGTTCTTCGTCCGATCCAGGCGTCGCGGCGAATGCGGCGAGCTGCTCGGGCCCGAGCTTCAGCGGGCCGAAGCTGCTGGCGGCCTTGACGAGGGACCGCGTCGAAGGCGTGCCGTTCTCTTCAGGGCGTCCGTTGCTGGGTGCGAGGGCGTCCACGGTCAGTTCTCGTCTTCGTCGGCGGGCCGCAGCTCGCGCTGGTTCAGCGAAGGGTTGCGATCGCTGGGAAGGACGAAGCCCGGCTCCTCCTCGGGTTCATCATCCGCGAGGGTCAGCGTCGACTGGATCATCGCCGGCGGCAGCTCGGGGATGTAGTCCGGGAACTCGACGTCGGCGAACGGGCCCTTCGAGATCAGGCGGTAGACGTTCAGGTCCGGGTCACGCAGCACACGCGGTGTGATGAAAACATACAGCTTGGAGTTGTTCGCATCGCGGTTCGTGTCGCGAAAGAGGTTACCGAACACGGGGATGTCGCCCAGCAGCGGCACCGTGGTCATCGGCGGCATCGGGCTGAGCAACAACACCGAGACGATCATCAAGGTGCCGCTGCT
>JBCBMF010000257.1:0-3877 GCA_039822905.1 Planctomycetota bacterium
GCCCCAATAGCTGTTGAGCAATCCCAGATCGAACAGCCACTGGTAGCCCGGCGCGAGCAGCAGCGGCGGTGGGATGACCAACGCCGCGATCACTAGCCAGTCTGCGATGCGTCGGCCTCGGAAGTCGAACATCGCAAGCGCGTAGCCGGCTGCTGAGCAGCAGGCGGTCGCGAGCAAGGCAGTGGCCGTCGAGAGCACCAGCGAGTTCAGCACGGCCCGCCCGATACCTACGTCACCCGAGAAAAGCCGCTTAAACTGCACGAGCGTGAGCCCGCCCCAGTCGACGCCGAACAGGCCGTCGCCTTTGGGCAGGAACAGGCTGTCGAGGAACCCAGCCTCGGTCTTGAACGCCGAGATGACCAGGTACACCAACGGCACCGCGACCGTGAGCGCGAGCAGAAGCAGCGCCGCGTAGAGCACGACATCTGCAATCAGCTTGCCCGGCTGGAAGTTGCCGCGCGAGCGATTCACGACGACTCCCCGTCCGTCACGAGCAGCCGCTGAGCGACCGCGACGGTCGCCAGCAGCGTCGCGAGCAGCCAGCCGATCGCCGTCGCGAACCCCAGGTCGCCCGCCTCGAAGCCGCTCTTAAACAGGTACGTCACGATCGTCAGTCCGCGGTCCTGGATGCCCGTCCCCTCGCTCAGCATGATGAACGGCAGCTCGAACAGCTGCAGGCTCGCGAGGATCGACAGCAGCACGACGAACACCGTGACCGGGCGGATCGTGGGCAGGATCACGCTGATGAAGCGACGCACAGGGCCCGCGCCGTCGATCGTTGAGGCCTCGATCAGATCATGGCTGACGTTCTGGAGCGCCGCGAGGAAGTACACCATGTTGAAGCCGGCGTACATCCACAGCGCCGTCAGGATCAGCGTGGGCATCGCGAGTGTCTCGAGCCAGGGCAAAGCAAGCACGTCCAGCACTGGCGGCAATACGCCGTCACCGGCAATAGCCTGCGCACGCGACACGAACTCCGCGAGCGTCACGTTCACCAACCCCATCTGCTTTTGGAACGCCACGCTCGCCAGCACCGCGACGAACACCAGCCCGACCAGCTGCGGCGAGAAGAACAGCAGTTTGAACACCGTCCGCCCACGCACGTCGGGCCGGTTCAGCGCGAGCGCCAGCCCCAGCGACACCGGCAGCTGGATGAACACCGACCCCAGCGTGAACAGCAGCGTGTTACGCACCGCACGCCAGAACCGCGGGTCGTTCAGCGCCTGCTCGAACTTGTCGAGCCCGACGAACACCGTCGCCTCCGGACCGAATGCGTGGCTCATAGACAGCGGCACCGACCGCAGCAGCGGAACCAGCGTAAACCCCGTAAAGAGCAGTAGAAACGGCAGCAGGAACCACCAGTGAGCGAGCGAACGGTGAGACGACGGCGCACTCATCGGGCAACGTCACCGTCGCGCTCATCGCCGATATGAAACACGTTCCGAGCGATGACGCGGCGCAGCTCCTCGTGCGTCTGCTCCAGAATCCGCTCGGCTTCGGGCAAGAGCGACTCCGCGTCGTGCGTCCCCGTCGACTCGGCGTACCCGCGCAGCCGCGACACCGCGTTCTGCATCGCTGCCTTCCCCTGCGTGAAGAACGGCGTCGCCGCCCGGCGCGGCACATCGGGCGCCTGCTCGATGTACAGCCGCCCCTTGGGCTGACCGCCGAAGTAGTCATCCGGCGCATCGAAGATCGGGTCGTCCCACAGACTCTCGACTGGCGTGATGATGTCGCCCGCGCGGTACAGCTCGCGCGCCAGCTCATCGCTCGTGTAAAGCCGCGTCGCCAGCGACCAAAGCTCGTCGTGGTTTTCGGCCGCACGCGCGATACCGAGCATCGAGCCGCCCCACACACTCGTCCGCCGACCGCCCGGCTCCCACGCGGGCAGCGGCATCACCTTCACCTTGCCCGACAGCTGCGGCAATTCACGACGCCAGATGTTGCACATCCAGTCGGGCATCAGGTACGCGATCGCGGCGCCTTCGAGTTTGAGTTGATTGCCAGTCGGGCTGAACTCGGGCACATCGGTCGTCACACGATCCGGGCCGACCATCCAGCTGACCATCTCCGACATCAGCCGCGCGTTGATAGGCCGATCGATCGCGAGCGTGCCGTCAGGCAAAAACGGCCCGCCACCGCCCTGCAACAGCAGCGTCTCGATGTGGTCGCTGTTCGAGTCCCACAAACTCAGCGCGTAGCGGTCGGGCCGGCCGTCGTTGTCGGCGTCCGCCTGCAGCGGCGCGAAAGCCTCGAACAGATCGTCCCATGTTTGGACGTTCGTAAGATCGATACCCGCCGCCTCCACCAGGTCCGCCCGGTAGCCGAGCAGCACCGGGTGGATATCGTGCGGCAAGCCGTAGATCCGGCCCCGGTACGTCCACGGGGCAAACGAAGGCGGGCTGATAATATCGATCAGACCTGACTCGTTCAGTCGGTCCGTGAGATCCAAGAAGCCCACGGCCTCGGGCGGGCCCGCGAAGGCAAGGTTCGCCGTCGACCGCTCGGCCTCGATCAGGTCCGCTACGGGCACGCTGCCCAGGAACCCGCCAAGGAGCCTGCGGTCCATCACCGGACGGCTCACCAGTTCGAGCCCGACCGTGTGCGCGCCGGGTTCCTGGTTCCACTCTTCGAACGCGGGGATGTAGATGTCGTAATGCGGCGCGGCGTGCGTCCACATCGTCGCGTCGTGCACCTCCGACGCCGGCCGGGTCGCGACGAGCAGCACGAGCGCGACTGCGAGCACGACCACAAGCGTCCACACCGCGCCCGACACGCCGGTGGCCCAGATCGAACACAGCGTCCGCGCGCGCTCAACCAGCGAACTCATTCCGCGCCCGCCCCGTCGGCTGGAATCAAGCGAATGTCGCGGATCGAGATACCGCCGGGCGCTTGTGTGCCCGTTGCGCGGAACAGCAGTCGGATGCCGGTTCTCGGCGTCGGCGTTGTCATCTCAAGACGCACCTGCTGCCTGAAGTACTCGCGGGTCCCCGGCATGTGCTCGGCGGTAAATGTCTCGCTTGCGAGCGTAAGCAGCGGGCCGCCGAGCATCTCCGTGCGCACCTCGAGCTTCGCATCACCCCCATCGCGAATTGCGCATGCTTCGAAGGTCACGGTCTGCCAGCCGTCACCACCATCATCGATTGCCATGTCGCGCCACACGCCGACGTCCGTCGTGCTCTCATCCGGTGTCAGCCAGATGGAGGAGTCATTCACGCGCACATGCGAGCCACCCCAAGAGTTCCAACCATCGCCGAACGGGATCGCGGTGCCCTCGGCAACGCCCTCCGATTCCACCAGAGAAGGTTCTCGCGCCCCATCACCAGCGACCACCCGCCGGAACGACGCGACCGCCTGCGACGGGTCCTCGTGCGCCAGCACAAACAGACCGGCCTGCGCGTTTTGCACAGCAATTCCAGGGGGAAACACGCCCTCGACGATCCGGCCGTTGGTGTCACTTGCCCACGCCATGAGCCGATCGCCCGTCGCATCGACCCCGATCCGCACGGGCAGCGCCGACACCAGCATCGTGCGTTCCTGCGACGGCCCGCCGGGCGTCTCGCGCCAGAGCATGCGCACCTCGCCCGAGGGGATGACGTGCACCGAAGCGTGCGCTGCGCCGGGCGAGTCGCCCGCGCGCAGCATCACGCCCGCCTTGGCGTACTGCTGGAAGGCCTCGAAGTCGACGATGTCCGTCGCGATCGCTCGCGACGAGTTGCCCTCCATCGTGGCAAACACAAACGAGTCGTGCCGACCGAACACGTCGTCGCCGCCGCCGACGAGGTCGATGCCGTCTTCAACCTTACGCGATGCGCCGATGGTGCGCGTGTGGATGTGTCCGGCTGGAACATTCGAGGCATCGGCGGCGCGACCATCGGCG
>JBCBMF010000258.1:0-3847 GCA_039822905.1 Planctomycetota bacterium
CCACAAAGCGCAACCGCTCACGCGCCGAACAAACGATCCGTCAGACACGGCCTAGTCAGGTCGTTGGCCAGCCAACGACGTGATCCGCGGCACTTGCCGACCCGGCAGCGCGGCTCTGGCCGTGTCGCTTGCTTCCGCAACACGCAAACGTGTGATGCAACTCGATGTGCTGCTGACCACGGGTGATGAAGACGATGGAGGGGGCAAGGTACTGACGTTTCGCACAGGGCGTGTGATAACCGATAACGGCGATTGGCTTATCTTGTTCAGTACGATCACGAGTGGTTACACAAGCGGTGTCGACGTCAACGGTGATCCCGCCCACGTTGGTCAGAATGTGATCGTGATCAGTCCGCTCAACTCCCAGCCTGGCTGGAAGCACGCATGGGTGGTACTTTCGATGTCCACTTCATTGGAGACATTTGACGTGCCCGACAACGTGAACATTGTGTCAATCCTCAGCGTGCAGATCGTGACTGTACGTGTAACCGGCATCCTCAATATCGATCGGCTCAACCCCTCGACAGCCGCGGCCGCGCTCATCATTGATGGTTAAGTTCTTCCTGAGATCGGTACCGTTTCCAGCGTAGTATTACGCTACTCGGGTTCGCGATCGACGAGACGAATAAATGGGTCCCGCAGGTGAACTTCTAACCACCCACCCCATTCGGCAGCATCGCTCTGATCCGAAACGGCGATACTTCCGTCCGAGGCGATCCGGACTCGGTCCTCGACGGGCAGGCCGAGAAGCCCGGGCGCGCATTGAGCCCGCCGGGTCAGGAGCCGTAATTCCTCACCCCCCGATGTCGATGTTGTCTGGCTCGGCCGAGTTGTCTACTTCGCGGGCCGTCCCAGCCAAACTACTCATATCATCATAGATCGCATCCTTCAACGCGAGGGCGTTACGTTCGCCGAAGCACACTGAGCAGTCTCGGCGAGCCGACTGTCAAGCACCTTCGATAGCGTTCCGATTGTCGAGATTAGCGTGGGAAGCGCCGGTGCCCCGGCGTTGATAGCTTGCTAACGACGGTCTCGATCCTCGGTCGTTCGACTTGAGCGCAATCGACGGGTTCGGAGTCGCCGAACTCGGGAGTTTCCATCCCGCGAACGGAGATTGTCTCGCCCTGCTCGTTAGAATCGACCTCTCTTAATCGTCAAGAGCTCGCATGGTGTATTCGAGCGTGTCAAAAAAGCCCGCGAGGTGCCGGCGTCACTCGACTGCGCTGAGATGGGCGCCGCGCTCGCAACGGATCGAACGGAAAAGCGGTCGTGGGTCGCACGTGGCAGCGTCACGCGTTGATCCATCAGACGCGAGCGAGTGGAGGCGATGCCGAAGGCGTTCTGAGTCTGAATCCGGTCGCTTCAGCGGAAAGCTTAGGTCGCAAAACGCTTCACTCTCACCTCCCAGCACGCCCGGCGATACAGGGTCATCCGAGACAGATACATGCAAGTTGTTCGACAAATCACAATCGCGGCCCCGTCGTCAAGGTCTGGCCGCCTATGGACACACTCTTCGATAGAACCTCTCGGTGGACAACGTACGTCGATGCGTCACGGCAATAATACCGAGGCAGAATACAAGTCCTCGCGTGGCCCGGAACGGTCGTGTGAAACGATCTTGGCGCGTTACGAGAGACCGACGTTGACTTCAACAAGTCGAACCACACGTAGAGCTCCGCGGCGGTCGCAGAAGGACCCCGCGCTCGTGGGACGAGACCGGCGATGGGCCGTGCACCGCCTCGCACTTCGACGCACGCAGTAGCCGTGTTGATGCGAAGGACCGAGTGTTTGCAAGGGGTCAGCCGGGCCGCGTCGATCAGCCCTGGTTCTTGACCAGCGAGTTGACAACCTGCTTGGTCCGCTGCAGCGAGTGGATCAGCCCCCGGCGAGCTCGCTTTCGCAGCGATACTGGATTGATTGGCACGCTCAGTAGCTCGGGCCTCAGTTGCCGCACGACCTCTCGATAGAGCGCTTGCTCGCCACCGGCACGATCCGCCTCTCGCACGCGCAGCATCGTCGACAGAAGGTCGCGGCAGCTGAACGGTGTGATCCAATCGGCGGCCGTGTTGAGTATGTTCAGACCACCCGAGCACCACCGGCCCACACGGTTCTCCCAGTAGAACAAGTCGAGCACCGGCACGCCGCTCAGGGTCGACGCCCGATTGGCATCGACGAGCCAGCGCTCGAACTCGGGTATGAACTCCGGGATCGACGCCACGCCCGTGCACCCCGCGAGGTCGTTTGGTGTCACGCAATCGCTGCCGGGCCACCGATAGAACCCGCGCGCGATTTCGCTCGCCCACCCCATCAGGATGAGCGTGCCGTCGCCGAACTCGCTTGCGGCCTGCTCCGCCCATCCTTCGAAGCCGGTCGCGAAAAATTCTTCCGACGCCCGCGCGACTTGCTTGATGGCGTCGCCTGGATCGTCCGCGGCCGCGGGGATGACCCGAAAGCTAACGCCGGTGAGCGTCGCCAGTCGCTTCATAGCAACAAGATCGGAGTCTTGCGCATCCGGATCGTGCGGATACTGAAACGTGAAGCACCGGATGCTCGATGCGATACCCGGGGTCGCGTGAATGGCGGCCTGGATCATGCGAGAGTCGTACCCGCCCGTGGCAGCGAGCGCAAGCCCGCGATTCGACGCTATGCTCCGGATAATCCGAAGGAACCGCTTCGCGATCACGGGCGCGAGCTCGACCGCGCGTTGATCCCCGGGCATCGCCACAGCGGGAAAGTACCGATGCTGCTCGCCGGTGCTGATATCAAGGCGATGGTTGGGCAGCAGCGCGAAGACGTCGGCGAACGACGTCAGCCGAAGTGGGAACGACTGCCCCGCATGCAAACCCGGCCGTCGTTGCAGCTCGGCGAACCGCTCATCGATCAGCTCCGACGGCGCATGGCCGGGACTGATGGCCTCGATGAGCTTCGACGAGGACGCGAGCACCGCGTCGCTACCGCGGCCCATATGCACGACCGGGTATACCCCCGCCGCGTCGTGAAACGCTATGTGCGTCGATACTCGTCTGGAGATGATGACCCATCTGCCGACGAACGATGCTGTGGCGTCAACCAAGTCCTCGATCGGTTGCAATGCGAGGCGGGATGCGATTGCGGCCAGTGATGTGCCGGGCCGATCGGAGTCGAAACAGAACCCAGCGAGAACGAGGTAGTTTTCGCCATCGGCAACCATGTGCACGGGCACCGCGCGGCATGCGGCGAAACACATTCCGTCGGGTGTATCGATGCGACGGAAGTGCGTAGGAAATGCTAGCGAACGGTCTCCGAAGGCGTACTGCCCACGGAAGATGAGCAGCCTTGCACGGTCGGAGAGCCCGCCGGCGTTATGAGAAGGAGAAACATCCTCCACAATTCGCCCTCTACCGAAGCCGCTGAACATCCGCCCCGCTGTGTCGGACAATCGCCAGCGGTCGGATCCAAGCCAAGCACACTTGGAGAAACGATTCCTTTGTGCAGCCGCTCGGGCGACAAGGGAATGCGTACAAGAGTTCAGAAACGAGGCGGACGGGACTCGAACCCGCAACCACCGGATCGACAGTCCGGGACTCTAACCAATTGAGCTACCGCCCCAAGTTGTGAACGCGGCCAAAGCCGCCGCTAAATGTATCCGGCATCGTCCGAGAGTCAAGCGAAGACGCTTGTGTCTGCTTGCTTGGGCAAGAAGATCGTTACCGGGCGAGGTCGATTCGGCCGGGCTGCTGCTCGCCGATCGGGTTGCCCTGCGGCCCGACTTCGACCGCCGCTTGGTACATGAGGAACGTTGCAACACCGAGCGCCGCCACCGCGAGGAACAGGAGGCCCGTGTAGACATCCGGACCGCCGCCTCGCT
>JBCBMF010000259.1:0-3786 GCA_039822905.1 Planctomycetota bacterium
CGTAGGCCGCGTCGAAGATGCGCCAGAAGCTCTCAACCATCTCGGGGGTGTCGTCGAAGCTGCGCCGCATCTTGACCGTCACGGGAATGTGCGCCGGCACCGCCTCGCGCACGGCTTCCAGAATCCGGATCGCGCCCTCGGGCGCCGCAAGCCAGTGCCCGCCGCGGGCCTTCTTGGCGATCTTCTTGACGGGGCATGCAAGATTCACATCGATCGCGGCGAAAGTGTTGCTTGCATGCTCCCCCTTCGCCGAAGGGGGAGCTGTCGCGCAGCGACTGAGGGGGTTTGTCTTTGGGGAGGCACCCCCTCCGCCTCGCTGACGCTCGGCACCTCCCCCGTCGGCGACGGGGGAGGATGTCTGAATCGACTTCCGCACCTTGTGCTGCGTCACATCCTCGTACGCCATGTCGCGGTAGTCGCGCTCGCTCCGCTCGCCCTGCTCGATTATCTTCAGTGCAGCAGCAGCCATTTCGGCCGGCTCGCTGCCCATGATCTGGCCGACCAGCGGGTGGTCCTCATCGCCGCCCGGCACGTTGTCGTAGATCTCGCCAAGATCCGCCTTCGCAAACCCCCGTCCGCCCGCGAGCAGGGTCCGGTCGAGCAGGGCCTCGGTGACGCAGGCCGGGCAGCCGTGCCGGCGGGCGATGATCCGCATCGCCGCGTCGCTGTAGCCTGCCAAACCGGCCTGAAAGAACGGCGCGTCCCAGCCGGGGATCGCCTCTGGCACGCGGGGGTCGATGCCCAGCCCTCCAAACGATGCCGCGACTTCTTCCGCACAGACACGCGGATCCAGCCCCTCTCCGCCGGGGGCGATCGCCGATTCCGCGGGCGTCGCGTTGCTGCTGTTGTTCTGGCACCCCATACGCCGAACGATAGGGAACATGCGCACGATCCCCGCCATCGCTCTCGCCCTCACGCTCGCCGGCTGCTCCAGCAACGGCCCGCTCAAGCCGGGTGCGAGCTACCCGTCGATCCTCGTCCGCACCGAGCCCAGCACGATCCAGCTCGTCCGCGAGACCCGGCACGTCGAGATGACCAACGTCACGGCACGCAGCTTCGGCCCCAGCCGGATCTGGCTCAACCAGTGGTACTCGGCCGAGATCGAGGGCTTCGCGGTCGGCGAGACGATCCGACTGCCGCTCACACGATTCACCGATGAATTCGGCGACAGCTTCCGGGGCGGCGGCTTCTTCGCGGCCGAGGCACCCGACAAGCTCGTCAAGGCAGAGCTTGAGACAGACGCGGCCCGCACCGAGGGCACCCTCGGCGGCGAGCGCATGCTCGTGCCCCTGATCGTCGTCGGCGATCAGGAATGACGTACTCAGCGCAATGCATCTGACGAGGCCGAAGCGCAAGCGAGGCATTTGGTCTCCCATGCCTCGCTTGCGCTTCGGCCTCGTCAAAGACCAGCCCTAGCCCTTAACAAGTTTCGCGACTTCGTTCAGGATCTGGTTCGCGACCGCTTCGTCTTCCGCTTCCGCGATCAGGCGCAAGATGGGCTCTGTGTTGCTCGCACGGACGTGCACCCATGCGCGTTTCGCGTCAAAGTCGACGCGCACACCGTCTTGAGTATCGACGCGTTCCGACGCATAGTGCTCCGCGATGCGCTCGATCGCGGGCGTGGCGTCTTCCTTCTGTGCCAAGGGCTGCTTGCGCTTCACGATCGCGTAGCTCGGGATGTCGGCCACCAGCTCGCTCACGGCCTTGCCCGTGCGGGCCATGAGCGAGAGGACGAGCGCCATCGAGCCCAGCGAGTCGCGGACGTAGGTGACGGCGGGCCAGATCACGCCGCCGTTGCCCTCGCCGCCGAGCAGGACCGTCTTGCCGTCGCGTTTGAGCCGCTTCATGGCCTCGACGACGTTGGCTTCGCCCACGGCCGTGCGCACGACCGATGCGCCGTACTCCGCGGCGATGTCATCGATCATCCGGCTGGTCGAGAGGTTGGCACACAGCACCACTTCGCCATTCGCCATCTCGCCACTCGCCTGCCTCGCTCCAAGAATCGACACCGCGCACAGCGCGAGCGTGTACTCCTCGCCGATGTACCGCCCGGTTTCATCGACGATCGCCAGGCGGTCGCCGTCGGGGTCCTGGGCGAAGCCGATGTGTGCCTTGACGTTCGGCACGGCTTGACACAGTCCGCCCTTACCAGACAAGTTTTCCGCGGTCGGTTCTGGCGTATGCGGAAAGATGCCCGAATTGTCGCCGTGCATCTGGATGGGATAGATCTGAAAGACGTCTTCATCTCTTCGAAAGTGAGCACACAGGTGCTGAACCGCCATCGCACCTGACGCGTTCACGGAGTCAACCACGGCGATATAGCTTCGCTTTGCGGCCGCTTCGAAGACCGCCTCGATCTTGGGCCGCCAGATCGAGTCGCGGACAGCCTTCGCATGTGCGGCAGTTGCACCCGAGTTGACAGGAGCAAGACATGGTTCCCGAAAGTCCGCTGGACGCTCGTTGGGCGTACCAACGCTGAGCGGGTGGACCGCTCGTGCGAAATCCACGTCGTGGTAGCGTCTGATGATCTCACCCGCCACTTCGGATGGCGGCGCGCACGCTTCTGTCCGCCCTCCGCTTTCGTCGTGCACCGCCGATATGCACTTGAGACCGTTCCACTCAGCCGGATTGTGGCTTGCAGTCACGACAAGCGCCCCCGCGCAGTAGTCTGTGGACTCTACGAAGTGGCCGACCGTCGGTGTCATCGCTTTGCCAAGCGGGATCACTCGCCACCCGGCACCAAGCAGCCCGGCGATCGCCGCTTGATAGACAAGGTCGTACCCGGCTCGTCCATCATGTGCGATGGCAACGTCGTAGCAGTCTTGATATGGATCTTGATGATCGAGCCAAGCACCGAAGGCTCGAGCGAACCGCATCGCCACCTCCGGCGTGAGGCTCTCGCCCACGATGCCACGGAGGCCGCTGACGCCGATCATCAGGGGGGCTTCGGGGGTGCTGTCGCTCATCGCTGCCGTCCTTTGCGCGGTCTTGACACGGGCGACCGCCCGGTGGGTGCACGCACCTACCCTAGCCGCATGTTCACGATCACCGTCGAGACCGTCTTCTCCGCCGCCCACGCCCTGACGATCGCCGGCCAGCGTGAGACGCTGCACGGGCACGACTTCCGCTGCACCGTGTCGATCGAGGGCGACCAGCTCGACCAGGACGGGCTGGTGTGCGACTTTCACACGGCCAAGGACGCGCTCGAGGGCATTGTCAGCGAGTTCAACAACGCGAACCTGAACGACCTGGCCCCGTTCAACCAGCCGGCGGGGGGCGCGAACCCGTCGGCCGAGAACGTCGCGAAACACATCTTCGACGAGATGCACGAGCGGCTCGACGCGGCGCTCGAGCCCCACGCCAGGATCGCGGCGGTCACCCTCAGCGAGAGCCCGGGGTGCACGACGACCTATCGGCCTTGACGCCCGAATGAGCTCTACCGCTCTTCGTGCCTCGCCGTCAGCTTTTGCATCTCCGGATCGATCGACCACGGCACACCCGTGCCGGTGATCGCCTTGCAGATGCGATCGACGTGCAGGTGGCTGTTCTCGATGAAGACGCGGGCGCGTTCTTGAGATCCGCCGCAGGCGGTGCCGGCGACATACACACCCGGCACGCTGGTCTGCATTGTGGCGTGGTCGTAGGCGGGGCGGTTCGTGAAATCGGGGTCGATGCGGTCGAGGCCGAGTTGGTCGAAGAGTGATTGGTCCTGCACGTAACCCGTGAGCAGCAGCACGAAGTCGGCGTCGTGCTCACATGGAATGGCGAGTCGTTCGAACACGACGC
>JBCBMF010000260.1:0-3770 GCA_039822905.1 Planctomycetota bacterium
GCCAGCGCGCGCCGGAGCAGCGCCGCGACGTCATCATCGCTCGGGTCGGACGCAACGAGCACACCAGGCAGCGAGCACGTGTGGCACGCCAAGGCGGCCCAGATCAGCGGCTGGCTCGAAGATGTCGCCGACCGCAGGGAGCCCAGGCCGTGATCGCGCATCCCGTGCCGTGCACGCCGGCCGAGACGATGGCACAATGGACACAGCCATGACCGATCACGCCCCGGCATTGCGAACCAAGCTCCGAGACCGCAGCGCGGTCGTCGGCGTCGTGGGCCTGGGATACGTCGGCTTGCCGCTCGTCGGCGCCATGATCGACGCCGGCTTCCACGTGCTCGGCTTCGACATCGACGCGCGCAAGGTCGAGCATGTCAACGCGGGCCGAGACTACATCGCGCACCTCGGCGATGAGTACGTCTCGAATCTTGTCGCCACGGGCCGGCTTGAAGCCACGGCGGATTTCACGAGGCTACCCGAGGCCGACGCGATCCTCATCTGTGTGCCCACCCCGCTCGGCAAGCACCGTGAGCCGGACCTGCGCTACGTCGAGCAGACCACCGACGCCATCGCGGCTTCGCTCAGGCCGGGCCAGCTGGTTGTGCTTGAATCGACGACCTATCCGACGACAACCCGCGAGGTCATGCAGCCGAGGCTCGACGCGACTGGTCTGACGTGCGGCACAGACTACTTTCTCGCGTACTCGCCCGAACGCGAGGACCCGGGCCGAAAGGACCGCAGCACCGCGGGCATCCCAAAGGTCGTCGGCGGGATCGACGCAACCAGCGGCGAGCTCGCACGCGATCTCTACGCCGCCGCGGTTCGCGAGGTCGTGCTCGTTGACTCGGCCGAGATCGCCGAGGCGTCGAAGCTGCTCGAGAACATCTACCGCGCCGTCAACATCGCGATGGTCAACGAGCTCAAGGTCGTGTTCGACGCGATGGGCATCGACATCTGGAAAGTGATCGAGGCGTCGAAGACCAAGCCGTTCGGGTTCCAGGCGTTCTACCCCGGCCCGGGCCTCGGCGGGCACTGCATCCCGATCGACCCGTACTACCTGACATGGAAAGCCCGCGGCGTGGGCATGAACACGCGGTTCATCGAGCTCGCCGGCGAGGTCAACCGGTCGATGCCCGAGTACGTCATCGGCAAGCTGGCCCATGCGCTCAACGAGCAGGGCAAGCCGGTGCGCGGCTCGAAGGTCCTCGTGCTCGGGCTCGCGTACAAGCCCAACGTCGACGACACGCGCGAAAGCCCGTCGTTCGAGCTGATCAAACGGCTGCGGGCGTTGGGCGCCGACGTGTCCTACAACGACCCGCACATCTCCGAGATGCCCGCCAAGCGCGACTACGACCTCGCGATGTCGAGCGTCGAGCTCACGCCGGCCGTGCTCGCATCGCAGGACTGCGTGCTGGTGTCGACCGATCATGATGCGTA
Organism: Planctomycetota bacterium; assembly: GCA_039822905.1. Lineage (GTDB taxonomy): Bacteria > Planctomycetota > Phycisphaerae > Phycisphaerales > UBA1924 > JANQQZ01. The sequence goes on from JBCBMF010000260.1 coordinate 1,435, forward strand.
CGACTGGCGGTTTATCGTGGAGCATTCGCCCCTGATCGTCGATACTCGCGGGGTGTGCCGCGCGTTCGCCGACGGTCGCGGCACGATCGTGGACGCGTAGCAGCAGACCTGAAGAACAGGAGACCTCGTGTGGCGTGGCAGGGCTGGGCAACGATCGCGGTGATCGCGCTGATGGTCGTGGGCGTCGCCCGCGGGCGCACGGGCACCGATATCGTGCTGGTCGCCTCCGTCGCGATCCTCGTGCTGCTGGGCGTGCTGACACCCGCCGAAGCGCTCGCCGGAATGGCTAACCCCGGCATGATCACGGTCGCGGTGCTCTATGTCGTCGTCGCCGGGCTGAACGAGACCGGCGCGGTCCGATGGCTCGGCTCGCTGCTCTTGGGTCGGCCCCGCACAAGAACGCTCGCGCTCGCCCGGCTCATGCTGCCCATTACCGCGATCAGCGGCCTCGTCAACAACACACCGATCGTCGCCATGATGATCCCGGCGCTGCGCGACTGGACCCGCCAGCACGGCTTCAGCGCGTCGACGTTCATGATCCCGCTCAGCTACGCCGCCATCCTCGGCGGCACGTGCACGCTCATCGGCACGAGCACCAACCTTGTCGTTCACGGCGAGTGGACCGCGACCGGCAACGACCCGCTCGGGCTGTTCTCGATCGCGCTCATCGGCGTGCCGGTCGCGTGCGTCGGGCTGCTCTACATGCTCACGATCGGCCAGCGGCTGCTGCCCAAACGCGCGCCGGTGCTGTCGTCCTCGGGCGATGCTCGCGCGTACACCGTCGAGATGACCGTCGCCGCCGGCGGGCCGCTGCCTGGCAAGACGATCGAGCAGGCGGGGCTCCGGCACCTGCCGGGCCTGTATCTCGCCGAGGTCGAGCGCGGCGGCGCGATCCTTGCGGCGGTCGGGCCCGATGAGGTCCTGCAAGCCGACGACCGGCTCGTGTTCGTGGGCGATGTCACATCGGTCGTCGATCTTCAGAAGATCCGCGGGCTTGAGCCGGCAACGAACCAGGTCGTGAAGCTCGACGAGCCGAGGCCGAGTCGTGTTTTGGTCGAGGCCGTGGTGAGCAACTCGCACCCGCTCATCGGACGAACGATCCGCGCCGGCAAGTTCCGCTCGCGGTACAACGCCGTCGTCATCGCCGTCGCCCGCAACGGCGAGCAGATCCGCCGGAAGATCGGCGACATTGTCGTGCGCTCCGGCGACGTCCTGCTGCTCGAGGCGCCGCGCCAGTTTCTGACGGAGAACAAGAACACGCGGGACTACTACCTCGTCAGCGAGATCTCCGACTCCGCGCCGACGCGGCACAACCGGGCCGTGATCTCGATCCTCATCCTGCTCGGTATGGTCCTGATCGCGACGGTCCAGCCGGTGCTGCCCATCCCGACGGTCTCAGGCGAGCCGCTCAAGCTCGGCATGCTGCACGCCGCGGTCATCGCCGCCGGGTTCATGCTCATCACACGATGCTGCTCGGGCTGGCAGGCGCGAAAGAGCGTCGACTGGATCGTGCTCGTCACGATCGCGGCGTCCCTCGGCCTCGGCAAGGCCATGGAGACGTCGGGCGCCGCCGACGCCATCGGCACGCTTATCACAACCGTCGCCGGCTCCAACCCGTTCATCGCGATCGTACTGATCTACATCATGACCACGCTGCTCACCGAGCTGGTGACCAACAACGCGGCGGCCGTGCTGATGTTCTTCGTTGCGCAGTCCGCCGCGATCGAGCTCGGCGTGCAGTTCGAGCCGTTTGTGTTCGCAATCATGATGGCCGCGAGCGCCAGCTTCAGCTCGCCGCTGGGCTACCAGACGAACCTGATGGTCATGGGGCCCGGCGGCTACAAGTTCACCGACTACGTCCGCGTCGGCCTGCCGCTCAACGTGATCTCGTGCACGCTCACGTGCCTGATCGCGCCGGTGGCCTTCGGCTTCGAAGGGTGAGCTCCCGGGTGGTCACAAGCAGCCGCGTACCGCACGGAAAACCCAGGCGTTGTAGTCCGCGGGCGTGATCCGGCCGTCGCTGTTCTGATCGGCCGCCGGGTCGTTCGACAGGAGTAGCCCGCCGAACAGCGACTGGTCATCCGCGTCGATATCGCCGTCGCCGTTGAAGTCGGCGACGCACGGGTCGAGCGTGAGCAGCCACGCCTGATCGGTCATGGTCCGCGGCACGGTCATGCCCCCGACGAGCGCCCAGCCATCGCCGAGCCGAGCAAGGTTGCGGTGATCCATCGTCGCGGGCTTGCCCTCGAACGCGAGCTCACGCCATCGGCCGGTCGCCGGGTGGTACGCGAACCCGCCGGCGATCGGCTCGGAAGGCACGCCGTTGTAGCCGACAC
>JBCBMF010000261.1:0-3762 GCA_039822905.1 Planctomycetota bacterium
GTTGTTCGCATCGCGGTTCGTGTCGCGAAAGAGGTTACCGAACACGGGGATGTCGCCCAGCAGCGGCACCTTGATGATCGTCTCGGTGTTGTTGCTCAGCCCGATGCCGCCGATGACCACGGTGCCGCCGTTCGGCACGGTGACCGACTCGCCAGAGACCTCGTTGGTCTGCCTCGGCGGAGGCGCGCCACCCACCGCGGGCCCCGTAAAGCTCTCGAGGTTGACCGTGTACTCCAGCCGGACCGTCCCGCCTACAGAGATTTGCGGCGTCACATCGAGGCTCGTCGTCGCCTCGGCGAACTCGAACGAGGTCAGCGTGAGGTCGTCGTTCTGCGTGGTGGTCTGGAACGGCACTTCCTGCGACGTCAGGACCTGCGACTGGGCGTTGTCGTCGACAAGGAGCTGGGGCGTTGCAACGACGCGGCTCGATGTATCGGTCTTCGTCGCGTTGATGATGATCGGGACGAAATCACTCCGGATGATCGAAGCGGTGATTCCGCTGAGCCCGGTCGCGACCAGGCGGGGGTCGGTGAAGAGGTCGCCCGCGCTCGACAGCCCGAAGTTGCTCTGCACACCGCCGCCGTTGCCGTTGCCGTCGAGGTCGGTAAACGCGCCCTCGATCGCCAGCCGGAAGTCATCGACATCGGTCACCGAAATGATCGTCGCTTCGAGGTAGACTTGCGGCCTGCGCAGGTCGATCTGGCGTATCAGCTTCTGGAAGGCTTCCTGCTGGGACCGCGGCGCCTGCACCAGCACCTGGTTGTTCGCCTCATCGGCGAAGACGAATGAATCGTCACCCAAGATGCTGACCTCGTTGTCGTCGAGCTGCTGCGAGCCCTCAGGATCGAACAGCTGCTGGAACTGCCGGGCCGCGGCCTGCTGGTTCTGCGGGAGGAACGGGTTGTCGTCTCCCTGCGGGCTCGAGCGGCTGATGAGCGACTGCAGGATCTCGGCGACGTCCGCCGCGTCTGAGTACTGCAGCTTGTACGGCTCGACAACGATGATCTCGTCTTCGGTGTCGAAGCCCTCGATCAGCTCGCCGAAAGACGCCTGCTGCTCGGGCGTGCCGAAATAGGTGATCATGCCCTCCTGCTGATCGACAAGCAGCTGCGAACCGCCCGATTCGCTCGCGTCGGATTGCTGCGTGAACTGGTTGTTCACCTGCTCCTGGAAGCGGTTGATGTTGAAGTTGTTGATCGAGCGGTTCTCTTGCGGGGCCTCGATCACCCGGCCGAAGCCCTGGCGCTCGGCGAGGTCGGCGATCACACGCGTGGCCGAGCCCGTGAAGTACTTCTCGCTGATCAGATCGTTCTGCTTGTCGACGGCGGCGATGATCGCCTTCACCTCGTCGAGCTCTTCGGGCAGGCCCAGGAAGATCAGCGCGTTGCCGGCCGGGTCGGTCGTCAGCCGCTGCGCGAGGTTGGTCAGCCCCGTCCCACCCCCGAGGCCCGCGATGCCCTGCTGGGCTTGCTGCTGCTGTTGCTGAGGCGTGAGCTGTCGGCCGCCGGTCGCGGTGCCGCCGCTGCCGCCAAGCCTTTCGATCGCCCGCTCGAGCGCCACCGGCGCGCTGATGAACCGCAGCGGGATCGCCTCGGTCACCATGCGCTGCCGCTGCTCGATGAGCGCCTCGACCAGCGACTCAAGCTGCGAGATCCGCCGCGGCGTGTCGGTGACCACGATCACGCCGAGCTCGTCTTCGTACGAGATCCGGCTCAGCGTCAGCTGCGTGCCGATGAGCGTGCTGAGCGCCGTCGGCCGAAGGCCCGGCGTCGCGATGAACCGAGTCGTCGCGTCGGGCGTGTCGCCCGGGTTGACCACGATCTGGTCCGCCCTGCGGATCGTGTAGAACCCGAGCGGGTCCGGCACGATCGTGAAGCCGAGTTCTTCCAGGCGCAGATCCAGCAGCGGCAGCAGGTCGCGCTTGGTGATCGTCATCGTCGAGTTGAACGCGATCTGCCCGCCGAGCGACGCGTCCTTGGTGACGTTGATCTCGAGGGCCTCGGCCACCAGGTCGACGAACGTGTTGATGTCGATCGCCTCGGCGAACGGGCCGATCTCGAATTCCTCGTCCAGCTCGCCAGCAGAGTCGCCCGCGTTCTCGCCCTCGGGCTGCTCGACAGCTTCGACCTGAACGGCGTCCACGCCCTCGGGCAAGACGGGTTGGTTGTCGTCCTGGGCGATCGCCGGGCTTGCGGTGCCGGCCAACAGCAGCAGGGCGGCCACGATCGGCAACGGTTCACGGCTTGACTGGTTTCCGAGCTGCACGGGTACCCTCCCTGGATCGGCCCATAGGGTAGAGCCGCCGGCGACGACGGGCCGGGCCGATCTGAAGGCTGCAATCGGGTTGCAGCCGCCGGGTTTCACCCGCCCGAAGAAAGGACACGCCGCGTGCGGATCGTCAGCCTGCTCCCCTCGGCCACGGAGATCATCGACCTGCTCGGTGCGACCGATCAGCTCGTCGGCCGAAGCCACGAGTGCGACTTCCCCGCCGGGCTCGACCGCGTCCCGGTGCTGACCGCCCAGCGGACGTCGGCCCAGACGCCCGCCGCGATCGATGCCGAGGTCCGGTCGTCACTCGAGTCGGGCCAATCGCTCTACACACTCGACACCGACGCGCTCGCCGATCTGCGTCCCGATGTCATCGTGACCCAGGACCTGTGCGACGTCTGCTCGATCGATCTCAACACAGTTCGTGCCGCGGCCGACACGATCGCCGAACGCACGGGCCACAGGCCCGAGATCGTCAGCCTCGATCCCGAGACCATCGAGGATGTCTTCGATGACATGCTCGCCGTCGGTGAGGCGATCGGCAGAGAGCGGGCCGCGATCGACGCGATCGTCGAGCTCCGCGATCGGTTCCACTCCATGCAGGACTACGTCAATCAGTACGAACAGGGCGTCGTCGTGGGGTTCATGGAATGGACCGACCCGATCTTCATCGCCGGGCATTGGACGGTGCAGATGATTGAGAGGGCGGGTGGTCGGCACCCGCTGAATGAGGCCGTGCCCAAGCCTGGCTCGGGCGCGGCGGCGGGTCCCCAGCAGGCCGAGCGGGTCGCGGGCAAGTCGATCCGTGTTCCCAACGAGGCATTCGCCGCGACAAGGCCCGAGGTGCTCGTGATCTCGCCCTGTGGGTTCAACCTCGCGCAGACGCGCGCGGCCGTCGACGAGCTCCGAGGCCACGACTGGTTCGAGTCGCTGCCCGCCGTGAAGTCGGGCCGGGTCGCGCTCGTCGACGGCAACCAGCACTTCAACCGCCCGGGCCCGAGGCTCGCCGAGGCGTTCGCGTTCTTGGTGGGGTTCATCCAGCAGCGGCCCGAGCTGATCCCGCCCGATTTCCCGCGGGAACCCCTGCGAAACGCCTAAACGAGCCCCTCGCGCAAGCGAGGGGACCCACGGTCATCAACTTGCACGTATCCCCTTGCTCACGCAGGGGGCTCGTCACAGACGCGATCCTGTAAACTCGCACCCATGCGATCGCCCGAATGCCCCCGCTGCGGCTACGACCTGAGCGGTAAGCTCGATGGCTATCGCGAGTTGTGCCCGCTCGACGACGCGTGCAGCGAATGTGGGTGTGCAATCAGGTGGTCGCGTCTTACGAGCGACTCGCCTCCGCCGAAGTGGTTTATCGAGCAGCAGCGTCACGGGCTGTGGCGAACACTTGTGCCCACGCTTGCGATGATGACGTTGCCCCTTCGGTTCCATCAGCGCCATGAAGACGGCCGCGTTGGCCTGCGCGCCCGAGTGGGGCTGCACGTTGGC
>JBCBMF010000262.1:0-3739 GCA_039822905.1 Planctomycetota bacterium
CACGGCATCCGAAGCGTCGGCGATCGCCTCGATCTCGTGGACGGCCTGCGGCTTCTCGATCTTGGAAACGAGCGGGATCCGTGACCCGTGCATCTCGGCAATCGAACGATCGGCCGCACAGATCGACTCGAGCCGCCGCCTGAGATCCAGCACTTCTTCTGCGCGGCGAACAAAGCTCATCGCGAGGAAATCCAATCCGTGCGCGACCGCCCACTGGCAGATCTCCCAGTCGCGCTCGCCCACAGCCGGAGCCGACACGTCCGTCTCGGGCAGGTTGATGCCCTTGCCTGAGGTGATCAGACCGCCCACGGTCACTCGGCAGCGCAGCTCGCCCGCGGTGCCGTCCGGTCCACCCTCGACGCTCAACATGCGCACCGCGCCGTCGTTCAGAAGTACGCGCTGACCGGCCTCAACCTCATCGATCAGCTGCGGATACGTCGTCGGAAACACAACAACACGTCGGCCGTCTTCCGTGCGCTCTGTCGCCACATCGACAGCGCGGCTGAACACAACATCCTGCCCAGCCTCGAGCATCACGCCGCTGCTCGCCACCTTGCCGACGCGGATCTTCGGGCCGGGCAGATCGCCCAGCACGGCGATCGGCATGTCCATCTCTTCAGCGACACGCCGGACAGTCTTCAGCCTCGCGCCGTGCTCCTCGAACGATCCATGCGAGAAGTTAAACCGAAAGACACGCACACCCAGCGAGATCAGCCTTGCCACCATCTCGGGCGACTCGCTCGCCGGACCGATGGTCGCCACGATGCCGGCCACCGTCGGGAATCGCGCAGCGGGGTGCTCTCTGTTGGGCGACATCATTCAGCTCTCCGTTGCCGGCAGCCGGCGCTCTCGCTCCAGCCGAACAACACGCTCGTACTGATCTCGGAAGAAGACGGTGTAAGCGATCCGGCTCCGTGTCCCCCACTCCGGGTCCCGCCACGAGTTTCGGATCGGACGATAGTTTTCAGGCGTGAACGCGATCGAAGACCCATCCGGCATGCTGTGCGTCGGCATCGCATAGAACGCACTTTCCATCGCGGCCAGAACCTCCGGCGGAAACGACTCATCCCGGCGGGCACGGTTCAGCGATGCCCACGCCGCCTTGAGCTCGCTTCCAGTGTCGATGCCGAACGCCCCCATCATCGGCCCGATCGAACTCCGCCATCCAGCCGGCGATTCGTCGCCTGCAAGGTCGTACGGGTTCACGCGATCGACAAAGCGATCAAAGTGCCGCTCGTACATCACCCGCCGCGCCGGGAGACGCCGGAGCGAGTATCGCTCGGGACCCCAGCCGTCCGCCTCGCCGTCGGGTGCGAAGTTCCAGACCGACTGCCCTTGCTCGGCCAGCACATACTCGATGAACCGCCTCGCGAGCTCTGGCTCCGGGCCGCCCCGCAGCACGCTCACCGGATCGGGATCAACAAACACGCTGCCATCCGGGTCGACATACCCAACCCGGCCGTCGTCCGGGTCCTGGCCTTCGAGCAGCACGCTCTGCGACTGGCCGCGGCCATAAAAATCAATCGCCAATCCAGCAGCCGCCTCGCCGGCGCTCACATCGATCGGCGGCTTCGTGCTTGACCCGGAGAAGTACCGCGAATTCGCGGAGATCTCGCGGAGCAGCCTCCACCCACTGTCCCAGCCCTCGTGACTGAGGATGTAGTCGAGCGTTGTTGTGATCGACCCAGACAGCCGCGGGTCCGCCATCGCAACAGCATTCATCAGCTCGGGCCTGGCCAGATCATGAAACGACGCCGGCGCCGGCAAGCCAAGCTCCGCGTAGACCTCGCGGTTGTACACGATGCCGAAGCTGCTGACCGCCGTTGCCAGCCAGTGCTGGTCTTCGTGATACAACGGTTGCGAGCCGATCGCGTTCTCGCCGAACCAGTCGTCGAGCTGGCCCTGCTCGAACCCCGCTGGCACAGACATCGGCAGCGTGACGGTCTCGCCGGCGCGTGTCACCTTGAGGTCCCACACCAGTCGCCCGTGGTCGTACGAGCCGCCGCCGAACATCAGGTCGATCGGAATCGTACCCGGCTCCATCGCAAACGTCGCCCGATCAATCCGGCCGGCGTTCCACGCCGCCTGGTACTGCGCCTTGAGCTGCTTGATGATCTCGCTCGTCCCGCCCGGCGCGACGAACCGAACCTCAACGCCCTCGCCAAAGTTCTCCCGGTGCCACCGATCAAAGCCCCGGCCGAACTCTTCACGCAGCTGCGCAACGTGCGGTGTCACCACGATCAGCCGCCGCATGCCCTCTTCGGGAACCTCCACCGACCGGCGGAACGCAAGCGGCAGGACAACCAACGCCGCGAACAGGACACCAATGATCGCTCTGGTAACCGTCATGGCCGCAGTCTACCGTCCCCGGATGATCGCAGACCCCAACACCAGCTCAGTCTCTATCGTGACCGGCGCGAGCTCCGGCATCGGCCTCGCGACCGCGAAGCGTCTCGCCGAGGCGGGTCACCATGTCGTGCTCGTGGGCCGCACGGAGACAACGCTCCACGCCGCTGCCGACGCGATCGAAACCTCCGCCGGCACGACGGCCATCACCGCGAACATCGGCAACCCCGATCAGGCCCGCGCGATCATCTCCCACGTGGCCGATGACATGGGCCGGATCGACGTCATCGTCAACAATGCCGGTGCCGCCCCGCTGCTCCCGATCGACGAGACCACCGACGAGACGCTCGACCACACGTTCCGGGTCAACGCCCTGGGCCCGGCGGCCCTGATCGCCGAGGCCTGGCCCATCTTCAAATCGCAGCATTCGGGGCGGATCGTGAACGTCTCGACCATGGGCACGCAGGACCCGTTCCCAGGCTTCTTCGCCTATGCCGCGAGCAAGGCAGCCCTCAACCTGATGACGAAGTCCTGCGCGAACGAGGGAGCCGAGTTTGGCATCCGGGCGTTCGCGATCGCACCGGGGGCCGTCGAGACACCAATGCTGCGCGGCCTCTTCGATGAGACCATGATCCCCGCCGACGCGTGCCTCGCTCCGGACGACGTCGCCAAGGTCATCGTCGACTGCGCTCTCGGCGTCAGAGACGAAGACTCTGGCTCGATCATCTGGCTGCCCAATCCATCGAATCCATAGCCATGAGCGACCCACGGCCCCGGCCGAACAACCTCGACGATGTCCTCGAGACACTCTGGACGGAGCTGGAAATCGGAGCCGCCAAGGCCAAACACGGCTTTCATCAGCCCGTCATCGCGACGGCTTCCAGCGAAGGCTTACCCAACGCCCGCACCGTCGTGCTCCGCAAGGTCGATCGTCAGGCCGGCGTGGTCGTCAGCCACACCGATGCCCGTGCACCGAAGCTCGCCGACCTTCGATCACACCCAACCGCGGCGTGGTGCTTCTACGACAAGGGCCGCCGCATCCAGGTCCGCGCGACCGGCGAGGCGACCGTCCACACCCAAGACGAAATCGCGGACGACCACTGGAGCCGCTCCCCAACACGGAGCAGAAGGTGCTATCTCGCCCCCGCGATACCGGGAAGCGCGACGGATCACCCGAGCCCAAATCTGCCCGATGCACTCATCGACCGCGAGCCGACCCAGGACGAGTCTGAAGCCGGCCGACCCAACTTTGCTGTCCTGCGATGCACGCTCCGAGAGCTCGACTTCCTCAACCTTCACCACGCGGGACACGTCCGTGCAAGATTCACACGTGACGGCGATGATTGGGTCGGAACTTGGATCGAGCCATAGCGATACACGCCGGCCGGACCAC
>JBCBMF010000263.1:0-3719 GCA_039822905.1 Planctomycetota bacterium
CGAGGAAGCCGAAGAGTCCGAGGCCGACGAAGGGGCCACGGACGAGAACCGCTCGCTCGTCACTCAGAACGTCCCGACGAAGGCCGTCGCAACAAAAGAGCCGGCTGACCGAACCGACGACCCCGTCCGCATGTACCTGCGCGAGATGGGCACGGTCGAACTACTGTCCCGCGAAGGCGAGATCGCCATTGCGAAGCGGATCGAGGCCGGCCACGAGGCGATGATCGCCGGGCTCTGCGAGAGCCCCCTCACCTTCCAGGCGATCATCATCTGGCGCGATGAGCTGAACGACGGGAAGGTTCTGCTCCGCGACATTATCGATCTCGAAGCCACTTACGAAGGCCCGGAAGCGAAGGCGCCGCCGGCGGCTGACAACGCAGAAGGCGACGACGCGAAATCTGACGACGAGAAGAAAGCCGAGGGTGCGTCGGAAGACGGCGAGAAGACCGAAGGCGAGGCCTCATCGGACGACGACGACGATGATGAGTTCGAGAACGCTCTTTCGCTCGCAGCCATGGAAGCCGAGCTGAAGCCGAAGGTGCTCGATACCTTCGACAAGATCGCGCAGAACTACAAGAAACTGCGTCGTCAGCAGGACAAGAAGCTCGAGTTGCAGGTCGCGGGCGAGGAAGCCTCGCGCCAGCAGATCCGCGCTTACGACAAGCTGCGCGAAGAGATCATTGCCGACGTCAAATCGCTCTCGCTCAACAACAATCGTATCGAGAGCCTCGTTGAGCAGCTTTATGCGATCAATAAGCGTCTTGTGCAGCTCGAAGGACAGCTGATGCGGCTGGCCGACAGCTACGGCGTCGCGCGTCAGGACTTCATCGAGCAGTACTACGGCAACGAGCTGGACCAGACGTGGCTCGACCGGATGGCAACGGACGGCTCGAAGAATTGGGCCAAGATGGTCGGCGGTGAGCGCGAGCGGATCGACACGCTGCGCGGCGAGATCCACGAGCTCGCAAGCGAAACCGGCCTCGAGATCACGGAATTCCGCCGGATTGTCCGCAACGTCCAGAAGGGCGAACGCGAAGCTCGTCAGGCGAAGAAGGAGATGGTCGAGGCGAACCTTCGCCTCGTGATCTCGATCGCGAAGAAGTACACCAACCGTGGCCTGCAGTTCCTGGACCTGATCCAGGAGGGCAACATCGGCCTGATGAAGGCCGTCGATAAGTTCGAGTATCGCCGCGGCTACAAGTTCTCGACGTATGCGACGTGGTGGATCCGGCAGGCGATCACGCGCTCGATCGCCGACCAGGCCCGCACGATCCGTATCCCGGTCCACATGATCGAGACGATCAACAAGATCGTGCGGACGTCGCGTCAGATGCTGCACGAGATCGGACGCGAACCGACACCGGAGGAGCTTGCCGAAAAGCTCGCGATGCCGCTTGAGAAGGTCCGCAAGGTCCTGAAGATCGCGAAAGAGCCGATCTCGCTCGAGACGCCGATTGGCGATGAGGAAGACAGCCACCTCGGCGACTTCATCGAGGACAAGAATGCCGTCCTGCCGATTGACGCCGCGATCCAGCAGAACCTGCGGGAGACGACGACCCGGGTTCTCGCCTCGCTGACGCCGCGTGAAGAGCGCGTGCTCCGCATGCGCTTCGGCATCGGCATGAACACAGACCACACGCTCGAAGAGGTTGGTCAGCAGTTCTCGGTGACGCGCGAGCGTATTCGCCAGATCGAGGCAAAGGCGCTGCGCAAGCTCAAGCACCCGAGCCGCTCGCGGAAGCTGCGTTCGTTCCTCGACAACTGACGTACGCGCGCGATCAAAGTTGCGATGGGGCCGGGCACATTGTGTCCGGCCTTTTCGTTTGGCAGTCTTCGGGCTCCGCATCGTGAGGCAACGCCCATGAACGTGCACCAGAAGCTTGAGCGCGAGCGCCGCCCGGCGACAACCCGGGGCGCCGAGGGTCTCGACCGACACAAGTTCACAGTCGACGACTGCTTCCGCATGCTCGAGGCCGGCATCCTCCCCCACGACTACCGCTTTGAACTGATCGACGGGGAACTCGTCCCGATGAGCCCTAAAAGTGCGCCGCACACGATGGTGCAATCGGCTGTTATGCGCGCCTGGCCCAGCGTGGATGCCGCGACCGTGATGATCCTGACGGAGCCAACCGTCTGGATCGGCGAGCACATGTTTCTCGAACCCGACCTTTATGTCTGTGCGCCCGTGTCGGCGTCTCAAAAGATCGAGATTGGCGGTGCGAAGCTGGTCGTCGAGGTGGCCTACACGTCAGTTAGCGCGGACTTGGGGCGCAAGATGCACGCCTACGCAGAAGCCGGCACGCCGGAATATTGGGTGATCGATATCGCAGCGCGCGTAACACACGTGCACCGCGAGCCAATGGAGACCGGCTTCAACGCAATCGCGCAAGTTGGTTGGTCCGACCGCCTGGTCCCGACACGCGTCCCGGAGCTGGCGATCCGGCTCGATGATCTCGGCCTCAACCTCGGGTGATGCGATGAATGTCCACCAGTCTCAGTTCGCAGAGCGCCGGCCGGAGACAACGCGTGGCGCCGAGGGGCTCGACCGACACAAATTCACGGTCGACGACTGCTTCCGCATGGTCGAGGCCGGCATCCTCCCGCACGACTACCGCTTTGAACTGATCGACGGGGAACTCGTCCCGATGAGCCCAAAGAGTTCTCAGCACTTCGCTGTTCAAACTGCACTACTTCGTGCCTGGGGACGCAGCCTCCCTGACACTCAGGCGCTTGGCGCGGAGCCGACGCTGCGGACAGACGGCAGCACGTTTGTCGAACCGGATCTGCATGTGTGGCCATCTGCGATCGCAGCGGCAGACATCACATTGGCCAGCTCATCCCTTGTGATCGAGATCGCAGTGACCAGCTTGAAGTTCGACCTGACGACCAAAGCTGAACTCTATTCGCGCCACGGCGTGACAGAGTACTGGGTGATCGATACCGTCAATCGCGTGACGCGCGTGCACCGGGAGCCAACGGAGACCGGCTTCGGCGCGATCACGCAAGTTGCATGGTCCGACCGCTTAGTCCCGACACGCGTCCCGGAGCTGGCGATCCGGCTCGATGATCACGGCCTCAACCTCGGGTGATGCGATGAACGTCCATCAGTCTCAGTTCGCAGAGCGCCGCCCGGAGGCAACCCGCGGCGCCGAGGGGCTCGACCGACACAAATTCACGGTCGACGACTGCTTCCGCATGGTCGAGGCCGGCATCCTCCCGCACGACTACCGCTTTGAACTGATCGACGGGGAACTCGTCCCGATGAGCCCAAAGAGTTCTCAGCACTTCGCTGTTCAAACTGCACTACTTCGTGCCTGGGGACGCAGCCTCCCTGACACTCAGGCGCTTGGCGCGGAGCCGACGCTGCGGACAGACGGCAGCACGTTTGTCGAACCGGATCTGCATGTGTGGCCATCTGCGATCGCAGCGGCAGACATCACATTGGCCAGCTCATCCCTTGTGATCGAGATCGCAGTGACCAGCTTGAAGTTCGACCTGACGACCAAAGCTGAACTCTATTCGCGCCACGGCGTGACAGAGTACTGGGTGATCGATACCGTCAATCGCGTGACGCGCGTGCACCGGGAGCCAACGGAGACCGGCTTCGGCGCGATCACGCAAGTTGCATGGTCCGACCGCTTAGTCCCGACACGCGTCCCGGAGCTGGCGATCCGGCTCGATGATCTCGGCCTCAACCTCGGGTGATGCGATGAATGTCC
>JBCBMF010000264.1:0-3713 GCA_039822905.1 Planctomycetota bacterium
TCAAGCCCGCGACGACCGGCACCGGGCGCTGGGCGACCAGCGGCGGCAACCGGAGCAAGTTCGGGCTGAGCGCGACCGACCTGCTCGATGCCGTCGAGCTGCTGCGGCGGCACAACATGCTCGACTGCCTGAACCTCTTGCACTTCCACATCGGCAGCCAGATCAACGACGTTCGGCAGGTCACGACGGCCGTCGGTGAACTCGCGCACATCTACTGCGAGCTGGTCAAGCTCGGCGCGGGCCTGACCATGATCGACATCGGCGGCGGCATGGGCGTTGACTACGACGGCTCGCGCTCGGCCCGCGACGGCAGCGTGAACTATGGCTTGGTCGAGTACGCCGCCAGCGTCGTGCACCGCGTGAAGACGATCTGCGAGGACAACGGCGTTGCGCACCCGATGATCCTGAGCGAGTCGGGCCGGGCGATGACGGCGTTCTCATCGGTGCTCGTCATGAACGCGATCGGCATGACTCGGTTCGATGTTGATCCGCGCATTGACGAGGCCCGGGCGATGCTTGAGGCAGACGCCGAGACGCCGCAGCCGATCTGGGACTTGGTCGAGACGTTCGATAGCTTGGGCGAGCGCGACCCGGTCGAGATGTATCACGACGCGGCGCAGGCGCGCGGCGAGGCGATGACGCTCTTCGGGATGGGGTACTTGAGCTTGCCGCAGCGGGCCGTGGCCGAGCGGCTCTACTGGGCGATCGGGCATCGGGTGATGACGCTCGCGAAGGAGCGAGGTCTCGATGAGCGGGAAGAAATCGCCGAGCTGCCCGAGCTCTTGAGCGACATCTGCTACGTGAACTTCAGCATGTTCCAGAGCCTGCCCGACCACTGGGCGATCGACCAGGTGTTCCCGATGATGCCGATCCATCGGCTGAACGAGAAGCCGGATCGCCTGGCGGTGCTCGCGGACGTGACCTGCGACAGCGACGGCGAAATCAGCCTGTTCAACCATCACGAAGCGCCGGGTCCGAAGCGTCGGCTCGAATTGCACTCGCTGCGCGGGCCGGCCGACGAGCCGGAGCCGTACTACATCGGGGCGTTTCTCGTCGGGGCGTACCAAGAAGTCCTCGGCGATTTGCACAATCTCTTCGGCGACACGCACGCGGTGCACGTGTCGGTCGACGATGCCGGCCGATGGCGGATCGACGAGATCGTCGAGGGCGACACGGTGCGCGAAGTCCTGGGCTATGTGCAGTACGACGTCGATCGGCTGCGGCGGGACATGCACCGGCAGATCGAGCGAGCCGTGCACGGCGGCAGGCTTACGGTCGTGGAAGGCCGGGACCTGAAGCGCTTCTACGACCACGGCCTTGAGGGCTACACCTACCTCGAGTCCGGCGAACCAACCGAGATTGACAGCGACCCGGCGGAGCCAGCGATATGACGAACAAGACCACGTGGACCCGCGAGACGCTGCTCTCGACACCGATCAGGCACGTTGACCCAACAGCGTTCGATGCGAGGCCGGTGATCGACGCGTACCGCAGCATGGCGTACTCGAGCCGAACGCTTGCACGGGCGACGGACATCACGAACATGATGCTCGCCGACACCGGGTGCGCCGTGATCCTGACGCTCGCGGGCTCGCTGATCTCGGCGGGCCTCAAGAAGACGATCCTCACCATGGTCGAGCACAACATGGTCGATGCGATCGTGTCGACCGGCGCGAACATCGTCGACCAGGACTTCTTCGAGGGGCAGGGGCACACGCACTACATCGCGCCGGGCTCGCCCGAGGCGCCGCCCGTGGACGATCTGACGCTGCGCGACCTGATGATCGACCGGATCTACGACACATACATCGATGAGGAAGAGCTGCGCGTGACGGACGACACGACGCAGCGGATCTTCGACGAACTCGCCGGCGGGGCATACTCGTCGCGCGAGCTGATCGCGAAGATGGGGTCATACCTCACGGAGCATCACCCTCAGAACGAGTCGGTCGTAAAGACGTGCTACGAGAAGGGCGTGCCGATCTTCTGCCCGGCGTTCAGCGACTGCTCGGCGGGCTTCGGCATCGTGCTGCACCGAACAGAACGGCTCGCGCGGGGCGAGGAGCCAATCGCGTTTGATTCGGGCAAGGACTTCGACGAGCTGACGCGCGTGAAGCTCGAAGCGGCGAGTTGGAACGGCGATACAGGCCTCTTGATGATGGGCGGCGGCGTGCCCAAGAACTTCGCGCAGGACATCGTGGTCGCTGCGGAGCTCCTGGACGAACGCGCCGGCGGCAAGGCACGCGGCAACGTCAGCATGCACAAGTATGCCGTGCAGATGACCGTCGCCGACAGCCGTGATGGTGCGCTCTCGGGCAGCACGCTCCGCGAGGCCTGCAGCTGGGGCAAGGTCGATGTCGTGCACGAGCAGATGGTTTTCGGCGAGATCTCGTCGCTGCTGCCGCTGCTGGTGAGCGACGCGTACCACCGGGGCGCATGGAAGCCGCGCGTCGAGCGGCGGTTCAACGATGTGCTCGACGCGACGCCGGCGACTGCGTGATGCACGAGCGTGACCTGCTCGATGCCATCCGCCTGCGGTCCTCGGGCATCGAGCTCGATGGAGCGGATTTGGTCACTGGGCCGGGTGACGACTGCGCGGTTGTTCGTATCGGCGGCGAGACGCTGCTGATCACGGTCGACCAGCTCGTCGAAGGTCGGCATTACGATCCCGGCACCGAGCTTGATCTGATCGCGCGAAAGTCGATCGCGCGATCGATCAGCGACATCGCGGCGATGGCCGGCGAGCCCCTGTGGGCGACGGCAACCGGGCTGTTGCCCGATGGGTTTAGCCACGGCGACGAACTTTTCGACTCGATGAAGAGGTGGGCAGAGTCGTGGGACGCGCCTCTGATCGGGGGCGATATCGCGTTCGGGCCCGGGCCGATGGTGCTGACGATCACAGTTGTTGGCCGTTGCCTTGGCGAGCCGTTGCTTCGCTCTGGGGCACGGGTCGGCGACGGTGTCTATGTCTCCGGACCGATCGGTGGGTCGCTCGCGTCGGGTCGACACCTGACCTTTGAGCCGAGGCTCGATGCGGGGCGGGCGGTGCGGGCGGCCGGGGCGACAGCACTCATCGATCTTTCAGATGGGCTCGGCATCGACGCGCAGCGGATCGGGGTCTTGTCGGGCCTTCGGCTTCGGATCGAGGCGGACGCCGTGCCACTGCACGACGATGCCGGAATGTGGCGCGATGCCTTCGCCGCGGGCGAGGACTACGAGCTGCTGGCGTGCGGGCCCGCGTGCCCGGGCGGGTTCATACGCATCGGCTCGGTCGTCGACGGTGCAGCGGGTGCGGAGATCATCGCCGCCGGGAGCGAGCACGATGCAGCGTCGCTCGGCTGGGACCACGGCGCGGCCAACGGCTGACGCCTACAGATTCTGCATGCAGATCGTCCGCCGATGCGACTCAATCGATGCAACCGCTGCGCTCGGCGCGCAGCTTGCCGGGCTGCTGAGGCCCAGCGACGTCATCGCGCTCGAGGGCGAGCTTGGTTCGGGCAAGACGACGCTGGTGCGCTCGGTTGTCGCTGGTCTCGGCCTGGACGCATCGGTCGTTTCGAGCCCGACGTTCGTCATCGCCAACGACTACTCGGGTTCGGCCGAGGCGCCACCGGTTGTGCACGTTGATGCGTACCGGCTGGGCGGCGCGGACGAACTCGACACCATCGGCTGGGACCGTGTGCTCGACGGGTCGGCCATCGTCTTTGTTGAAT
>JBCBMF010000265.1:0-3692 GCA_039822905.1 Planctomycetota bacterium
GATATCGATGTGCAGCGTGGCTCGATCGGCGACATCGTCGCCGGCACCAGCATCCTGAACTCGTTGATCGTCGCCGAGGAGACGATCGATCTCGTGATCGCCGCGGACGGCGATATCGGAACGGCTGCACAGCATGTCACGATACGGGCGAAGAAGAACAACCCGAACGTCGCGGTCGACATCGGCATTGTCACCGCAGACAACATGTTCGCGAACATCATCGCGAGCGACACGGCGACCTCGAACGGCGTGCTCGGCCGGCTGATCACGAGCAGCTTGGTTGGAGAAGACGGGCGTGTGACCGACCTCGCCAACACCGTCCCGGGCCACTTCGCGGGCTCGATCGTCTGCCACCAGTCGGACGTCGACGCGGTCGGCCTTTCTAACGTCTCCAACTCGATCAATGTTGAGGACTTCAACGGTGATCTGACCTTTTACGACGGGCCGAAGACCAAGGTCTCGATCCGTTCGCTGCCCAGCACGAGCTCGATCGACATCCAGGGCTCGCTGACCACACAGATCGTGATCAACGACAACGACAACGCCGGCGTGTGGGAAGGCCCCGTCGAGTTCCCAACCTTCACCATCGATGACGGCGCTGTCCAGCCGAACACCGCGCCGTTCTACGAACGCCTGCCCTCCGAGCTCGGCGGCGGCGCGATTGGCCTCGCACCGTTCAACTTCCACAACAAGGCCGGCCTCGTCGTCGATCCCACCGTCAGCAGCACGCAGTTCGAAGCGGGCGACACGCTCATCGTCCAAGCGGGCGACGACGACCAGATCGTGATCGAGCACTACGGGCCGGTGTTCGCGTCCGGTGTGCCGCTGGAGATCCACAAGCTGGTCAGCGGACCAATCGGCAACGACAGCAGCTGGGAGGACATGGCTGGCAACCCGCTCGACGACGTCACGACCGAGTGGACGCAGACGGTGTCGTCAACGGCCACGCTCGGCGAACGGACGGTCACGCTCGAGCCCGCCGTCGACTGGGAAGCGGGCTGGTACCGCGCAAAGCCCGCGGGCACGACCGGAGGCCTCAAGTGCGGCTTCGTCACCGGCACGCCCGACGCGGCCTACGACTCCGGCCGGACCGACGCGCTCGAAGAGTACTTCTACTTCCGCATCCGCGTGCTCTCGTTCCTCGACCTGAGCCAGAACTTCGCGATCGATACACCGGACGCGTCGATGTGGCTGAACGACCCCGTCGACTTCAATGACGACGGCTCGGCCGATGGCACCGACTTCCAGATGATCCTCGACAACATGGACTAACGCTCGCCCGTTCGGCCTCCCCATCACACCCCGGACCGGGCAACGGGCCGGGGTGTCTTCGGACGCGGGATAGCTTGGGACCGTGAAGCGCGCGCTCGCCCAAACCTCGCCACGCCTTGAACGCTTCGGACGAGCTTCTCCTTCACATGCGGGGTGGGATGGGGCTACTCCTCGATCATCCCGAGCTGCCGCATCATGAAAATCCGACGGTCGGCGATGTCACGGACGCGCTGGTCCAGGCTCTTGCCGCCGCCGTGGCCGGCCTTGCGGTCCACCCACAGCAGCACCGGCTTCTCGCTCGGGCTGCTCGCCGTCGCGTTCTGGAGGGCCGCCGCCATCTTGCGGGCGTGGTAGGCGTGCACGCGGGTGTCGTTCTCGCCGGCGGTCAGGAACATCGCGGGGTACTCGACGCCGGTCTCGATGTTTTGGTAGGGCGAGTAGGCCAGCAGCGTCTCGAACTGCTCGGGGTCTTCGGATGAGCCGTACTCGGGCACCCAGTAGCGGGCCATCAGGAAGTCCTGGTAGTTGAGCATGTCGAGCAGGGGCACGTGGCACTCGACGGCCGCAAACAGGTCGGGCCGCTGCGTGATCATCGCGCCGGTGAGCAAGCCGCCGTTGGAGCCGCCCGCGACGCCCAGGCGATCCGAACTCGTGTAGCCGTTGTCAATCAGCCACTCGGCGGCTGCGATGCAGTCGTCGAACGTGTTCTGCTTGTTCTCCATCATGCCGGCCTTGTGCCAGGCCGCGCCGTACTCGCCTCCTCCTCGTAGATTCGCGACGGCGTAGACCCCGCCGTTCTCGTACCACGGGAACATGGTGCTGCTGAAGCTGGGCGTGATGCTGATGTTGAACCCGCCGTAGCCGTAGAGGATGGTCGGGTTGCTGCCGTCGAGTTCCAGTCCAGTCTTGTGGACGATGAACATCGAGACCTCGGTGCCGTCCTTCGACGGGTACCAGACCTGCTTGACCTCGACCATGCTCGGGTCGACGGGGATGTCGGGCCGCGCCCACAGCTCGCGGGTCGCGCCGCCGTCGGCGAGGTCGACACGGTAGATGCTCCGCGGCTCGTTGTAGCTGCTGTAGGTCAGGAATGCCGTCGTGCGGTCATCGGTTGTCGACAAACCGGCGGAGCCGATGCCGGGGAGTTCGAGGTCACCCAGCGACGCGCCCTTGTTGCTGAACATCGCGAGGCGGGTGCTGGCGCTCTCGAGGTAGCGCACGCCGAACATGCCGCGGGCGAAGCTGACGGACTGGATGACCAGGTCGTCGCGCTCGGGCACGAGATCGGTCCAGCTGTCGATGTGCGGGTTGTGCAGGTCGACCTCGACGACGCGGCTGTTGGGCGCGCGCATCTGCGTGGACATGCGGAGCACGTCGCCGTCGAAGTCGCTGCTGCCGATCCGGCCAGACTCGCCGATCGCCATGGGCGTGATCTCGAGCTCGCCCGTGCGACGCCACTCGTCGAGGTTCGCGATCCACAGATCGAGCCCCGTGGTGCCCGTCCAGTAGCCGACGAGCAGCCAGCGGCCATCTTCCGACGCCGAGCCGAATGGACCCCACGTGGTCTTAAGCGCTTCCAGCCTCGCCTCGTCGTAGCCCTCGACCTTGCCGACGATGTCGCTGTAGAAGATCTCGAGGTCGTGCTGCCGGAAGAGCGTGATGTCCTCGCGCGGGTGCGTGCCGAGACGGTGGTAGCGGTAGACGCCCGAGTAGGCGTCGTCGGTGTCCTCCAAGGCGTTGTAGAAGAAGCCTGATCCGTCGGGGCTCCACTCGTCGAAGCTGACCTTGCCGGGCACAACGTCGGCGAGCCACTCGCCCGAATCGACGTCGAGGATGTACGCGGTCGTGTTCTCGTCGCCGGCGTAGTAGGTGCCAAACGCGACGAGCGAGCCGTCGGGGTTGGGGGCGTAGAACGAGATGGTCGTCAGCCCGCTGGGGTCGATGTGCTCTGGGTCGAGCAGGACCTGCTCATTGCCGTCGAGGCCTTCACGCATGTAGATCACGGCCTGCGGCTGGCTGCCCTCGCGGCGCGAGTAGAAATAGCGGTTGCCGTACGGCCGCGGCGCCGAGACACTCGGGACCTCCATCAGCTCACGCAGCCGCGACTCGAGCTCGGCCCGGCCCTCGATGTTGTCGAGGAACTCGCGCGTGTACTCGTTCTGCGCGTCCGACCAGGCGGCGATCTCTTCGGTCACGCCGTTCTCGGGGCCTTCGAGCCACTGGTACTCGTCGACGAGCACCGTGCCGTGCAGCTCGATCTCGACGGGGCGCGACTCGGTCGCGGGCGGATCACCCGGCTGGGCACCGGCGTTAGAGACGAGAACGATCGGGAGCGCGGCTGCGATGCGACGGGTCGAACGGCTCAACATGGGGAGTCCTCCTGAGAGACCCATGGTACCGGTGCCGCCCGCGTTGGTGGC
>JBCBMF010000266.1:0-3689 GCA_039822905.1 Planctomycetota bacterium
AGGAAGAGTGCTTTGGCGCTGATCTCGTCCCGGCCGGTGAGCTTGTTGACGAACGGGATGATGTCACGGGTGAACACGGCCGCATTCTTGTTCAGGCCTGTGTCCATCGAGCTCATGGTCGCGCTGAGCATGCTGACGATCATGAGGCCGATGAGGCCAACGGGCAGGACCTTCAGGCCGGCGATCGCGTAAGCGGCCTCGGCGGGTTTCTTCAGGTCGACGGCCATCACTTCGTCCTGCCAGAGCAACCTGGCGACCATGGGCGGGACGAACCAGAAGCCCATGCCGAGAACCATGAGGCCGCCGGCGAGCAATGCAGCGAGGCGGGCTTCGCGGCCGTCTTTGACGCCGAAGTACTTCTGCGCGACGTCCATGGTGCTGAACGCGACAACCTTGTAGATGAGCGTCGCGAAGACGAAGAGCCACGTGTATTTCCAGAAGTCTGGCTTGGTCGGGTCGGACTCCACGGTGCCGGGGTCGCTGACGATGGCGAAGTCATTGCGCAGGCCTGCGTCGTCGACGGCGCCAGTGAAGCCGTCGATCCAGCCGATCTCGCGCATACAGAGCACGGCGACGAGCACGGTGAGCGGGATGAGCACGAGGCTCTGGATGACGTCGGTCGCCATAACGGCCCAGCTGCCGCCGCTGACCGAGTAGAACAGAACAACGATGCCGACGATGACAATGACGAATTGGACTTCGCTGAGGCCGATGGCGGAGGCGATACCCGTCCAGTCGAACACGGAAGAGATGAAGACCGCGAGGCTCCAGAGCCAGACGGCGGCCTGGAGCATGCGGAGGACGGCGTAGAGCCAGGCGTAGGCCTGCTGTGTTGTCGTGCCAAAGCGCGTCTTGATGATTTCGGGTGCGGTGACTGCACGGAGTTGGCGGAACCACGGGGCGAGGAACGCAGCGTGGATCGCGAACGCGACGACGTTGGCGAAGAAGATGATCAAGATGGACCAGCCGGACTCGAATGCTGCGCCGGCGGCGCCGGTGAATGTCCACGCGCTGAAGACGCCCATGAAGGCGCTTGCGCCGACGAGCCACCAGGTGCCCTTGCAGCCGTTGCGGAAGTAGTCGCTGATGTTGCTGTTGAACGAGCGGAAGACCGCGCCCATGGTGATGAGGAGCGCGAGGTAGCCGACGATGACGAGGTACTCGATGGTCATCGGCTGCTCACAGGTGGACCTGCCGGTACGAGTCTGGGTTCGACCGTCAGGAGCGATCGGGTGCCGGCGTCGGGC
The DNA here is from genome assembly GCA_039822905.1 of Planctomycetota bacterium. Classification (GTDB taxonomy): domain Bacteria; phylum Planctomycetota; class Phycisphaerae; order Phycisphaerales; family UBA1924; genus JANQQZ01. The sequence continues at coordinate 1,248 of JBCBMF010000266.1, forward strand.
TTTGAGATGCGGGCGAGCAGCTGCTCGACGGCGCGTCTGCCGATCTCGCGCGGGCGGATGTCAATCGTTGCCGGCCGTCGCTGGAGCGCATCAAGCACAGGGTCGTTGTCGCAGGACATCACGTCGATGGCGCGGGCGAGGGCCGAGTCGCGCCTTGCGATGCCGCTCATGACTTGAGCGGTCAGGCGGTCACGGGGGATGAAGAGGCCGAGGGGGCGATGGGGCTCGTTGCAAACCGCCTCGGCGATTCGGTCACCACCCTCGGCGTCGCACGCATATTCAATGACTTCGACTCCGGCGTGTTCGCAGACCTCGCGGAACGATCTGGCGCGGAGGTCGAAGCCGAGGTGCTGGCCTTCGAGCCGGACCATGCCGACGCGGTGGTGCCCGAGTTCGATGAGGTACTCGGCGGCGGCGACGCCGATGGCTTGGTTGTCTGGACCGACGCGGTCTCCCCAGTAGCCGGCACCGGCGCGTTCGGAGAGCAGCCAGACGCTGGGGCGTGTGCGCAGGATGCGTGCGATGCTCGGCGGCGGGACGGTGCCGTAGAGAAGAAGGCCGTCGGTCTGCGATCGCTCGATGAGCTGCGGGAGGTGTTTTGATTCATCGACGCGGCAGACGACGAGGGCGTAACCACGCTCGGTGAGTTCGGCCTCGACGGCGTGGAAGACGGTTGCCGCGACCGGTGAGCGGGCGAAGTCGACCTCGACGCCGACCATCACGAGGCCGATGGTGGTGGTTCCCACGGCTCGGTGCTCCCTTGGCTTTCGGCCCGGCCGACGGTCGCGATGGGCGTAGCCCGTGTCGCGGATGGCGGTGAGCACCCGCTCGGCCGACGCGGGCGAGACCCCGGGCCGGTTGTTGAGCACGCGGGAGACCGTCGAGTGCGAGACCCCCGCTGCTTTGGCGACATCCACGATCGAGACCGACATGGATCGAGACTACTCAATGTTCGACTATTGTGCAAGACAAAGATGCCAATGTCTTCCGGCGAGAGGATATATGGCTTTGCAAAGCGGGACTTGATCATTTATTGTGCAGTACATTGTGCGCACAGAACGGCTGTAGACGGAGGGCAAGCCGATGACGAAGCGGGTGATGGCCGGGGCGGCGATGGCGGTGGTCTGCGTGCAGGGGGTGGCGCTCTCGTGCGCATCGGCCGAGGCACCTCGCCAGAGGGGGGCGGCTATGGCTGTGGAGCCGCTGCCGACCTTCGAGCGTGGGCACCTCTTCGACCCGGCGGATATCGCGCTGGCGCGGGAACTGGTCGAGGCAGGGGATCCGGAAGTGACCGCTGCTCGGGACGCGATCATCGCGGAGGCCGACCGGCTGCTGACCGCACCGATCGTGAAGGTCACGGACGGCAAGGCCGACGGCGAGCGGACGGCGCCCTCGGGCGATCCGAGGGACTATGTCTCGCTCAGCCCGTACTGGTGGCCCGACCCGGAGAAGGAGGACGGGCTGCCGTTCATCCGGAGGGACGGCGAGATCAATCCTGACCGCTCGAACTACGACGCGGACAAGCTGAAGTCGTTCGGGGATACAACGCGCGCACTGGCGATGGGCTACTTGGTGACCGGTGACGAGCGGTATGCCGCGAGGGCGGCCGAGCACTTGCGTGCTTGGTTTGTGACGCCCGAGACACGGATGGTGCCGCGGGTGCAGTTCGGGCAGTTCGTGCCGGGGCTGAGCGAGGGGCGGAAGAGCGGGATCATCGAGACGCTGCGGATCCGCTTCGTTGCTGATGCGATCGAGATGCTGCAGGACTCGGAGCACTGGTCGTCGTCGGATGATGCCGCGGCGCGGCAGTGGTACGGTGAGTATCTTGAGTGGCTCATGACGAGCGAGCTCGGTCTTGCTGAGGCGGCGACGCTGAACAACCACGGGACGTGGTACGCCACGCAGTGCGCGCAGTACGCGCTCATCAGCGGGAACGAAGACATCGCCCGGCAGATGGTCGAGCATGGGTTCGAGCGAGTCGCGAACCAGATCGAACCCGATGGCTCGCAACCGGAAGAGATCGCGAGGACGCTCGGGCTTGATTACACGTGCTTCAACTTGCGGGCGCTGATGGATCTATCTCGGTATGGGCAGCAGCTTGGCGTCGACCTGCTCAACTACGAAACTGAAGATGGCCGAAGCATTCAAAGGGGCATCGAGTTTGCGGTGCCGTATGCGACTGATGCTGAACCCTGGCCCTACCAGCAGATCCGCACGACGCGGTACAACATGTTCAACCAGTTGTTCCGCATGGCGCTGCGGCGGTACGGCGACCCGGCGTTTGGAGCGGCGATCGATGCGTTGCCGGCTCTTGAGCAGGATGACCTGTGGATGGCGTATGTCTGGCCGCGCCGGCCCGAGGAGCGGGCGGCCGAGTGAAGCGGTTTACGGGCAGCCGTTGTCGATGCGTGATCGCATTGCGGCCTCGTCGGTGTTGGTGAT
>JBCBMF010000267.1:0-3658 GCA_039822905.1 Planctomycetota bacterium
CGCTGTACGTGAGTGCTGCTGACCAGGCGATCAGCATCAGACCGGTGATGGCTTGTACCGCCACCATCAGTCGGATAGGTCCCGCAGGCACGATGTCACCAAAGCCCAGTGTCGAAAATACAACGCCTGAAAAGTAAACGCGCTCGATGAGCGATCCGTCGGCGGACATCGCTAGGACACCGACGCGCTCACCGTAAAGATGATCGAGACCGGTGTGTGTGGCGGCGTAGATCAGGACCTGACCAACGTGGGTCACGAGCAAGAGGAGCACGCTCATCGGGAGCACGAGCCGTGTTGCCAGCTTCGTGCGTTTGCTCCACGACGAAAGGCGGCACACAACCTCGCCGTGCAACGCGACACAAGTGACCGTCGCCGCGACAGTCGCCACAACGACTGGTAGCAGCGCTGGGTCTGTCTCCCAGACAGGTGGACTCATCGCTGATCCAGCTTGGGGCACAGCCCGAGCGGATCTTGATAGCCGCACGGGTGACCGCGGATCTTGCGGCGAATGCTCGGCGTGAGTACGACAACAGCGAGCGCGCACACGCCGAGGATCACACCGGCGATACCGAAAGCCGCCGAAATGCTCGTCACACCGACGATCGGCTCGGTAGCCACTGGGCTCAGGAACTGTCCGAGAAAGAACGCCGCCGTCAGGATACCCACAGCTCCCCCGCGGCTTGAATCGGGCACGACGTCGAGGAGCCAGTTGTTCAGATTCGGCATCAGGGCGCCGGATCCGAGCCCGAAGACCCCCATGCCCGCGACCACCATGGCGTACGAGGTCGCCCAGCCGAGCTCGAAGAGAAACGCGGACCACACCATGACGAAGCCGACCGCCATGAGCCCACACGCCGATGCGTTGATTCCATGCAGTCCCAGCTTCGGACGGAGCTTGCCGTAGGCCAGCCCGGTGACGACGCCGGTCGCCGTGCTCGCGGCGATCGCGCCGCCGCTCATCAGCCCACCGACTTCGGGACCGTCCGCAAGGATCGCCTCGATGAGGAACGGCAGCTGGGTTGGAGCCAGATAGAACGCGATCATGAGTCCGAAGGCGATGAGGTAGACGGGAAGCGCCTTCAGGGCCCCGCCCTTGTCGCTCTGCTGTTCACTGTTCATGCGCTCCGGCTCGGGGAGCATCAAGGCCATCGGCACAAGCAACAAGCTGAGCAGGTAGATCGCAAACGGGAGCCGCCAGCCCATATCGGCAAGCACACCTCCCAGAAGTAGGAACGCCACGCCACCACCGGCCATGAACGCGCTCTGGACACCGAGCAACCCGCGCCGCTGCTCTCCTGAGAAGTAGTCGCCGATCAGCGTCGTTGCTGACACCATCACCATTGCAACCGCGGCGCCCAGCGCGGCACGCCCTGCGAGCAGCCCGAGCAGGGTCCATGACTCCGGCATCCAGAGCCCGCTGCTTCCGGCAAAGGCGTAAAGGACGAGGCCCGCTAGAAGTGTGCGTGTGCGCCCGAAGTGGTTTAGCAACGCCCCGCCAATCGGCGCGATGAGGGCGATGAGCAGGGCCGGCAGCGTGAGCACCAGCTTGGAAAGCAGTTCGGCCTGCCAACCCTCGATATACGCATCACGGATCGCTGGCAAGGCCGGCGCGATGGTCGCGCCGCTCATGACGGTGAGACTGCTGGCGGCAAGCAACGTGATGGCGGCGTGACGCGGCGTCTTCATCATCTGACCTCAGTTCGAGAAACCCATACCTCGGACAGTCTCATCTTTGGTATGCCGTGCGAAGTCTTCGATAGTCTCCGGTTGCACATCCGGGTAACGCTCGTTGTTAAGCGGTTCGAGTTTGGCCCGGCCCGAGACCATGTTGTGGTGATACTGCAGGGCGATCCACTCCCACGGGTCACCACCACTGTGTTTCTTGGACTCGATCACACCCGCAAGATCGTCCACGCTACCTTGTCGTCTTCCTTCCAGCGTGATCCCACGACCGGCGGCAACTGACGCCGCGAGGCCTGGCATCGTGAGCACATCGCCCGCAAACCGAACTGCTTCCGGGGCGTCTCGGTCTGCGCACGCAGCCGCAACAAACCTGCCCGCGTCAGCGACGGTCGTGAAATCACACAGCTGTTCGCCGTCGCCGAAGAACGGCAGGTTCCCACGCTCCCAGTCGATAAATGGGGCGTTCGGATCGAGCATGGTGTCCATGAACGCGCCGATGAGAACGTGGATCGGTCGGACGCGAGTGCCCTCGAAGAGCGGAGCCACTTCGTGCCGCATCGCGAGGTTGTCGTTTTCATCTGGCCGGATCTTGAAGAAGTCGACTGAGAAGTCCGAAGGAACGATGCGCTCGACGTCGTGAGACTCGGCCGCTTCGAGCAGGTTTCGATGCCCCGGCACGAAGAGGTCAGGATTGTTGTTGAGTGCGATCACTACGACGCGCGCCCCCGTGACTGCGGCATCGACGGACGCCCGGTCGAGCACATCACCGTGCGCGACTTCCACTCCACGCTCGCTGAGGGATCGCTCGACAGCTTCCTTGCCGGGCCGCAGAAGTGCGCGAACGGTCTGATTCGTCTCTAGGAGACCTTCGAGAATCGAGCCACCGAGCATTCCGGTGGCACCAACTAGCAGGACGTCAACTGTCGTGGCAGAAGCCATGTGTGATCCTCCATCGATCTGGCCTAACGCTCGCGCTTGCCCTTCCTACTCGACCGTCGGGCAGCGTGCGGCCAGTCGTTCGACGTGTGCCGGCGATCGAGTTGGCGCTCCACGAGTCGGCGGCAGTGACCTTCGTCTCTCGAAGAGTCTACAGCTTGCGAGAAGCTCTTGACGTTTGAACCGTCCCGCCCGATTGCACGGAGCGGGGTCTCGATCGCTTGCGAGCAAAGCGATACCCCAATTGTGCGGGGCGAGCGGGCATGCCTGCTGCACCGAGAGAAGCGATGTCCGGTGACTGCGGGCGACAAAGACCGGGGCGACCGTGGCTTCGTCGGTCTTACGACGGCCCGGTACTTGATGATTTCGGTCTGATCCGTGTTGCGGTCAAGCGCTGGGCTGTGACCACGAGGCACCGCTCAGCGGGGTGGTCAATGCCGATCAGCAAAGAACAACACGCTGCTCGCGCGTCGCTCACCATCACACCCTGGATGACCAATAGCCGCAGCTCAAGCCAAAGCAGGAGCGGACGACGGAGTGGCAACGCCCCATCAGCGGATCAACTCGATACGTTCGATTTGCAGTTCGTATGGTCCAGCGCCCGTGTCGTTCAGCACGACCCCCAATCGGCGGATTCGCGAAACGTCCAGTGGCTCCCAGGCCGCCGGATCCAACTCTCGTCCGCTCGCCGTAGGCCGCAGGTGCTGCAGCCACACCGTCACAGTCTGCCACTGGTTCGCGGGCACCGCGATGTTGAACGTCATCAGACCACGGAAGTTGATCCCCCGCCGCCGCGGCAGATCGTCCTCCACACGCAGACGCCATGGCCGATGGTGCGGTTGATCCGAAGCCCGCACACGAAACCGGATTCCGCGCACCCCTGCGAAGTCGGGCAACCGCGCATCTGCTTCGTCGCCGCGCCCCGAGGCGTCCATCAGGACGGATGTAAAACCGCCGCCGTTGAGGTTGATATCCCCCGTCATCGTCAATATTCCTGCGCCGCCCTCGCCCCCCGGATCGATAGACATCTCGCCCAGGG
>JBCBMF010000268.1:0-3640 GCA_039822905.1 Planctomycetota bacterium
CGATGCGTTCTTCACGTGTTGCGAAGGCTATCGGCAATTCTGCGGTCGTCAAGTCAATGAACGCGAAACCTTCCATGGCTCCGATCGTTTGCCCCGAGTCCGAGTCTTTGGAGGCAGAGACTATCGCCAACCCGCTCGATCCATGACCTTGACGGCCTCGGCGTTGTTTCTGCCGAGCGCCGTGACGTTCACCGCATCGGCCTTGAAATCGCCGAGCTTCTGCAGCGTCGGGTCGGGCTCTGCGTTGTTGGCGACCGGGTATTCATGGTTTCCCGCTGCAAACGCGCCCTGGGCTTCCTCGCTCAACAAGAACTCGATGAACCGAACCGCGTTGGCCCGGTTTGGTGCGGTCGCGACCACGCCGGCACCGCAGATGTTGATGTGCGTGCCACGATCGTCCTGGTTTGGGAAGATCAGCCGCACCTTCGCGGCCGCCGCCCTGTCGCTCTCCGAACCAACCAGCATCCGCATGTAGTAATAGTGGTTCGCAATCGCGACATCGCCCTCGCCCGCCGCGAGCGCACGGATCTGGTCCGTATCGCCGCCCTGAGGGCTGCGGGCAAAGTTCTCGGCGATCCCTCTGCACCATGCCTCCGCGGCGTCCGCACCCACGGTCTCGACCATCGACGCAACCAGCGACTGGTTGTAGACGTTCGACGAGCTTCGCACGAGCACGCGCCCCTTCCACTCGGGCGTAGCGAGGTCCTCGTAGTCGAGCGTGACGCTGTCGTCCACTCGCTCACGGGACGCAAAGATCACCCTCGCGCGGGTCGTCAGCCCGAACCACAGCCCTTCCGGATGCCGGAGTGATTCGGGCACATCGATATTGAGTTCGCTCGACGACACCGGCTGGAAAATGCCTTGCTCCTCGGCCCGCTGAAGACGGGCCGCGTCGACGGCGATGAACACATCGGCCGGGCTCCTGCTGCCTTCGCTCCGAAGCCGCGTCAGCAGCTCGTCCGACTTGGCCTCGAGCAGCTTGACCTCGATCCCGGTCTGCTCCGTGAACCGCTGGTAGAGCGCATCGTCGCTCGGGTAGTGGCGGGCCGAATAGACGTTCACAACACCCTGCGCCGCGGACACCGATGCCACGAAGGCACCGACAAGCAACGTCAGTCCGCGGGTCATTCTCTTTGAGATCATCTCAGTCTCCTTCGGTACGCTCGGCGGATTCAGGCCACGCCGGTCGATGATGTGCGCTCACACGGACGATCAGTTCTCACCTGTCGCGGTGCCGGCATCTGCTGCTTCAACGTCAACCGCCGCAGCCGGCGAGAGTGCGCGAGTCAGCACAAGATCGCCAATTTTCGTCGCGGTTGAGAACGTGTCGGCCTCGATCTCGATCGAAGAGACCTTGACAGGGAAGCCCCGGCGATCGGCGATGTATCCGTTGATGCTCTTGAGCCCGGGGTTATCTGCGCCGATCCAGCCGAACTTGATGCTCGTGACCTGCCCGTCGGTGATGGTGATCTCACCGACATCAGCCAACTGTGTTTCGTCCGGCAGGAACGTCCATCCCTTGTTCGCGACTCGCGTGGGAACGCCTTCGAGCGTGCCGAGCAGTGTGCTGTGAAACAGCACCGAGAGCCCCGGCGTGACGATCTTGGCGGGCTCGTCCTTCGTCGGGCCGTAGTTCAGGCTGTTGCCGAGGTTGAGTGAAACCGTGTGCGTGCCGGTGCTGTACTCCTCGAAATTCGGGACATAGATCGTCAGCGTGAACTCGCCGTTGGTTCGCATCGCGTCGAACGTCTCATTCAGATCCGCGAACTGCTCGGGCATGTCGAGATCGTCGGATGTGATCCTGCCGCTGACGTCAATGACAAGCGTGTCAGCGAGTGCCGCGCCGGCGGGCGCGAGCAAGAGCGGGGCGGACGCGAGCACGATGATTGAATTCCGGACTGACACGATCGCTTCTCCCTTGTTCTCGGCGTGGGAGGAGAGGATAGGATTATTGAGACACGGTCTCAACCAGACTCGGCCGTGTTTGCGAACAGCGGCTCACCGAGCCAACTCGGCGGTCACGCGATCTTGATCACGTTCGGCTTTCGAAGTGCGAGAAGGGACATCCGGCGAGCAACGCCGACCCGCGGTGGCACCACGGGAGTTGTCTCGGGCGAGCGCAATTGAACGCCACGGAAGGCACGGCGGGGAACGCTCTAGTTATGAAGCACAATCCAGGCATTGATTGCCGTCGCAAACAGCATCCACGCCGCGTACGGCACGAGGCACAGGCCCGCGGCTTTGTCGATGCGACCATACACAATCACCATGGCGATCACGACGACATCAAGCACCGCGGCATCGACGAGCGCGAGGTCGGGCCTTTCCATCACAAAGAAGAACAGCGACCAGAGGACATTCAGAACAAGCTGAACCGTGTAGAGCAACACTGCTGCCCGCGAGATGTCTCCGCGGAGCGAGATGCGCCAGAGCGAAACCGCCACCAGCACAAAGATGATCGTCCACGCGGGAGTGAACACCCACGCCGGCGGTTGGAACGGCGGGATCTCAAGCGATCTGTACCAAGGGCCGATGCCCGCCGCGGTCAGCGCTCCCCCGGCCGCGAGCGTGAACAGGGACAACGCGACCGCGACAAGCAGCACGCCGGACCGGCGGGGCAGCCGAAGAGGACCAATCGATGGAGCCGCTGAATCAAGAGTCGTCACGCCAAAGCGTAGGCGGCGGCGCGACCGTCGAACCAACACAACGCCGACCAGCCAACGCGCTCGCGAGCCGTCGCAAAAAGAACGCGAGGATGAAAGTCGTGCGGCGGCTGCACATGTACTTCGGCCTCGCGCTCATGCCGTTCATCCTGCTGTATGGCATCACAGCGATTCTGTTTAATCATCCCGCGATCTTCGGGCGCGGCGATGTCTCACCGCTTGAGCCGTATCAGTTTGTGCAGCCAGATGCGGCCACCGCGTCAGAACTCGCGGGAGCCGTCCTCGCGGCTCTGCAGGAGGCAACCGAATCGGACACGCAGCTCGCCATCGAGGACGGTGCCACGCTGGTCGGCGACTACATCATCGACGCCACCTCAGACGAAGAGCGCACCCGGTTCCGCTTCACGGCCGATGGTCGCCGAGGCACGCGAACTGTGACGCCTGTCACACCGCGTATCGAGTCGCCTTTGCCCGCCCGGGTCGATCCGCCGCTCGCCGATGCGTCCGGCGCGATGATTGCGGCCGTCAACACCGATGCCGGGACCGACTCGGCGAGAGTGAGGGCGGCCCCAGACGTCAAGATGCGCGTGCTCGTCGACGGGGAGCCTTGGATCGTTCTCTGTGACGTGGTCACCGGCTCGGTCAGCGCAAGGCCGGCGGGCGAGCCGCGGCGAGCGATCGATCTTCGGTCGTTCTTGCTCAGGCTTCATGTCTCGCACGGCTACCCGCTCTCCATGTCGGCGAGGTCGGTGTGGGCGGTCGTCGTCGACGTGACCGCGTCGCTCATGATCTTCTGGGCGCTCTCAGGCCTCATGATGTGGTGGCAGATGAGACCCACCCGCCGATCAGGGGCTGTGCTGATGGCCGTCGGCGTTGTGCTTGCGGGCGTGCTCGGCTTCGCGATGCTCAGGCTGCTCTACTACTGAGCATCCGGCAAAGAACCGCGTTAGTCAGCGAGCAAGGCGGCCGGGCATCGG
>JBCBMF010000269.1:0-3622 GCA_039822905.1 Planctomycetota bacterium
GAAGCGGTGGACGTCGAGGTGCCGAGGTTGTTCATCGATCGGATCGAGAACGACCCGCGGTACGACCGCTGGCTGCTGACGGCCGTGGTGATCGCCGCACCGCGCTACAACGACGAGCGGGCGACGCGGGGGGTGTTCGAGTACCCGCCATTTGTCGGGCCGTATGTCGACTTCGATTTCGAGCTGGACTGGATCTCGCTGCGGGGATGGCGCGAGGGTCAGGCCGAGCCGGCGGAGGCGAGCGGCGCGAACGGCGCGAACGGCGCGGAGCCCGATGCCGAATCAGCGGACAAGACCGCCGGGGCGTCGGACGGTTCTGCGGACTGACAGGGTGGCAGGCTTGCGAGCGGATAGCTGCGTCCGATTCGCGTTCCGGGCGGCTGGGTGCGGCGGGGGCATGCCGCCGAATCCGGCATAATGTTTGCACACGAACTCCGAACAGAGTTCAGGAGTACTCAACGCCATGACACGTTTCGTGAACAACACCAAGACCGTCTTCCTGCTCGGCGGCATGATGGCGCTGTTTGTCGCCATCGGCGGCATGCTCGGGCAAGGGTACATGATCCCGTTCCTGATCATGGGCATCGCGACGAACTTCGTTGCGTTCTTCTTCAGCGACAGGATCGCGATCAAGGCGATGCGGGGCCAGGAGGTCGGGCCGGGCGATCCGCTCTATGAGATGGTCGACGAGCTTCGGCAGAAGGCGAACCTGCCGATGCCGAGGGTGTATGTCTGCCCGCAGCAGGCGCCGAACGCGTTCGCAACCGGCCGCAGCCCGAAGAAGGCCGCGGTCGCGGCGACGATGGGCGCGATGCAGCTGCTCACCGAAGAAGAGATGCGGGGCGTGATGGCGCACGAGTTGGCGCACATCAAGAACCGCGACACGCTGACGAGCACGATCGCCGCGACGCTCGCGGGTGTCCTGGCGTTCCTCGCCCAGTGGGGCTTCCTGTTCATGGGCGGGCGGAACGAGAACAGCAACCCGTTTGTCATGATCGCGGTGGTGATCATCGGCGCGATCGGGGCGGCCGTCATCAAGGCGATGATCAGCCGAAGCCGGGAGTTTGTGGCTGATGCGGACGCGGCGGCCCTGGTCGGCTCGCCCGATGGGCTGATCGCGGCGCTCACCAAGCTCGAGAATCTGAACCGCCGCATCCCGATGGCGAACCCGAACCCGGCTCAGAACAACCTGTTCATCGTCGAGCCGTTTGCGGGTGAGTCGCTGGCGAAGCTGTTTGCGACGCATCCGCCGACGGAGAAGCGGATCGAGGCGCTTCGTAACGCTGGTTGAGTGTTTCCAGACAGGTTGAATGTTGACGGGCCCCTTGCGTGAGCGAGGGTTTTCGTTTTGTGCTGAGTCTGTCGAGTCCCCTTACTTGCGCCAGGGGCTCGTTTGGAGTAATTCACTCGGGGTGGAGGGGTTTGTCTGCGTCGCTTGGGGGTGGGAATTTGCCCTTGGTCTCGCGACGCATTTGGTCGCGGAGGGCGAGGCGCATGGTGTCGATGGTGCGTTCAAGAAGTTCGTTGCCGTCGTCAGCTCGGGCTCGCTCGGCGGAGATCGGCTCGCCGTACTCGATCGCGAGTCGGCAGCCGAAGAGCCGGGGAAGTTTGCGGGTGCGGGGCCAGGTCTCGAAGGCTCCTTCGATCGCGATCGGGACTACAGGGCACTTGGCTCGGCGGATGATCAGGCGGGCGCCGTCGCGGAACGGCTGCAGCTTGCCGTCGCAGGTGCGGGCGCCTTCGGGGAAGATGAGGACGGGCTCGTCTTCGCCCAGGCGTTCGAGGACCTGGCGGATGGCCTTGACGTCGCCCGCGTTGTCGTCGAGCGGGATGGAATTGAGCCTCCGGATGAGCCAGCCGAGCGGGCCTTTGAAGAGGCTGCGTCTTGCGAGGAAGTTGGTGTTGCGTATTCGGAGCGTGCCGCCGACGAGGGGCGGATCGATGAACGAGCCGTGGTTGGCGACGAGCAGGACGGGTCCTTCGAGCGGGACGCGGTCCTCGCCGATGATCTTGACGCGATAGAAGAGCCGAAACGCCATGCGGGCGGTGAAGCGGGCGAGGCTGTAGATGCGTGGGCTCTTGATCGGTTTGACGTCGCTCATCCGATCGCTCAGGCGTCGATGCGCGCCCGGCACTCGGCTTCGAGCAGGTCGACGACGCCTTCGAGCGACAGCGCGCCCGTGTCGACGGTCAGCGCGTCGTCGGGGCAGACGAGCGGGCCGACCGCGCGGGTCATATCGCGTTCGTCGCGTTCGCGGATGTCGGTGCGGAGCTGCTCGGGCTCCGGCACGGGCTGATTGGCTTCCGCGATCTGCTCGGCTCGGCGTTTGGCGCGGACATCGACGTCGGCGTCGAGGTAGAACTTGACGTGGGCGTCGGGGAAGACGACCGAGCCCTGGTCGCGGCCCTCGGAGACGAGCCGGGGGTGCTGCTGGGCGATGAGCCGCTGCTTGCGGACCATGTGCTCGCGGAGCTCGCCGAGGGCGGCGAGCGGCGAGACGAGCTTGGTGACGTCGGCGTGACGGATGCGATCGTTGAGGGGGTTCATCCACGCAAGAATCGCGGGCGGATCGGTCTGCCAGTCGAAGTGCAGGTCGGCGTCGGCGACTTTGGCGACGACCGATTCAACGTCCGCGGGATCGAGCCCGTGGTCGATGACGATGGCGGCGGCGGCTCGGTACATCGCGCCGGTGTCGAGGAAATCGAGGCCCAGGCGTGCGGCGAGGAGCCGGGCGACGGTGGACTTGCCCGTGCCCGCCGGGCCGTCGATGGTGATGATGAGGTCGCTCTTGATCGGCACGGCCGTGCGTCCTCGGGCGGGGGTGGCTGGCTTGGGCTTGAGCGTCTTCGTGGATGCCACGTGCTTACCCCGACTTGTGCTCGACCGCGTGCTCGAGTGCCCACCGGCTCAGATCCGTGCCGGCGACGCAGTCTTCCTTGCCAGAATACCGCACGGCGAGCGATCCGTCGAAGCCGACGGCCGCGATTGCGTCGATCAGTGGCTGGAGCGGATATGGCTCGTGCGTGGGCGGCTCCTGCTCTTCCTCGAAGTCCTCTTCGTTGAGGACAGCCTGGATGAGGCCTTCCAGCCCTCCACCGGGGCCTCCGGGCGGGGCGTCGATGTCTTCTTCGGACGCCTCGGCCTCCTCGGCGAGCTCGGCATCGGTGGGCTCGGCGTCTTCGGACGGGGCCTCCGAGGCTGGCTTCTTGGGCTTTGGTTTCTCGTCTTCCTCGGCCGGCTCTTTCTCGGGGAGCGTCTCGGGAGCGGTCAGCGACACCGTCGTCGCGCAGACGACGCTGGCGTACGGCACGAGCTTGCGGAGGTAGGCGGCGGGGTCCTCGGCCTGCACGGCGGCCTCGAAGTCGGGGAACGTGCCGACGCGGAAGCCGCCGACCTTCTTGATCAGCTCGGTCACGCGCTCGGGCTTGTGGGTCAGGCCCTCGCGGGGGGCAACGAGGATGTTCATGTCGAGCTTGTCGGCGGTCTCAACGATCTGGCGGAAGCGGTCGGCGGCGAAGTCGACGAAGTCGTCCTCCTCCGGGCTGTCGACGCTGATCGCGGCGGCGTTGCAGCCGAGGATGCTCGCGGCGTTGAGCACGCGCTTGGCTCGCTCGACACCCG
>JBCBMF010000270.1:0-3622 GCA_039822905.1 Planctomycetota bacterium
CCGGCCGAACCTCCGTACGCTTGTGCTTGAACCAGGCGAGGCCAATAGAGCTGCGTCCATCGGCGTGGGTCAGTCCAGAATGTGGCCGACCGAAGCGCGGGTCTTGTCGGCATCGGAGAACAGATCGTTTGGACCGTTGACATCTGCCCGGCTTTCTTTCTTGGCCGCGTAAAGTACGCCGAGGTACTTTTTCACGCCGTTGAACCACAGCGGGCAGATCGGCTTCGTGTCGTTGTCGTCGAACAGGACGCGGAAGCGCGAACGAGTATTCCGGCCAGCACCTCCGGCGGAGGGTACTGGGCCGAGTCTGACGGATCGAGGACGGCAAGGTATGGCCTCAGGCATGCGAGTGTGAGCATGCCGAGGATGCTGGTCGCGAGTTTCTCGATTCTTGTGCCAATGCATCGTTTCACTTTGAGTTGATCGATGGTTCGCTCGACGGCGTTGCGGCCCCAACGGATGAGATGGTCCAGGCCGCGTTGACGCTCGCGAGCGACCTGATCCGACCGGTGCGGGATCACGTCGAGCATGGCTCGTCGCTGACAGTACTGTCGCTCGCGCGGCGAGCTGTAGTCCTTGTCGACTGCGATCCCCACAGTTCTTCGGTTCCTCCGTGGCAGGCTGGCGATCGCGGACTGCAAGTACTTTGAATCGTGGGCTTGTCCGGCGCAGTCGGTCACGCCAACCGGGACCCCACGCCGACTACAAATTCGATGGACCTCGGCCCCGGATGTGCCTCTGAACCGTCCGAGTGCGTGGTCTTCGGGGTCTCTTGCGTCGCCATGTCATCCGTCTCGATCGATTTCTACCGCTCGTCCGTGACCTCGAATGGCTGCATCCGTGACCTCCTCGCCACGGGGACTCTGAGACCGTGGGCCGAGTATCAAAACCGCTCAAGCTCCGAATTATCCGATTCGTTTGACACACCCTTCTTGCCTGCCTCGCTTGTAACCGCGATCGCCTCACGAAACCAGGGCTTCGTCGAGAACCTGCTCTGATGACGCTCGAGCGCGGTCGAGAGGCTTGCCGCTGTCGAATAACCGGCGCGGACAAGCGTGGTCCTTGCCTCGATCTCGATCTGGGCGGGGTAGGGATCAGACTGATTGAGGATTGACGCCGCGTGGGCCGACTTAACCACATCTGCAAGCTCGACACGCGCATCTCGGCCTGCGTCGAACGCCAATCGGGCGGCCTTCCCGCGAATAAAGAGCACGCTGAGATGTGCCGAGTTGTTGTCGGGATCGTTCGCTGCACCTTTGCGTGCTAGGGCCGCGGCCTCATGCGCGTAGTCGGCTGCCATGCCCGCATCACCGCTGGCCGCGCTGACATCGGCGAGCTTCTCCAGCGCAATCGACATCCGATCGATCAGCAACGCGTCGCTCGGGTTCTCGGCCAGCTCTCGTTCCACCATCGATCGAGACACCGTGTAGTGCTCCCAAGCAGTTTCGTTGTCGACCAGCATGAGCGCGCAGTCGCCCAGTCGCTCGTGGTGAAGCGCAAGGTCCGACGCGTGCTGCCGGTTGTCGGGTTCCGCCTCTTGGAAGCTCGCAAACACATCAAAGCCCTCGCGAAAGCGTTCCCGTGCCAGCTCGATGCGGCCCTCGGCAAGCAGCAGGTCACCGATGCGACGCTGCGCGATCGCAAGGTTCCGCAGCGTGTTGCGATCGTCCGGCGACTCAACAAGAACCTCGCGGATCGCCTCCGTTGCGGTCTCATAGGCCGCCATGGCACCCGCGGGGTTTCCCATGCGCCGCTCCAACGCACCGAGTTGCAGTGCAAGAGCGATCGTAAAGCGACGAACGCGCGGAGAGTCGGGGAATCGCGCCGCCGCGTCCGCGGCAGCGTCGAGGCCAGCGGAGTACGACGACCGCGCCGCGTCGAACCGACCCGTCGCCTTGAGTAGATCACCCCTGGCACGCTGCGCCATCGCCAGCAGAACCGGGGCATCCTGCGGCGCGTCGGGCATGACCTGGAGCTTCTCGGCGATCGCGAGCGCCTTCGCGCTGCTGTCGAGCGCCGCGGCGGTGTCTCCGACGCTCCCGATCGTGCGCAGTCCTTGCACGTCCGCAAGCCGCGTGTAGGCGACGACGAGGTCGGTCGCGAGCCCGGGGTCGCCGCCGAGCTGCTCGGCGACCTGGTCGAGGTGCGAGATGCCGCTCTGGAGCAGCGCGAGCCGCGCAGGATTCGCGCCGTCAAGCTGCGCGACGCTGTCGTAGATGTCCGAGACCATCGACCGCGCGAGCTGCCGCAGCCGATCGACCGTGTCTTCAGTTATCGTTAGCTGCTCGCGGTATCGCTCGCTCGCGGCCTGGGCCCTCTGTGCCTGCACGATGCTGACAGTTGTTCCTCCAATCATCGCGAGCACACAAGCCGCGGCGGCTGCGACGGCAACACGGTTACGCCGCACGAACCGGCTTGTTCGGTACGAGAGCGTATCGGGCCGTGCGGTCACCGGCAGGCCACGGAGGATGCGCTTGAGGTCATCGGCCAGATGATCAACGCTTGGGTACCGACGCTCGGGCTCTTTGCGCATCGCGGTCATCACCACGGCGTCCAGATCCGCCCAGGTAGCCCGCTGCGACTGACGAACATCCTGACCCGTGCGCGTCCGCGTGAGGCTGAGCGAGGCCGGCTCGGACTCGCAGATTCTCCGTGCAAGTTCGACCGGGTTCTGCCGGTCTGAGCCAACCCACGGGTTCGACCCGCTCAGCAGCTCATACAGCATCACACCGAGGCTGAAGACATCTGTCGCGATCGAGACGGTCTCACCCCTGAGCTGTTCGGGGCTGGCATACAGCGGGGTAAGCAGATGCCGACCGGTCGCCGTGGCGTCTGGGGCCGCTGCGCCGAGCATCTTCGCGATACCAAAGTCCAGCACTGTCGGCTGACCTTCGGCGTCGACCAGCACATTTGCCGGCTTGAGGTCTCGGTGCACCACAAGTCGGCGGTGCGCGGAAGTCACCGCGCTGAGCACCGGGAGCATCAGCCGAATGACCGCGCGGGGGCCGAGCGCGTTCGCCCGGCAGTACGCACCGATCGGCTCGCCATCGACGTAGGGCATAACCAGATACGGGATGCGGCCCTCTGTCTCGCCGCCGTCGATCAGCGACGCAATGTTCGGATGCGTCAGCGATGCGAGCACGCGGCGTTCGCGGCTAAACCGCTCGATCAGCTCGGGAGTCGCCATGCTTCGCAGCGTCTTTACAGCCACCAGCTGCTCGAAATCTTCTTCGGCGCGCCGCGCGAGATACACCTCGCCCATCCCCCCGGTCCCAAGCAGCCGAACGATCGTGTAGGGCCCGATGCGTTTCGGCTCGCTCTGGCCCGCTGCCGCCGACCGCGCATCAGTTACTCGGACCATTGCATCGATCGGAGGCGTTTCAAGGAACGAGCCCGCACGTGAACCGGCCGAAAGCAGCTGCTTCACCTCGGCGAGCAGAGACGTATTACCGCCGCAACGCCGACAGAGCCATCCATCACGCTCGGACTCGGGCACCCCCAAGGCTTCGTGGAACAGCGTCTCGAGCAAGTTGCTCACGATGATTCACCCTCATCGGCAAGATCTGTGAACAGCCAGGCCTTCGCAAACCGCCACCACCGATCGCCGGTGCGTTCTGAGACA
>JBCBMF010000271.1:0-3614 GCA_039822905.1 Planctomycetota bacterium
GTCGTTGAAGAGCAACCGGCTGTTCTGATCGGCAGGGAAGAACCCGGGCGTGATCGAGTTCACGCGTACTCCATCGGCAGCCCATTCACGTGCAAGGAACTGCGTGAGGTTCAGCACCGCGGCCTTCGCGGCTGAATATGTAACTCCTCCGGAGACGGGCACGTGGGCCGCGACGCTGGCGATGTTGATCACACTGCCGCGGCCGAGCTCGACCATGGCGGGACCAAACTCTTGCGTGGGCAGCAACGCGCCAGCCGCGAGGTTGCTGGCGACGACGTCGTTCCACGCATCGAGCGGGATGTCCTCGAATCGCTGCGTCGCGTGGACCGATGCACGTGGGTCGTTGCCGCCGGCCGCATTGACGAGCACATCGCACGTACCCAGCTCGTTCTCAACTGCTTTGTGGGCGGCGCGGAGCGACTCGGGGTCTGACGCATCGGCCGGCACGAAAGCGGCTCGGCCGCTGGCGTTGGCGATCAATGCGGCTCGTGCCTCGCCCCGCTGACGGTTACGGCCGAGCACGGCGACGCTTGCGCCGTGCTGCGCCAGTCCTTCGGCGATCGCGCCGCCGAGCACGCCTGTGCCGCCGACGACAACGGCGACCGAGCCGACGAGATCGAATCGATTCGTATGCGATGCTTCGTTCATGTGTGATCGTACCGTCGCGATCAGCGACGCAGGTTCGATCTTGCGAGCTTTGCTGGTACACTCCGCGGAGGAGCGAGATCGGCCATGCCATCAGCGACGACGAAGGAGCAACTGCAAGAGACCGTGCGATCGATCATCGGTGCACAGCCGATCGTCGATATGCACACGCACCTTTACGCGCCGAGTTTCGGCGCCTCGGGCGACGGCTCCGGCCGCGAGCCGATGCTGCTCCGGGGCATCGACGAGTTGCTGGCATATCACTACTTCGTCGACGAGGTATTCCGTGTGCTGGGGCGCGATGGGCTGACGCCGGATCGCTTCTGGTCGATGCCTCTATCCGAGCGAGCGGATCTGGTCTGGAAGACGCTGTTCGTCGAGAGGCCGCCAACGAGCGAGGCTTGTGTGGGGCTGATCGACGTGCTCACATCGCTCGGGCTTGAACCGCGGGCCGCGACGTTGGAGGGCTATCGCGGCTGGTTCGCGGCTCGCTCGATCGGTGCTCACGTCGACGAGGTGATGCGGATCGCCAACGTTCAACACATCGTGATGACCAACGAGCCGTTCTCCGATGTGGAGCGGCCGCTGTGGCTCGACGACGCGGCGAGCCTCGATGATTCTCGCTTCGCGGCCGTGCTGCGCGTCGACCCGCTCGTCGAAGAGTGGGGGCGAGCGTCCTCGATGCTTCGGCAGTGGGGGTACGACGCGATGGCATCGGAAAGCATGCAATCTGCCGACCAGGTGCGGCGGTTTCTGGACGATTGGATCGCTCGGATCAGGCCCGAGTATCTCGCGTGCAGCCTGTCCCCCGGTTTCCGCTACGAACGAACAACCGAAGGCGAGCCGCATGCTGCGGTTATCTTCGATCACGCGATCATCCCGGCGGCACGAGAGCACGGCCTGCCTGTCGCGCTCATGATCGGGGCGAGAAGAGCTGTGCACCCGGAGATGCAACTGGCTGGCGACGGTCTTGGTCGAGCGGATGTCGATCAGCTCATCGCCCTTGCTCGCCGATACCCGGATGTCACGTTTCTGGTGACGATGCTCAGCCGTGAGAATCAGCACGAGCTGTGCATTGCCGCACGCAAGTTTGCGAACATCTTTCCGTTCGGCTGCTGGTGGTACCTCAACACCGCATCGCAGATCCGGGAGCTCACGACGCTGCGGCTTGAGCTGCTCGGCACGAGCTTTGTGCCGCAGCATTCGGATGCGCGTGTGCTCGAGCAGCTGATCTACAAGTGGAAGTCCTCGCGAAAGATCATCGGCGAGTGCCTGGCCGACCGCTATGTTCAGGCAATCGACGCCGGCGCGGTCATCAGCGAAGCGGACATCCGCGGTGACGTGGCCCGATTGTTCGAAACGAACTACACCGGGCTTGTCTCCCGCACAATCATCTGACTCATCTACTCCGATCTGGCTCCAAGCGGGCGCGGCCACACGTACGCCATCCACTGGTCGTTGTCGTCGAGCGGCGGCAGCTCATCGATGACCCGGCCGAGTGAGGGATCGCGGAACGCGCTCGCGGCCATGCGGATGAGCTGGTTGTATCGCTCGTAGCTGTGGGGTCGGATCTGCTGATAGGGCCACTCCTCGCGGCCTGCCATGTATGGCTCGACGAACTCCAACGCGACTCTGATGCTGCCGCCCGACGGTGCTTCGTAGCCGAGAAGATCGACGCCCAACGACTCGGCGTATGTCGCCAGATCGAGCAGGCCCCGCAGATTGAAGCCGCAGTAGTGCAACGCAATCGTCCGCGTAAGCTCCTCCGGTTGCGTGCCGTCGGCTTCGATATGCTCCTCGATGATGCGCTGACCTTCCAACGCGAGCTTCTCGGCCAAGTCGTGCTGGTCCGTCACGAGCGCATACTGCACACACTGTGCGAGGGCCCACGTGGCATGGTTATTCGCGGCTGCCAGTTCCGCGCGGCCGAGCTCGCTCGTGAGCAGCCACTCGAGGTACGCCGCGTACCACCGCCGGGCTTCGGTATCGTCCTGTGCTGTCCAGTGGTCTGACTCGGCGACAATCTCCATGGCGTCGGCAACAAACCGGATGCGCAGCGTCTCGATCACGCCGCTCTTGCGACCCTTCTCCGTGACGCCGGGCACAAACTGGGCATACTCCATCCGGGGGTGCATGCGCGTCTGCTCATCAACGAACCACGTGCGCAGATGCTGAGCCGCCCGCTCGGCGTAGCGCTCGTCGCCGGTGACGAGGTATCCGAGCGCGAGAGCCGTCGTCGCTCGGCCAAAGTGTGCGAGCTTGTCGGCGTCGTACTTCGATCGGTCCGGATTGACCTCGCCGTCGCGGCGAACAAACGGCAGTCCGTTTTCCGTCTCGGGGTTCGGCCACCAGTACGGCCCGATCGAGATGTACTCCCGCGGATCACCCGAGGGAGCTGACACGGCTGGGTCGTCTTTACCTGTGGTGATCGGGATAATCGGCTCTTCGAGGAAGACTTCGGCTCGGCGAACGACGGCGTCGCGCGCTCGAACGAGCTCCGGATCACCTGCCTCCACAAGCTCGCGCGCCATCACGATGCGATCATTGCTGAGTATGTACGTTCGCTTCGGTATGGGAAGATCGTCTGATGCAACAGCGGGCTGCGAAGCCGACGGGAAGACGACGAAGGCCGCGCACACCGCCGCGATCCGAGTGACAACGGATCGACCCCAAGATCGTTCGGCGGTCATCATAAGACATCCCCTGCTTTCGTGTGGTCATCGCCCAGGCCTTCCCGCCTGGGGTCCCGCAGGCATCGTAACGGCAATCTCCCTATCAATGGCACGTTCTCGACGATGCCCTGCACGACAACAGGCTGAATGCACGGTGGGCTCCGACCGATGTCGCCTTTCGCATAGCGTGGCGACCAGCTTCGTACAGCCGAATCGAGAACACGGAAATCGATAGGCAGCCCTCGTGGATTTTCGACCAGCGGTAGCGCGTTGCGTGATCACGTGTATCGCCTGATC
>JBCBMF010000272.1:0-3612 GCA_039822905.1 Planctomycetota bacterium
GGGCAACATCACCCGCGAGCGCGACCCGGACGGCGCGGTAGTCCTCGATCGCGAACTCAATGTCGGCATCCGCCGCCTCAACCAACCGACGGACGCGGCCCCACAGATCGATCTCCCAGCCGGCAACAACTCCGGCCGAGTAGACGTCCAGTTCCTCACCGGGTGGTGCTCCTTGGAGTCCGACTCCATCTTCACCGGTGCTCAATCGGCTGTACGAGCCTTGGCCATCGAGCGTAGGAAGGCGCTGGGCGTTCTCTATACCTCGACGACTTCGGGCCTCGATGATGCGTTCCAACGCTTGCTCGAGTCGGATGGACTCAGTAAGTGAGCGAGCCACGACAGCAGTCAGCTCGTCATCTTCCAACGCCTCCCACCACGTCGCGATGTCCACCTGCGCCGGGATGTCACGATCCGTGGTACCACGCGCCGAGAACGACCCCTGCAGAACTCGATCTAACGCTGGTCGTTGATAGTCCGGACCAACCGTGCACCCGAAGAGTGAGGCAAGGGTCACTAACCCGATCGTGAGCGAGGCTGTCTTCATCGATCTTCAACCTATTCTGCGGTGATGTAGACATCGAATTGCTGGCCGATGCCGGGCGTCACGAACGACTCCGGAAGCGCATAAATGACTTGCAGCACGCGAGTGTCGATAAGCTCGCTCGTCCGTCCCGCGAGATTCGTCTTTGCCACCATGAGTGGCTCCACGAATACAAAATCGAGCTCATACCGCACTTCCGCCCCGCCTCTCGGCGAAGCCCACGCGCGGGCACTCCGTTGAAAACGAACCGAGTCGACTTCGTCAATCTCTACACGCAGATGCCTTGGCCCGTCGCGTCCGAGGACCATCAGGCCGTCGGTCGAGGTTGCCGCCGGAGCAAACTCGCCTTCACGAACATTGATCCGCAGGACGTTGCCCTCGACTGAGCTGGTGACAGTCAGCAGATCGAGCTCGGTCTGTGCCGCTTCCAGTTCTTCCTGTGCTTCGCGTACGCGTTGTGCCGCCGCCACGAGGTCGGGGCCGTCTTCGCCCGTTTCCGGATCGAGGAGGCGCTCGAGCTGGGCGCGTGTCCTTGTCACCGCGGCTTGCGCCTGCGCGACCCCGGCCTCAGCGACCAAAATCCCCGCCTCCGCCCGCTGGACGGCGAATCGCCTCCGATCGATCTCTTCCGACGCGATAGCTCTTGGATCATCGACAGCCTCGGCAACCCGAAGCAGATTGGCTCGGTCGGCAAGCTCAGCCCGCGCGGATGCGACGGCTGCCTCAGCCGATGCGAGCGTCGCCTCAGCCGCAACAACTTCTGCCCGGGCAGGTGGAACGTCCGCACGGAGTGCATCAGCATCAGCTTGTGCAACACTCAGCATCGCAGACCGCAACTGAACAGCCTGCGCAGCCCGACGCTGATCGACAATGAATAGCGGGTCTCCGGGCGAGACCTGATCGCCGACTTGCACCAAAACGTCGGTCACAATACCCGACGTGTTCGAGGCAACAAGTATCGCCTCACCCGGCGGTTCGGTGACCCCGACGGCACCGATGTACGACGCGCCCGAGGGCTGACTCTCCGGCTGGGTCGCGGGAGCGCGTATGGGGTCTTCCGGCGTCACCGGCTGTGAATTACCGACGACAAGCGTCGTCCCCGCGCCCAACGCTCCCAGCCCGAGCAGGGGGAGCCCGTAAGTCAAAAGTCGCGATCGCTTGCCCATCAGAGTACTCCTGCTTCTGCGGCTTCCTGGCCGGTCTCGGTCTTGGAGATTGTGCCGTCGACCATGTGATGGACACGGTCGGCGAAACCAAAGATGCGGCTGTCGTGCGTCACAATGATCACCGCCCGCTCCTCCGAAACGCCGACTTCCCCCAGCAGCTCCATCACCGCCGAGCCTGCATTGGCGTCGAGCGAAGCCGTTGGCTCATCACAAATGACCAGCCTGGGCTCGTGAACCAGTGCCCGAGCTATCGCGACACGCTGTTGCTGCCCGCCTGACAGCTGGTTGGGCATCTTCCCGGCTTGATCACCCATACCCAGCCGCTCGAGAAACTCGGTTGCCCGAGCCTCTGCCTTGCGCGTCTGCATGCCTTGCGCTACGAGCGGTATCGCGGCATTCTCCGCTGCGGTCAGCGACGGCAATAGGTTGAATTGCTGGAAGACGAAGCCGAGACTTGACAGTCGGAACTTCGGGAGGCGGCTCGCCCTCATCGACCCCAGGTCTTCACCCAAGACCGACACGGCTCCGTCGTCGGCAGCCAAGATCCCGCCAAGGACCGAGATCAGCGTAGTCTTGCCGCATCCAGAAGGCCCGGCGAGGAAGGTCATCTCGCCGAACCGGGCGCTGAAGTCCGTCCCACGCAAGACCTGGATCTCGGCTTCACCGGACCGAAAGGCCTTCCGTACTCCTCGGCTCTCGACTGCTATCTGGTTCGTCGTTGCTTGCACCGCTATCCCCTGAAGACCGTTGCGGGATCGACCACGAGCACACGCCGCATGCTGACAACGGTCGATGCGAGCACCATGAGCGCGACGAGAATGGCGACGCCGATCGCGATCTCTGGCAGCAGGACGAAGCCGGCCAAGCCGTCGGCCGCGTTCGAGGCACCCGCCAGAAAGGCGGCCGCAGCGAGCAAGCCGAGCCCGTACCCCACGACCGCTACAAAGAACGCTTGCAGCAGCGTCATCCGTAGCAGCGTCCAGTTCCCGACTCCGATGGCCTTCAGTGCTGCGTACTGGCGGAGGTTCTCGTTGATGAACTGGTTGAAGGTCAGCCCTACGATCGCGACACCAACAAGGACTCCCAGAACCACAACGGTGCCGAAGCTCGCCGGAATGCCGGTATTGCTCAGGATGTACCCGATGCTCTCGTTCCGGAACGATCTCGACGGCACAGCCTTGAGATCGGTGCTCTCCGAAATCCGGCTCGACACTTCAGCGACCTGATCGGCTTCACTCGGCTTGGCCAGAATGAAGCTCATCGCGTTGCGCCCGTTGTTCGTGTACTCGAGCGCCCGGCTGTACCGTGTGTAGATCAGTAAGTTTGAGTTAAACGTTGGCAGGACATCGACCACACCCGCCACGACAGCGCGACTGTCGTTGATCTCGATTTCCTTCCCTAGCACGACGTCCTCGCCTGGAAATAGGAGGGCGTACCCGGCCGGATTGATCGCGATCGCGTCTGGTAGCGAAAGGTCCTCAACGCTCCCCAGCACGAACTCGTCTGGTACACCGATGAGAGTCGCGTCGTCGAGTCCGATGATAAACCCGTTGTCAAGCCGACCTTCACGAGTTCGAATCTGCGTTCCGGCTTTGAAGAAAGGAACCGCCCATTCCACCCCCTCCACACCACGAACTCGGGGGAGTGCGGTCTCACGGAGCGGGAACGGTACGTCGATCGTCGTCACGCTTGGGTCCATGACCCAGATCTCGGCCTCTCGGGCGTCGTCGATCACGCTCGCGGCACGGTTGAGCAGGCCGATCAGAATGGAAATCTGCTGACACATTAGCAGGGTCGTCAGCATGACACCAAAGACCAGGCCAACGCACTTTGTCTTGTCGCCAAACAGCATGCGAAGCGCCGTCCGGAACATCAGGGCCCTCCTTCACGACCTTTGAAGGCGTC
>JBCBMF010000273.1:0-3584 GCA_039822905.1 Planctomycetota bacterium
CCGAGCCTCGGCCGGGCACCCGTCGGCATCGCGGATCAGCTGTTCGCGCTCCGCATCGCCCAGCCGATCGAGCACGCCGAGCGCCGCGAACGTCACGAGCACGGAGTCGGCGTGAAGCCCGCGGTACACCACATCCGAGTCGACGATCGCGCAGCCCAGGATGTCCTCGAGCATCGCCTGCGTGTACTCGGGCTTCGCGGCGGCGGTCGACTTGGTGCCGTACTGGCTGAGGTTCGACGCGAAGATGCCCGCGGCGCTGACGGGCAGAAAGTCCTCGTACCGCAGACCCTCGTACGCAACATAACCGAGACTCACCAGCTCGAACAGGTCGGTCGTCTCGATCGATCCCGCAGCCGCCAGCCCGGCCTCGGTCGGTTCGAACCGGCCGTAGACCAAGCCTTGCTCGAGCAACTCCCGCAGCGTCTTGGGGAACGGCGCAAAGCACTCGGCCTGCATCGCCGCATACGCCTCGAAGTCGTACTTCACCAGCGAGGGCTTGTCCGCCTTCGCCGCCTCGACCTTGGCGAGACAGTCGTCGTAGAGCTTGCGCCCCGCGGGTGTCGTCGCGTAGAACCGCTGCTCGATCTCGCCGAACCGGGCCGTGTGCTCCGTGTCGAGCTCACCGCCGTCAGGGTTGGTGAAGTGCACCGCCTCGGTGAGCGCCTTGTACGCGTCCTGCCGCAGCAGCAGCGGGGTATCAACGGCCGGCCCCTCGGTGTGGTCCTTAAAGCCGTTGTGCCGGAGCTTCGCAAGATGGAGCTCTGATGTCTCAAGCCTTGCCAGCAGCTCGTCGATTAGCCGATCGATCGTGCCGTCCTCGGGCGTCGTCGGCTCGTACGACTCGACCTCGGCCCGCGTCAGATGCTTGAAGCACAGCCGCAGAAAATCGCGGTCGCCGGTCGCTCGCACGTGCTCGAGTGCACGTTTCGCGCGAGCGATGAACGTGCCGCGATCCATCTCGCCGAGGCGGAACTTCATCGCCGACGTGTACAGGTCCATGCAGAACGTGTTGGGCGTCAGATGGTTGAGGTGGTGCGCACGGAAGCAGGCGACGTCGGCCGCGATCTTGAAGCCCGCCTCGCACAGGTGCGCGTAGAGCTCGTGATCGTGCGCCTCGCCGGTCCACTTGAAGATCCGCTCCGTCCCCTCGGCAATCAGCGCATCCGCATCCTCCCACGACAGCCCGCCGTCGGTCTCGGCCTTATCGATCAGCCGTATCGCACGGTCGGAAAAGACCTGCCGCGTATCGAGCAGCGCATCGACGCGGGCTCTGGTCTCCGGGTCGAAGTACGTCGTCTGGAGCAGCGAGCTGAATACGCGGTGCTCGGGGTGCACCATGCTGCGGAACCCCGTCGCGATCACGGGCTGGCTCTTCGCGCCCACGCTGGTCATGTCGTAGAAGTTGTGCGGGTGCATGCCGAAGCACGCGAAGAACCGGCGGATCGAGCGGTACTCGTCGGGCCGGCCGATGCGGATCGCCCCGTGCCGCTCGCCGCTGGTCTTGACGATCTGCTCATCGCTGATCGAGAAACCCGAATGCATCGCCGCGAGCAGGTCGCACACCGCCCGGTTGCACGCGTCGTTGACCGCCAGCGACTTGTCGTACAGCGGCACCTCCCGGCCGAACATCCGGCTCAGTTCCGCGAACAGGCGGTGCTGCATCTCGATCGGGTCGGCAAACGTCGCGTCGGCTGCGGGCATGGGATACCTCCAATAGAACAATATGGGCCCATCGGGCGGATCGGCGAGCGACTTTCAGGCCAACCGCCTCGCGATCGAGTCGACCGACGCCCCATATCCACCGCCAAACAGGGCCGCGTGCACCAGCAGCGGGTAAAGCTGGTACAGCGAGCACCGCGATGCCCGAAAGCCCTCATCGATCGGCCGCCGCTCGTGGTGCGCCTCCCAGAACGCCGGCCCGAGCCCGCCCATGAGGTCGATGAACGCGAGCTCGATCTCCGGATCGGCGGAGTACACCGCCGGGTCGATCAACGCCGCGGGTCGGCCCGCGTGCCAGAGGATGTTGCCCGCCCAGAGGTCGCCGTGGATCAGCGACGGCGGGTTTGGGTTTGGGATGAGCTCGGGCATGCGGTCGCAAAGCGCACGCAGCCGATCGCGGCAGCCGGCCGGCAACGACCCACGTCGCTCGGCAAGGTCCGCCATCACCGCGATGCGCCGATCGGCGTAGAACGCCGGCCAGTCATCGCTCCACCCGTTGGGCTGATCCAGCGGCCCGATCAGCGTGTCGCGTTCGAGCCCGTACCGCTCGGCCGAGTGCCCGTGCAACTCCGCAACGATCCGTCCAAGCTCGGCCTCGCCCTCGGTCGAACGCCTGCCATCGTTCTCGATGTACTCCATCGCCAGCAGCGAGGGCTCGCAGTGCACAACCTCCGGCACGCGCACACCTACGTCTCGGAGCCGACCGAGCATGAAGCCCTCGATGTCGAGCTTGGCGTCGCCGCCTGCGTCGAGCTTGACCGCCAAATCTCCGCCGCGAGCAAGCCGCACGCGGTAGACCTCGGCGACGCATCCGCCTTGCAAGGCCGAGATCGACTCGACGGGCGAACCGAGCGCCGATTCGATTCTCGCGTGTCGGTCACTCAAGCCAACCTCCCCGCCGGACGCACAGACGATCAACCGCTTCAGGATGGATCCGAGACCTTGCTGGATCGTTGAGCGAAAGCAGACCCGCACTCGGGGCAGGTGCCCGACGTTGCAGCCGAGCTGCCCGAAAGGTTGTAGCCGCAGTTCATGCACAGCCCACGCGATGCTCGTCGCCGGCGACGAAGCACCGAGAACAATCCGACGACCGCAAGGCCCGACGCGCCGAAGCAGACAGCATTGCCAACCGTTCCCCACAGCATCGGGTACGCAGGGATCGCACCGAGCGTCTCTTCAGCGGGATAGTACATCGAGAGGCCCGCCCGCCAAGACGCGGGGAACACGCCCGGATCAACGAGCACACCCCGGAACGGCCCGATCGTTCCGTCTTCACGCTCGATCCAGGTCATCCTGCACGAACGGAAAGGCCAGCCCGTCGCCATGACGCCGAGCTGATCGCGTTTACCGATCTCCCTGGGCCCGCCGGGCAGAGTGCTGTCCACGGCAACACCCGCTACAGCATCGACCGTCTCGTAGACCAGCATCCCGGGCGGTGCGTCGCGGACGGTTCGCTCACCCGCGAAGGTTCCGCTGGCGGCCGCAACTTCATCGCTGGCCGTTTGCCAGCGTTCGGTGTAGGCCGTCGCCGCCTCTGCCGAACCGAGATCCTGGTACCGGATTCGATACTCATCGCGCAGCGACGCCAGGCCGTGTGAAACGATCACCGAATACTGGCCTTCGGCAAACATGGCGCTCACCCGGTTGTCATCACCAAGCAGCGAGGGCGGGATGCTGACCTGCCAGCCGCCAGGAGAGAACCCGGTGGCCCAGGCGACCGCCGTCTGCGCGACAAAGCCAATGGCCAGCCATCCCGCTAGCAGCACTAGATACTTGTTGCAACTGCGTGCCGCCACGACGCTTTTTTCGGTTCCATGCTGCGCTCGGTTGCCCTTGATTGCTCGCCCCGGACAGGTTGATGGTCG
>JBCBMF010000274.1:0-3579 GCA_039822905.1 Planctomycetota bacterium
CGAGCAACCCTTTCTCGAACGTGATCACGCGGTCCTCCGCGATCTCGACCACTCCAAATCGTGACGTCTGGACTTCCATGCCTTCGTCCCTACCTCGGCCTGTGGCTCCTGCCGGTGCCGGCGTCCTCGCCGGCCTGACTCCATCCAGGCGCCCGTGGCCGTTGGCGGGCGCCCTCGTACGATCCAATCCGAACGCCGCGCTCTCGCGCCGCGTCCCGTCTCCCCGCTAGATGAAGTCCAGCAGGCTGAGCGACCCCGCGATCGATGCCGAACGAAGCCCGGCCTCGAGCTGGGTCTGGAGCGACGTCAGCCGGGTCGCCGCTTCCGCGAGGTCAACATCTCTCAGTTCGCTCCGCACGCTCTGCTCCAGCAGGTTGCCGTCTTCTTCCCGAGCCCTTGCGTTGTCGA
This sequence comes from Planctomycetota bacterium, assembly GCA_039822905.1. GTDB lineage: Bacteria > Planctomycetota > Phycisphaerae > Phycisphaerales > UBA1924 > JANQQZ01. The sequence continues at coordinate 409 of JBCBMF010000274.1, forward strand.
GCCGCTGCCCATAGCTGCCGACGAGGCCGCGGGTCTGGGCGACGGAGTCCACAACACCTTCCAGCCTCTCCCCTGCAAGGGTGATGCCAGAGGTATCGTCCGCAAGAAGTGCGTCGCGCAGCTGGATCAGGCGGGTGAAGACGGTGTCGGTGACGACCTGCGCACGATCTTCTCCGGCAAAGGTTGCGCTCGCCGCGTCGTACTGGCCGCCCAGGATGCCCAGGTCGAACGCCGCCTGCGAGTTGTTGCGCTGGCTCACCGTGATGTCGCCCGCAAAGGCCGGGTTCTGCGTGAACACAAGCCCGCGGTCGCCGTTGCCGAGCTGGGCCTGGAAGTCAGCGGGTGCGATGCCCTGGTTCGCCGCCTCGGCGTTGATCCTTGCGACGAGTGCGCCCGCGTTGGTCAGATCCTCGGGCCGCAGGTCGATGGCGATTGCCGAGCCGTCGCCGAGGCCGATCTCGAAGTCGATGTCGAGCTCGGGGGCGGCAAGCCCGGTCTCCGGGTCGGTTCGCCCCGAAAGGATCCGCACGCCCCGGCCGTCGTTGAGCCGATCGATCCGCGTCGATTCGCCGAAGGTTCGGATGCCGAGCAGGTTGGCCGTCTCCTCGCCGCCCGCGACCTCGCTGATCGAGAGCGACTGATCGGGCTCGGCCGAGACGAGATTCACGATATCGATGCCCGTGCCTGCCGCGTTGATCTCGACCCGCACGCCCGTGCCCGCGGTCTCGATGCGGTTTTTGATGTCCTCGACGGTCGCTGCGCCCGTGAGGTCCACTCGCGCGAGCCGGCCCGCGTTGCGGATCTCGATCTCGTCCAGCGGGCCGGTCAGCCCGGCCAGCGACGCAACGCTGGAACGCAGCGTGAGCCTCGGATCCAAGTCGATCCCGTCCGCGTTGGCGGCGTCGAATGCGAAGCCTGCATCGGTTGCCAGCCCGAGATCGCGTGCGGTCGATCCGGTGCCGACCTCGGCGAACGAGACCGTCGTTCCGGGAGCAACATCGATCGTGAAACGTGCACCCGCAAAGCCCACGCCGCCCGGGCCGAGGACCGTTACCGCGTTCGTCGTCTCGTAGCCGCGGATCGCCGACTCGACGCGCGTCACGATGTCTTCGACGGTGTCGGCATCGGTCAGGTCGAGCTCGATCGGCTCGGCAGCACCGCTGATGAGCAGTTGAACGGGGCCGGTCGAGACGCCAAGACCTCGGCCGCCGTTGAGATCGCCGAGCGTCGTTTGCGCCGTCAGCCGCGGGTCGAGGTTCACGCTGCCGTTGACCCGGCCCGGCTCGCCGACGGTGTCGATGCCGTTGAGCGTGACCGGCAGACTCGTGCCGAGCCCGAGGTCCGTCGTCAGCCCGTCGGCCTCGCCGGTGTAGAGGATGCCGGTGCCGAACTCTTCGAACGGCTGCCGGCTGATCCGCGAGCCGCCGAAGAGGTAGTTGTCGACGCTCTGCCGGTTCATCTGCTCGAGCAGGCCCGCGAGCAGCGAGTCGACCACGGCCGCCTGGTTCGTGCGCTCGATCGATGTCGATCCGAGGTTCACCTGCTCGCTCGCGATCGACTTGGCGTTGAGCAGGAGGTCGTTCGCCTCGCTCAGGCTGGTCTCGATCAGCGCGAGGTTGGTGTCGGCCTGATCGATGTTCCGCAGTCGCTGTGAAGACCGCTCGATCGAGTCGTCGAGCGCCGACACGGTGACCGCCGCGACCGGGTTGTCGCTGGGTCGCAGCAACGATCGGCCCGTCGAGAGCTGCGCTTGCGCCTCGAACAGGTCGAGGTTGGTGCGCGTGATGTTCGCGAGCTGGACCTGCTGGATCAGCAGCGATGGGGAGCGCGAGATGTTCGATGGGATGCCGCTCATGGTGCGCTGCCTCCTTTCGCGCTAGACGATCGCGAACAGCTCGTCGAGGAGCTGGTTGGTGGTGCTGATGATGCGGGCAGCGCCCTGGTACTGCCGCTGGAACTGGATGAGGCTGAGCGTTTCTTCGTCGGTGTCGACGCCACTGACGGCGAGCCGCTCGCTCTCGAGCCCGTCGCGGACGATCGCGGTTGCTTCCGCGACGGTCTGCGCCGAGCCGGCGCGGACGCTGAAGGTCTGGACGGCCGTGCGCCAGAAGCCCGCCGCCGACTCGCCGCCGAGCGACTCGACCGCGTTGTTCTGGATGCCCGCGATCTCGAGCGCTGTTCCGTTCTCGACGAACGAGCCCTCGGCGTACCGGCCGGTCATGAGCAGCGACGGCGAGCCGCGGAGCTCGTCGCGGACGGCGATGTCCCCGGCATCGGTGCCCGTGAAGTAGCTGTTGACGCCGAGCGCCGCGAGCACGCCCGAGGTGTCGTCGCCGAACGTGAAACTGGTGCCCTGCGAGGCGTTGACCGCGAGCCGGCCGTCGCTGCCGACGCTGGCTGCTAGGCCGTTGACCGCGTCGAGCGCGGCGGCGATGTCTTGGATCGACGTATCGTCTCCGAAGCCGGCCGCGCCGGTGTTGTCGATGCCGTCGAGGTCGACGTCGACGCGTGTCGTGCTCACCGCGCCCGAGGCCTCGTCAACGACGCGGACGAGGAACCCGCCGTTGGTGGGGGGGAAGTCGAGCTCGGCGAGCGTGCGGTTGAGCGGGTCGCTGAGCGCGAGCGGCTGATCGGTCGGGCTGATGACGAGGGCCGATGATGCGCTCGTGAGGCCTGCCGCCGTCGCACCGGTCGCGTGCAGGCCGTTGATCTCGTTGATGAGCGCACCGGCGAGCTGGTCGAGCGTGCCGATCATGCTGTCGAGCTCGCCGTCGCGCGAAGACAGCACGCCGCCGATCTCGCCGGCGGTGACGTCGAGCACCTGACCTGTCGCGGTGACAGAGATTCGGCGTTCGACTGTGTCGCCCGCGGGGATCTCACGCAGCTCGATGCCCTGACTGCGGGCACCGAGAACGACGGGTGACGAGCCGACGAGCACATCGAGTGCGCCCGATGCCTGCTCGACCGTGCTGATATCGACGAGCTGGCTGAGTTCGCGGACGAGCTCGTCGCGGCGGTCGCGGAGCGGGTTGTTGGTCGTGATGCCGCCGCCCTCGGTGCGCACGATCTCGCCATTCAGCGCGGCGATTTCTGTTGCTCGCGCGTCCGCCTGCTCAACCAACGCTCCGAGCCGATCGTCGAGCTGTGTTCGCTGATCGACGAGGTCGCTGC
>JBCBMF010000275.1:0-3577 GCA_039822905.1 Planctomycetota bacterium
GTCGCCATTGAGCTTGATGCGCCCGCGGCGGATCAGGAACCCCGATTCAAAGTCGTCCACGCTTTCGGCGGCGTCCTGCTGCCTGATGTTCGCGTTAAACCGGAGCTGCACCGTGCCGCCGAAGTTGATCCGCGGATCGTCGTACAAGTCCTGACCAAGCAGCGACGCCCGCCGCTCTGCATCCGCAAGAAGCGCCGGCTCATCCACGCCGCCGCTCTGTGCACTCACCCCGAACGCGATCCCGTAAGCCGCGACAACAGCACACGCTCGAACACCGCCGCCGCAGGACTCGGCACCCGATCGCGCCGCCGAATCACCGCAAGCTCCCGCACCAACCTTCCATCGCGACACGTCAGACCTTTCGCCGAGCCTCGGTCCAGAGCGAGACGGCTCACAAAGCCGATCCCTACGCCCGCCCCAACCATCCGTTGTATCGACTCAAGCGAGCGAACCTCCATAACAACGCCCAACGAAACCCCTCCCCGGGCCGCCGCCTCGTCGATCACCGCCCGGACCGCCGATCCCGCCTCGAACGCCACGACCGGCTCCCCGTCAACATCACGCCAGCGGAACGTCTTCTGAGATGCGAGCCCGTGCCCGGGCGGCACGATCAGAAGAAGCTCATCCCGAAACCGCGCGACCGTCATGAGCTCACCCACCCCAACCCCGGCCATCGGCATCGTCACGATCCCCAGATCAAGCTCCCCGGAGATCACCGCCTCCGCCACCGACAGACTGCCGGCCTCACGCACATAGAACCGCAGCGCCGGATGTTCATGCCGGACCTCGCTCACCACCCCCGGCAGCAGGTGCGCAACGACCGTCGCGCCGCCGCCGACACGGATCGAACCCGCCTCCAATCCCACAAGCTCCCGCACCGAGGCCACCGCCTCGTCCGCGCGCCGCACGCTCGCCTCCGCGTGCTCCAGAAACACACGCCCCGCCTCGGTCAACGCAACGCCCTTGCCGGTGCGATCAAGCAGCGAAGCCCCAACCTCCAGCTCGAGCTTCTTGACCATCGCCGACAGCGCAGGCTGCGTGACACCCAGCCGCTCCGCCGCCCGCGTCAGGTGCCCCATCTCCGCGATCACCACAAACTGCCGAAGCGCCGTGAGTTCCATGACACACATAGTGCGCGAATTTTTTCCCATCCGCTTGAATCATCTCTGTCGACTGGGAGTAATAGCTCAGTATGACGGCTCACCTCCAAGCTCTCACAGCCATGAAACGCCGGCGGATGCCGAGCGTCGGCACGTCGTGTTGCGGGTGCGTGGATGTCAAACGCCCGGCGTGCTGTTGCTGTCTCTAGCAGCCAACTGACCGCCCTCCCCCCCCTCAGCAAATCTGCATGCCGACGCCGCGCTGGATCTCCGCGCGACCACGCTGCAACCACCCCATACAGGTTTCAGCCGCGACCGGCGACAGCGGTGATCCGCCGGCCGCACTCCGTCCCCCCACAGTGCCACAAGGAGAACACCATGTCACTGCACGACTCCATCGATCGATCCGTTGACGACCGCGAGAACTGGGCCCTCCGCCGCCGCCGCGGCATCCCCAACAACCGTCGCCTCTTCGTCCTCACCTGCATGGACGAACGCATCCCGGTCGAAGAAACGCTGGGCCTCGAGCTCGGCGACGCACACATCTACCGCAACGCCGGCGCGCTCGTCACAGACGACGTCATCCGCTCCGCCGCCCTCACCACAAACTTCTTCGGCACCAACGAGATCATCATCCTCCTCCACACCGAGTGCGGCATGCTCACGACCACCGGCGAGCAGGTCGTCGACGCACTCACCGCACAGCTCGCCGAGCGCGGCATCGACATCAACGACATCGACCTCGACCCCGCCATCCCCGGGCTCACCATCCCCCAGCAAGACCTCGCCAGCTGGTTCCGCACCTTCGACGACGTCGACGACGCAGCCGTCCGCCAGGTCGAGCTGCTCCGCAACCACCCGCTCATCCCCGAGCACGTCGCAATCCACGCTTACATCTACGAGACCGAGTCCGACACGCTCCGCAGGCCCCAGGCCCGCATCGCCGAGCAAACGTCAACAAGCCCCGAGCCCGCCGCAGCCGGCGCAAGCTGACCACCCGCGGGCCCACAGCCCGCACCAACCACCCTCCGCGAACGCCAGCCACGGGAAGAGAGAGAGCCCGCTGGCACATCGCGGCACCACGCCGCGGGGCTGCACACCCCGCGGCGTTCTTCTGCGCAGAGAGCTAGTCGAGATAAATGCTGGGAACCAAGAACTCCCAGTCCGGATGGTCGTGCCCACGCACCTCGTCCGCGCGCTGCGGCACAAACGGATCCGCCGTCAGATCACGCCCGTTGTGCCACCGGCAATCCGGGCTCCCCGTCTCAAGAAACCGCGCCCGCTCCACATGCCCGTCCTGAAACGCGTACACCCCGTCGCCGTCGTGCCAATAGCTGTACGCCCCCGGCCCATCGCCGTAGTAGTTCGCCACAATCGGATCGCTCGCCCGCAGATCCGCAAACAGCCGATTCGTCTCCGCCACCAAAATCGTGTGCGCCGGCCGCTGGATCACCGTGTCCGCGCGAACCGCCTCCTTCTCCCCGATCGTCCCCCGCCACAGCACGTGCCCGTTCACCGCGAAGCTCGATCGCACATCACCAACGCACGACTTCCCGCCGCCCGAGAACCCAAACTCGCTCTTGGGCCCGCTCCCATCCCCACGCGGCTGCCGGGGCGACTCCCACACGCTGCCGCGCCCGCTCCCGGCAACCAACCCGCTCTCCGCAAGCCGATGCCGCCACGTCACATACTCCGTATCGCTCACCAGCGTCCGATTCTCCGGCAGCTTCCCGCCATTGCTCGCCGTCTCCGCCACGATCCCCATCGCGATCTGCCGGGCGTTCGAAAGCGACACGCCCGTCTGCGCCGCGCTCCTCGCCCGCACCAAGACCGGCACCAGGATCGAAAGCACGATGCCGATCACCGCGATCACCACCAGCAGCTCGACAATCGTGAAGCCACGCGCCCGGCACTTCACGACCCACCCCCGATCCGCACAACATGCACCGGGTTGTCCTCACCAAACTCGAACGACGTCGGCCAGCGATCGTCCCCAGAACTCGGCGGGAAGAACGCGAGCGTGTACCCGCCGCCGTCCTCCCGCGGCTCCTCACGCAGCAGCAGCTTGAACCGCGTCCCGATCAGCCGCGGATCACGCCCGCCCGCATTCACCGAAAGCACCCGCGAATACCCCTCGCGCCGTTCCCACTCCACGATCCGGTAGTTCGCAAACGTCCAGTTGGTCCCGCCGAATCGGATCTCGCGGCCATCCATCCGCACCTGGATCCGCTCCGCCTCGGTCCAAGGCCCGAGCAGCCCGTACTCGCCCGCGTCCTCGGGGATCTGCCCGTACTCCTCCCAGCCCCGCGGCGGCCGCACACCAAAGAACCGCGGCTCGTTCCGTCCGATCTGCACCGTCTCCCCGTTCGAGCTCTCCTTGGGCGTCAGCACCATCCGACCCGAGTCATCGAACGACGCCGATCGATGACCAGTGGAGCCGGTACGGGGTTGGGCGGGTGATCCCGATCGTGGCGTCG
>JBCBMF010000276.1:0-3549 GCA_039822905.1 Planctomycetota bacterium
CTTCGCGGGTGAGCGAACCGTCCGCGACGCACCGCCCGGGATGCTGGTCTACGAGACGGTCGATGCTGCGCTCGGTTGCCCTTGATTGCTCGCCCCGGACAGGTTGATGGTCGAGTGCGATGCGGCGATGCTCAGTTTCGACGAGTCCGCTCTTCCCCCCCCCGGCCCCCGACAGTGTCTTGAGCCGCTCGGCGGGGTGCCACGTCCCCTTCCGAAATCCGATCAACGAGCAGATGCCCTCGATGGACTCGCAGCCCGGTTGCAGCCTCTCGTCGATTTGCTGGTACCGCTCACGCGGCGGACCGAACCCCGGCACGAGAGCCAATCCGCAGCAACACCGAAGCCAGCCGAGAGGGAGCCATCACATGATCATGCAGCGAAGCGCAGTGCATACTGCGAGCAACCGCATCATCGCTTGTGTGGGTGGTCTGGCAGTTGCCGTGGCAACGCCGGTGCTGGGTGAGCCGATGACGCTCGAAGAGGCCGCCGCGTTGATGACAGAGGAGGTCGAGGCGCGTCCGGCACCCTTTGTTGGTCAGAAGGCGCCCGACCTCAGAGTCGGCGGCTGGCTGCAAGGCACCGCCGTCACTGAGTTCCAGCCGGGCGAGACGTACGTCATCGAAATGTGGGCGACGTGGTGCGCACCGTGCATCGCGCTTATTCCGCACCTCAACAAGCTGCACCTCGATTACCAAGCCGACGAGAACCACAGTGTAACGTTCGTCGGCATGAACATCTTGGACCGACGCCGAGACGAGACCGAGGCCGAGCAAATCGCAAGGCTCGAACAGTTCATCTCGGAACGCAACGGCGAGATGACATACCGCGTCGCCTACGAGGACGGGCAGCTGATGAACGAGACCTGGATGAAGCCCGCGGGTCAACGCGGTCTGCCCGCAGCGTTCATCGTCGACGGCACCGGCCACATCGCGTGGGTCGGCAACCCCGCGGTGATCGACGATCCGCTTGAGCAGATCGTGCGCGGCGAGCACGATCTCGAGAACGCGAAGCTGTCGCAAATCGGCCAGGTCGTGCTGAACGAAACACTCGACGCGATGGAGCAGGGCGATGGCGTCGAAGGCGGCCTGGAAAGGCTCGAGGCACTCACGCTGACGTCGTTCAAGGATGACCCGGAAGCGCGGGCGCGGATCGGGTTCCTTGTATCGCGGATGGACACGACCGGGGAAGCGGGTCGCGAGTGGGCGCTTCGGATTGCGAAGGCGGCGGTCGACGCTTCCGGAGACGCGTCCGCCATGCCGTTCGCGATGTTCGCGCATGTTCAGGAAGCGAACAGCGACTTCGAGGGCGCGGTCGAGTCGATGCGCCGAGCCGTCGAGCTGAACGAGGACGAAACGCTCGAAGAATTCTTCTCGCGGGAGGTCAGCAGGCTCGATGCACTCGTCAACGAACGCTGATTCGAGAACGCATCACCACCGGCGATGCGGTGCAACGAAAGCTCCCCGAGCTGGACTCGAACCAGCAACCTAGCGGTTAACAGCCGCTCGCTCTACCAATTGAGCTATCGGGGATCGGTTGTCAGAGGCCACCAACCAGCGGCGGCCTGACGAGAAATCTACCCCGGGAGCGTGCCCGGTCAAGCAACTCGGCCGATTTCGCTGCCCTCGGCCGCTGGAACACGCCGCTTGTTCGTCGCTTTCAACCGGCCGCGTGGGCCTGGGTCTGCCGCTTTGTGTGAAATCGGACGTCTTTGACGCTCGTGAGCAGGTTTGACACCGCCGCCAGCGGGCCGAGAAAGAACGCCAGAATGCCGAGCGTCCACCACAGGACCGAGGACAGCCTTCGGCCGCGGACCTTGTGGACGAGCAGCGGATCGGGGACACGGCTGGCGATCATCATCAGAAAGTGCTGGGCGTTCCAGAGGTAGGCCGCGCTGCATCCGATCCACACGGCGTACAGCACGAGGCCGAGCGTGCCAAGGATCCCGCCGACGCCCGCCTGCCCGCCGAGAAACGTGAGGCCCGCCCGCCCCGCCAAGTACGGCGCGGCCAGCCACGAGACATAGCTCATCAGCATCAGCAGCCCCGCACGCATCGCGGTGCGATCGAGCTGCGTCTCGCCCATATCGCCGTCGGTCCGGGCCAGACCGAACCATGCCACACAGAGCAGGATCAGGCCTGTGAGGTTCAGGGCCGACAGCCCGAAGGTGAGCAGTGACATCGCGGCGCCGTTCGCCCCGCCCGGCCCTGCTCCGGCGGCAACGGCGAAACCGATCGACCCGCCGACCACCGCGCCGACGATGGGCATCAGCACCGATGCGAACGTGCCGGCCGTGACCAGCCCAAGCCGCTTGTGCAGCTGCTCGACCTTCTCCGTCGGCATGAATTCCAGCAGGTTGCCCACCACCGACCGTGCGACCGGCTCGGTGCACTCCGGGCAGACGCCCTTGATGTCGAGCCCTGCGAGGTCGTAGCCGCACTTGCAGCACGCGATCGGCTCGGTGATACGTCCTGACTTGTCGTAGGGCTGCCGGGGCTGCACGATGAACTGATCCGGGATGCCGGCGGTTGCTTCTTCGGTGTCAGGCATTCGGACAGCGTACTGCACGATCCGCTGCCGAGTGGCGTTCGGGTCGCACGGATCAGTCGCATGCCTGACGTGCTAGATCACCCGGACCTCGCCGTCCTCACGGAACTGCTTGAACGCCTCGATCGCCCGCTCGCGGGTTTCCTTGAGGTCCACGATCGGCTCGGGATAGCTCAGCTTGTCGAACAGGCCCGCCGCGCGGTCGTGAGGGTCGTGGATCTGCTTGGCTCCAAGGTCAGCGAGCTCGGGGATGTACCGCGCGATGTACTCGCCCTCGGGGTCGTGGCGTTCGGACTGGCTGATCGGGTTGTACACGCGGAAGTAGGGGGCCGCGTCGGTACCCGTCGAGCTCGACCACTGCCAGCCGCCGTTGTTGCTGGCCAGGTCGCCGTCGACCAGCTTGTTCATGAAGTACTTCTCGCCGAGCCGCCAGTCGAGCAGCAGGTTCTTGGTGAGGAACATCGCGACGATCATCCGGCAGCGGTTGTGCATCCAGCCGGTCGTGTTGAGCTGCCGCATCGCCGCGTCGACGATCGGCACGCCCGTCCGCCCCTCGCACCAGGCCTGAAACTGCTCATCGTCCTCGCGCCACTCGAGCCCGTCGTAGTCGGTGTTGAAGTTGCGGTGCTTGCACACCCGCGGGAAGCCGACGAGCAGGTGCTGGTAGAACTCCCGCCAGACGATCTCGCTGATGTAGTGCGCGATGCCCTTACTGCCCTTCCAGAACTCGTGGTTGTTCTCATCGAGGCAACGCTTGACGATCTGCCGGGGGCCGATGCAGCCCATCGCGAGGTACGGGCTGAGCGCGCTCGTGCCCGCCTCGTCCGCGGGCGAGTCACGCCGATCCTTGTAGTCGCGGATGCTGGACTCGACGAAGGTCTCGAAGCGTTCCATCGCCGCCGACTCGCCGCCGGGCCAGAGGTCGGGCCGCGTTGCGTGCTCCGCATCGAAGTCGAAGCCCCAATCCTTCCACTGGTCTTTCTCCGGTATGCGATCGCCGCTGTC
>JBCBMF010000277.1:0-3549 GCA_039822905.1 Planctomycetota bacterium
AGGCCGCGTTCACGGCCTTGCTGGTGGCGGTATCGCTCGTGGCCGGGCTGCTGATCGCGAATGTTGCGGTGCCGGCGCGGCGGTCGCTGTGACTACTCGGTGCTTTCTTCGGCGTCGACATCGGAGACGGTTTCTGCTGAGATACTCTCGTAGTCGAACGCGGTTTCGAGCACGGCCGCGAGGCGGACGCCGCCCTGCAGAAGCCGAAGCTCGCTGACGCCGATCGTGGCGGTGACGTAGTTCGCGCTCAGCGAGTCGCCGGAATCGACCAGGCCGTAGGCGAATCGCTCGGCGAGCATGTGGGACTCGTACGCCCAGCGGCCAGCTGTTGCGAGCATGTCTTCTTCGTGAAAGTCGGCGAGCCATGCGAGTCGGTGGTTGTCGGAAATCGCGCCGTGCAGGCGTTCGGCCTTGACGGGCCACGGGCTGCCGTCGTGTGCCTGCAGGATCGATGAGTCCCAGATGCGGTGGAGGTTGGTTTCGCGGCCATAGAAGGTGATGTCGATGTCGTTGCCGCCGCGGTCCTGGGCCCGGCCGCCGTGCATCGGCTGATGGAGATCGCCGACGAAGTGGACGAGGAACATGAGCGCCTGGCGACGCTGATCGATCGGGAGTGATGTGTCACGCACCTCGTCTCGGAAGCGTTGGACCGCGCTCACGACGCAGCCGACGTCCGGGCAGTCACGGGCGTGGTCGTAGCCTGAAGCGCCGATCGGTATGTTGACGTAGTGCAGCGGGGCCGACCAGCGATAGGCGTCCTGCGGTCGGACGGCGTCGGCCCAGCTCGCGGTTTCCTGGATGGTCTTGCCGTGCTCGGAGTCTGTGAGCAACTCGTTGATCGCGGCTTGGGTCTCGGCGGAGAGCTCGCGCCATGCGAGGTCGGCGATGATCGCGTGGCCGTCGCGGCCCCAGAGCGCATCGGCGGGGGAAGCGACGGCGATGCATGCGACGACGGCAAGGGAACGGAACATGGGCGAGACCTCCTGTGCCGCCAGCCTAGGCTGACGCGACTATGCATCGCATCGGGATTGTCAAAGCCATGCAGGCCGAGGCTCGGCCGCTGATCGACCGCCTTGGGTTGCGCTCGGTCCCGGTGCCTTGGGATGTCCGACTGCCGCCGAAGCTGTGGACGGGGACGCACGGCGGGGTCGAGGTGGATTTGGTCTGGCTCGGCGAAGACGCTCGGCACGGCGTCGATCTCATCGGGACGTCGGCGGCCACGCTCGCGACGTCGTTGCTGCTTTCGTATCGTGCCATTGATGTTGTGATTTCTGCGGGGACAGCGGGCGGGTTCGCCAGCCGCGGCGGCGAGATCGGCAAGGTGTACCTCAGCCGAGATTCGATCTGTTTCCATGACCGCCGCGTGCCGATCGACGGGTTCCGGGAGTCCGCGATGGGGGAGCATCCGTGCATGGATACGGCTGCGCTCGCGGACGAACTTGAGTATGAGCGGGGTGTCGTCAGCACCGGCGACTCGCTGGATGCGCCTCCTACGGACCTTAAGACGATGGCTCGGCTCGGCACCCGCGCGAAGGAGATGGAGGCTGCCGCGGTTGCGTGGGTCGCATCGCTGCATGGGGTGCCGATGGTGGCGATCAAGGCGATCACGGACATCGTCGACGGGCCGCACGCGACGGAGGCGGAGTTCATGGAGCACCTTCACACCGCGAGTGATCGGCTTGCTGCGGCGGTCGAGCGGGTCGTGCCGCGGATCGCGACGTACGCAGGATCACGGCGTCTATAGTTTCGGCTTGATCCGTGTAGACCGGGGACCTGCCGATGCGTTCGACCACCGCTGCAACGACTGAATTCGAGAAGATCGACCGGTGCGCGGAGCTTGACCACCGGCCGCGTGTGCTGCTGGGCAAGATGGGTCTCGACGGGCACGATCGCGGCGTGAAGGTCATCGCGCGAGCGTTGCGGGATTCGGGCGTGCATGTCATCTACTCGGGGCTGTGGCAGACGCCCAAGAGCCTTGCGATCTCGGCACGCGATGAGGATGTTGATGTCATCGCCGCGAGCATGATGAGCAACTCGCACCTCTCGCTCGGGCCGAAGCTCGTCGATGCGCTCGCGGGTACCGGTCGGCCCGACATCCCAGTGCACATGGGGGGCATTCTGCCGCAGGAAGACATCCCGAAGCTCAAGGACGCGGGGGTTGCCGAGTGCTTCACGACGGGTGTCGGTTTGCTGGACATTGTCGAGAGCGTGAAGAGCACGGTGGGCGTGCGGGACGCGTCAATCACCGGCGCGGGGGCGACGGCGCAGCTGAGCCGTGACATCACGATGGTGCACGAGGGCAAGGGCGTGCGTGGCGATGCGGCCAGGCGTCGTCCGAAGCGCGTGATCGGTGTGACCGGGTCGCCCGGCGCGGGCAAGAGCACGCTGGTTGCGCAGCTGGCCGGCGAGCTGGCGCGGCGCGGACCGACGGAAGCTTCGCTCGGGCGGTGCGCGGTTGTCGCGTTCGACCCGATGAGCCCGATCACCGGCGGAGCGCTGCTGGGCGATCGGCTGCGGGTTGACTTCAACAACCTTGCGGAGGCCGTGTACTACCGATCGCTGGCGATCCGCGGCGAAGACTACTCAGGGCTTGACGACATCCTTCAGCTCATCGGCGGCGCTCACGACGGCGCGGACGCATACGACACGGTGTTCGTCGAGACCGTTGGCGCTGGCCAGAACGAAACGCGCATCGGGGATCATGTTGACGAGACGCTCGTCGTACTGACACCGGGCATGGGTGATGCGGTGCAGATGGACTAGGCTGGTATTCTCGAGATCGCCGACACTTTCGTGTGCAACAAGGCGGATCATCCGGGCGAGCACGAGCTGGTGCGGGACCTGCGGGACATCGCGGGTCGGCGTGCGATCTTTGAAACGATCGCGACACGCGGGCAGGGTGTGCCGGAGCTCTTGGATGCCGTGCTTGAGTGAGTGTCAGCGTTTGAAGAGGTCTTCAAATGCAGCGTCAATCGTATCGAAATCGAAACTGAAACCCTCGTCGAGGAGCCGGCGTGGGATGACGTACCGCCCGTAGAGCGCGAGCTCGGGGTCGGTCCTCAGGACGAGCGGCGCGCCCAGCCGGACCATGAACTCGAACGCCGGGAGCCCGATCGGCATGCCGATCGCTCTGCGCAGCGACCGCATGAACCGAGCCTGGCTCACCGGGTTGGGGGCGGAGGCGATGTACGGGCCGGACATGTCCTCGTTATCGATCGCTCGTTCGATGATCCGGTTCATGTCGCGGGCGTGGATCCAGCTGAAGCCCTGCTTGCCGGATCCGACGCGGCCGCCGAGTCCGAGCCGGGCGAGCATACCGAGGCGGTCCATCGCGCCGCCTTTACGATCCACGACAAAGCTGGTTCGCATGACAACGCGTCGAGTCTCGGATGGGCATGCTTCATCGAAAGCTGCTTCCCACGCCTTGCCGACATCGGGCGCGAGCCCGTGGCCGAATGCGGAGGATTCGTCGCAGAGCTCTCTCGGCGGGTCGCCGTAGATGTGCGCCGTGGACATCTGCACCCAGACGTCGGGCACGGTCTGCACACG
>JBCBMF010000278.1:0-3516 GCA_039822905.1 Planctomycetota bacterium
CTTCCAGCCGACCCCGCCGTCCAACGCTGAAAGGAAGCCATATTGCTGGCAGTAGCGACCGCCAAACCACTCGTCTCTCCATGCGCGAACGCTTTCAACTCGACGCCGCCGCACGATGTGGTCCAACCCACAACCGAGTCCAACAACTCTCGCAGGCCCCTGAGTTATTGAACAGGAACTCTTTACCTTTCAGGCAGAGCAGCGAGAGGCCCTTCAACCTTTCCGATACTCGTACCTGGATCCTTAGCTGCAATCAAGGCTGTCCACGGTCAGCCAATAGCCAGAGTCCTGCCGGCTGGGAGCGAAATGGTTAGCGCCGCGCAAATCAGCAACGACACATTCCGCCGGGTCCGCGCGGGAGCCGGAATCACCTTTGACCTCAAGGGTCATGCCGCTGGCAACCGCCCATATCCACCAGAGCAAGTCGACCGGCTGATTGACGCAGTCCACCGCGGTCGCTTCGGGAAACGGAAGGAAATCACCAATGCATGGCGAGGTTGGGACACCGATTCGGCAGCAAGTTAGCCGCATCTCGGCCGCACATGACCATCTCGGCAGCACGGCGGCGATCTGTGTGTGGTATCGCGTACTTGCGTGCCACTCAACAGGAACGAGCAGCGAGTTCATCACTCTCAAGCAAGTCACCCGCACGACCGGTTTGCCCAAGGCGTGGCTCCGTAGTGAAGCGGACGCCCGTCGCTTGCCGTGTATCCGAGCCGGACGTGTCAGGATGTTCGACCCAGAGGCGGTTCGCCAAGCCCTCGAGACGCTCCAGTGGCAGGAGGGCGAGAATGGCAACTGAGCTTCAAGCCGGCCCCAACGAGCCCCAGCCCATGCTGATCGATGCAAAGGCGGCGTGTGCCCCCCTCTCGATCGGCGAACGCCGCCTCTGGAGCCTGACCAATTGCGATGCGATTCCATCCCGCAAGATCGGCCGGTCGGTCAGATACTCGCCTCCTGAGTTCCAGGCGTGGATTGACGCCGGGTGCCCCACCGAGGCCGGCTCCGCTGCCCGAGTACGAAAGGCACCCAACCGATGACTCCTGTAGAGTCGAACGAGCGGCGACAAGCGAGCCTCACTCATCCTGTTGCCTGTTGCCACACCACACGAGCTGGGCGCGATGCCAAATCTCTGCCGAGGAGCGTTCAACACAGATCGGCAAGTGCGCAGGTCTCGAAGAAATCAACAGAGAAATCAACGCTACGAGTCGCACCGAGCCGCACCTTGCCGTGGACGGCCGCAGACCGAGGGATGCCGCACGAACTCATCAAGTTACAGCAACAAAAGCCCGCTCAATGACCCACAGCAATGGTCCACAAGTACCTGATGGTGTCTCTTCGGAAGCGTGGTCGTCGCTCGCTCAGGTCGAAAACAACCGGTGGGCGATCGCGGAACGCCGACGGAGAGCCTCTTAGGACGGCGTATCGCCACACAGATGCCTCCAAGTACTTCGAGAGAGGCGACAAGCGAGGCCTTGTCTATCGCCATCCGTTACCCGCGTACGCCGGTCCCTCCGAGAAAGATCCCGTTTTCGTCTGCGAGGGAGCATCAGACACGGCGGCGCTGCTCGGGCTCAATCTCGACGCGGTCGGTGGCCCTATGGCAGGCCAGTGTGGCGCGATGCTGGCCGACCTGCTCCGGGGTCGGCACACCGTCATTTTGAGAGATCGTGACGACGCCGGCGAAGTCATGGGCGCGCTTTCGCCGCTGAGGGGTATCGCTGCGACAGGTGCAGAAGTGCTCCTGATCCACCACCCTCGCAAGGGAGAGAGTGCGAACTACACATCCGGCCTTAGATCGGGCAGCCTTTCAGCGTTCCCCGACGTTCCGACATTCTGATCGAGTTCGATCGCGACCCGAATGTGTGCAGCGCTCCCTCGCGAGGGAGCCATCGACGACCGCCTCGATCGCATCACCAAAGCTGGGCGCCGCCACATCGCCGAGCACATCGATGCGTACATCACGGACGCCCGGAACCCAGGACGCGCCCCTCGGCGCATGCAGCAAGTCGCGAAGCACCTCAAGCGTTTCATAGCCGGCACCGGCTTCGAACGTCTCGCCGATCTCGATGCCGACCGCCTCTCCGCGTACATGTCCACCATGCGAGCGGAGGGAAAGGCTTCGGCCACCATCGGTCACGCCCGCGAGTCGATCGTCGCATTCGCCAACTGGTGTTGCCGCACCGGCAAGCTCGAGACCAACCCGGTCGGCTTCGTGCCACGCCTCGATGTCTCACGACATCGACTCCGGGTGCGACGCGCCCTCTCCGACGATGAAATGGCAAGCTTGATTGCTGTCGCCCGCGAGCACGGTCGCGAGGCGTGGTATCTGGCGGCCGCTCTCGCGGGTCTGCGAAAGGGAGATCTCCAGCGCCTGACTTGGACCGATGTCGACTTCGATGCCGACACCATCACCATCCGAGGCGGAAAGGCCAAGCGGATCGATGTGCTGCCGATGCACCCGCAGCTCCGCGACGCGCTCCTTCGCAGGCGCGAGCAGTTTCCGGCGATCGTCGCAGCAATGGTGTTCCCGCAAACCGTCACCGACCGCACATACAAGAACGACTTCCTCTACGCTGGCATCGCGAGTCGAGTCCTCGTGCTCACGGAGAATGGCGAACCCGTATTGGTCTGCAAAGGCAATACCAAACGCCCGAATACTCGCATCGTCGCGGAAGACGAGGACGGGCGTGTGATCGATCTCCACGCCCTGCGAACCACCCTGGGCACACAACTCGCCCGTGCCGGCGTCGCACCCGAGGTCGCCCAGCGTCTGATGCGACACGCTGACTTCCGGACGACGAACAAGCACTACACGGTGCTGGGGCTCGCTGACAGCGCGAGGGCAATCGAAGCGATCCCGAGCGTTCAAAGCTCAGACGACACCGAGCGGGCGACCGGCACGGCGGCAGCAAATGGAGACGTCCGCCAAAACCTACAGCAGAACGTACAGCATATTGAGCGCAAAACGGGGCGATCCGATGCTCCGCCGCGCGATCAAGCGGCCGCGACCAGTCACGCCGAAAACCACCCTGCAGCAAGAAAAAACGGCCCTCTAGGGGCCGTATCGCGAAAGCGGGTGATCGGATTTGAACCGACGACATTCACGTTGGCAACGTGACGCTCTACCACTGAGCTACACCCGCCAGACTTGCTGGCAAGACACACGGCGCAAGCCGCGAGCGGAAAGATACACCGCATTCGGCCCCCGGTCAACGCACGTTCAGTCCGCAACCGCGACCGAATCCCCGTTAACGCCCCGCGCCCGCTCGATTGCCTCAAGAACCTGCCCGGGCGTGTACGCATTCGCGATCCATGGCCCGTCCGTCAGCCCAGGCCCAAACACCGCGAGCGTCGGGATGCCCGTCTGCCCGAGGTCCGAGAGCCGCTCCCAGCCAGCCGCCGACCGCGAGGTCAGGTCCACCGTGATCGGCACCACATCGTCGCCCACCAGCACCGACTTCACCGGGTCAACATCAAGCACCGCTGCCTTCAGCGCCTTGCAGTTCAGACACC
>JBCBMF010000279.1:0-3512 GCA_039822905.1 Planctomycetota bacterium
AGATCGACTTCCGATCGCTTCACCTGTGGGATGCGTGGCAGCGTCTCGCGGCAGTCGCCGACGTACACGCGCACCGCGTCCGACTTGCCCGCCTCGGAGCGGAGCCGACGCCCGCGTTGAAAGTCTGGCTTGATCGCCTCCGCCACGATCACTCGCCCCCGCGGATCATGCCGGTCTGGCGGTACTTCGCGCGGTACTTCTCGGCGAGTTCGGTCTGCTTGTTGCCGATGTCGATCTGCCGCCCATCGATAAACGCCGCGATCGTCTCGGTCGTCACCTCCAGTGGGTTGCCGTCCGCGATGATCAGCGTCGCGGCCTTGCCAGAGTCGAGCGAGCCAATCTCGGCGTCGACCTCAAGGATCTCCGCGGTCGAGAGCGTTAGCCCGCGCATCGCGTTGTCGATCGAGAGCCCAAATGCAACGGACTTCGCAGCGTTATACGGCAGGTTCCGCTCGTGCGCGGTGCGATCGCTCGAAGCCATGCACCACCGCACACCCGCCTCGGTCAGCCGCTGCGGCAGTGTGTACGGATCGTCGTGCGGCATGTCTGCGCGTTTCGGGAACCGCTGCGTGCCGCCCAAGATCACGGGCACATCGTGCGCCGCAAGCAGCTCCGCGCACAGCATCGCGTCGCGCCCGCCCACGATCACCGGACGCATGCCCATGCCGACCGCCCACACGACGGCCGCGTTGATCTGATCGACATCATTCGCGTTGATGAACGTCGGCCGGAGCGGCTCGGATCCATCGACGCCGGGCAGGCTGATCATCGCAGCTTCGAACCGCAAGTCGGTCGCAGGCCGAGCGCCGTCGCGGTAGCTCACAGCCTGCTGAAAGAACGTATCGATCATGTCGAGCCGCTCGTGGATGCGCTCGCGCTGCTCGGCGTCGGGCTCGTCGGCCCACCAGTCCTGGCTGGGCCGCATGCTGGGCCAGTTGATGATCACGCCCGCATCGGGCAGCAGCGCCATGCTGTCCGAGGTCCAGCCGTCGGTGCGCATGACCGAGGCCGTGCCCGGCACCGCGCCATCGGTCGGGAACGCCCCGTAGGTCAGGATACCGTTCGACCGGGTCACAGGGATGATCGTCGAGTCCGGGTTGGTCGCGACCGCGGCCCTTGCTTCGGGCGTGAACTGGCCTACTTCGTTAAAATCGCGGCTCTGCCGGACGGCGAACATGCCGACGAGCCCGAGCTCGGTCACCGGCGCGATCAGCCCGGGCCACACCTGCATGCCGTCGGCGTCGATCACCCGAGTTCCCTCGGGGAAGACGCGGTCGCCCGCGCCGACCTCGACGATGCGGCCGTCCTCGAAAAACACGAACCCTCGATCGATGCTCGGCGACGATACTGGGTGCACGCTCGCGTTCACGATCGCAACGGGTGTCGTCTGCGGGCCGGCCTTGTGGCCGAGATCTTGCGCGGCCGCGCCGAGCGCACACACAGACACCGCGATGGTTGCAACGAAGTTTCTCACCGGATGACTCCCATGTGTGCCAAGCCGCAGCCGCAATCGCCGGGCTTCATCGGCTCCGCCAGGTCTTTGCCTTCGAGCCACAGCCGGCGGTGATGCGCACGGAGGTTGTCGAGCATGATGCGCTCCGCGAGCCTCCGCTGCGGCTCCGCATCGGTGGTCTGCTCGTCGCCGTCCATCACTTCCATCGAGTCCTCTTCCGACTCTGACTCTTTGCTAGCGTCGGGCTTCTCGATCAGCTTCGCGATCAGCCGCGCCCGCTCGGCCTTGATTCGCTCGCGGTGCTCAAGATCGATCGGCTCCGACCAGTACTCGCGCCCATCGATGAACGTGTGAAGGTTACGGCTGAACGCCGACAGCGGGTCGCCCGACCATACGGCGAGATCGGCGTCCTTGCCGACCTCGATCGAGCCGACGCGATCGTCGATGCCGAGCTGTATCGCCGGGTTGATCGTCACGACCGCGAGCGCGTCGGCCGGCGGGATAACGAGCCCGAGATCCTTGCCGTACTTGATCATCTTCGCAGCCTCGGTGTTCATCCGCCGCACGAGGTTGTCCGAGTCGCTGTTGAAGCTGACCCGCGTCCCGGTCTCCCACAGGATCGGGCCGGCGTAGGGGATCGCGTCCTGCACCTCGAGCTTGAAGGCCCACCAGTCGCTGAACAGGCTGCCGCCGCGCGAGTGCGCCTTGACCGCCTCGGCGACCTTGTACGTTTCGAGGCCGTGCTGGTAGCTGCCGATCGTAAAGCCGTAGTCTCGCGCGATGTTCGCGAGCATCAGGATCTCGTCCTGCCGATAGCTGTGACAGTGGATCAGACGGTCGCCTGCGAGGATCTCGGCGAGCGGGTCGAGTTCGAAGTCGCGCCGGGGCAGCTCATCGACGCTCGGCAATTCCTGCCCTTCGGCGAGTTGGTCCGCGATCTTGGCGAAACTAGCAGCAAGGTTGTCGGGGATGGCGTAGTCAAGATCACCAAACTCGGGCGAGTTCAGCGTGGCGTGCCACTTCAGTGCGTACTCCCGCGCCGCCTCGAAGCGGTCGCGCATGAGCGAATCGACGCCCATACGCGTCTTTGGATAACGAGTCGTGTAGCGGTCGCCCCAGTTGACCTGCACGACGTTCTCGCCAAGCGCGAACTTGATGCCGGGCGTTGCGCCCCGCAAGTGGGTATCGCGCGGGTGCACCGCGCCCCAGCGGACCTTCTCGATCAGGTTCTGCCCGCCGATCGGGTTCGCCGACCCGTGCAGCGTGTTCACCGTCGTCACGCCCGCGGCAAGCTGGCGGTACCAGTTTATATTGTCCGGGCTGCTCGTGTCGGCCATACGAACTTCAGCGCTGATCGCCTGGCCGGCTTCGTTCGTGCCGAACTCCCACGTGCCAGTGTGGCTGTGCGCGTCGATCAAGCCCGGGGTGATGTGGGCGCCGTCGAGGCTGACCGCGTCGAAACCTTCTGGAATCGGCAGATTGCCCTCGGGCATCGGGCCGACCGCCGTGATCCGCCCGCCCTCGAACATGACGTAGCCGCGCTCGATGATCCCCGCGGGCCCGCTCGTCCAGACCGTGGCGTTCATCAGCACAAGCGATCGCTGCTCGGGGATGTCCTGCACCGCGTACGGCCCGAACGGATAGCCCGGGTGCTCGCCGATCTCCGGAGCCTCGTTCTCATTTCCGTCGACTTGTTCATCGGTCTCGCCGCCGTCGTCATCGCCGAGCGGCTCACCGCGCACCGCGTGCCATGCGAACGCGTCGCCCGTTGGTGCAATCGCCGAGCCGAAGATCCGCTCGCCCGCGTCATCCGTGGTGAGCGTGCCGCTGACGACGTAGGAGCCCAAGCCGTCGTCCTCGTCGTCAATCAGGAAGCTGATCGAGGTCTCGCCGATGGCAACGTTTCGCGCTTTGTTTGAAGCCGGCTCCTCGTCCTGCCAGTTCTCGGTGAGCGTGACTGCACCGTCGTCGACCTCGAAGTGCATCTCAAACTCGAGTGCCTCGTCGCTGCCGACGCGCATGATCCACGCGCCGTTGAACGCCGAATCGTCATCCGTGT
>JBCBMF010000280.1:0-3509 GCA_039822905.1 Planctomycetota bacterium
GTGAGACCCAGGGGTGAACACCGAGCTGTTGGCACTGATCGGCACGGTGATCGCGGCGAGCGTCGTCGGCAGCCTGCACTGCGCGGGCATGTGCGGCGCGTTCGTGGCGATGGCCGTCGGTCTTGATCGCAGCGGCTCGCGCACGAAGCTGCACGCGGCGTACAACGGCGGGCGGCTGGTCACCTATGCAACGATCGGCGCGGCGGCCGGAGTGCTCGGCGCGGCGTTCGACATCGGCGGGCAGGCGTTGGGGTTGCAGCGAGCGGCGATCGGCTTGGCCGCCGCCACGATGATCACGATCGGCGTCATCGGTCTCGCTCGGTCGTTCGGCGTCCGCCTTCCCAAAGCGCGCGGACCAAAGGTCTTGGAGTCAGCGTTTGTCCGGCTTCACGGCATCGCCAGCCGGATGACGCCGACGAAAAGGGCCGCGGCGATCGGGCTGATGACCGGGCTGCTGCCGTGCGGCTGGCTCTACGCGTTCGCCCTGCTCGCGGCCGGGACCGCGCACCCCGTTGCGGGCGCGATCGTGATGGCCGCGTTCTGGCTCGGCACGCTGCCAATCCTCATCACGCTCGGCGCAGGGGTTCGCACGCTCGCCGGCGCGATCGGCCGCCACGCGCCGCGCGCGATGTCGATCGTCATCGTCGCCCTCGGCGTGATCGCGGCCACCGACCGAGGCGGCCGAACGTTTGCCGAGATGAGCACGAGCCACGCGCCGACGGACGATGTGCCAAGCGCCGACGCGCCCCTGCCCTGCTGCGCGGACGGTGCGGGTGACACGCCGTGACAACCCTCCCCGCCCAAGCCGGACTGCAACGAAGTGTCAAAGCCGACACCCAGTGCACGCACTGCGGGCTCCCGGTGCCGGCGGGCCTCGTCGAGCGCAACAGCGAGAAGCAGTTCTGCTGCGGTGCCTGCAGGATCGCATATGCCGCCATCAGCGAGTGCGGGCTCGATGCGTACTACGAGCTGCGGCGCCGCATCGATGCAGAACCAGCCCCGGCCTCCGCGTCCGGGCGGCGCTTCGCCGAGTTCGACGACCACGCGTTCAGCGAGCGCCACGTGCGCGAGATGCCCGACGGGCTGCTGACGTGCGAGCTGTACCTTGAGGGCGTGCACTGCGCCGCGTGCGTCTGGCTGGTCGAGCGGCTTCCGCGCGTCGTGCCCGGCGTCATCGCGGCGCGGCTCGATCTCGGCCGATCACTCGTCACGCTCGTCTGGGACCCGTCGCGTGTCGAGCTTTCCGCGGTCGCGAGGGGCATCGACCGCCTTGGCTATCGGCCGCACCCCGCGACGCAGCGTCACGCGCGCGAGTCGCGGAAGCAGGCGGACCGCGCAGCCCTGGTGCGCATCGGCGTGGCCGGCGCGTGCATGGGCAATGTGATGCTGCTCGCCGCCGCCCTCTACTCGGGCATGCTCGACGGCATCGAAGACTCGACGCGTCACGCGTTCCGTCTGATCTCGGCCGGCATCGGGCTGCTCTCGATCCTCTGGCCGGGCAGGGTGTTCTTTCAGGGCGCGATCGCGGCGTTCCGAACCCGCACATGGCACCTCGACATGCCGATCGCCATCGCGCTCGGCGCCGGGACACTCACAGGCATCTTCTTCGCTGTCCGCGGGACCGGCGAGATCTACTTCGATTCCGTCACCATGCTTGTTTTCCTGCTGCTCTTCGGCCGGTGGCTGCAAGAGCGCGGCATGCGGGCGGCGGCCGACTCGATCGACCTTCGGAACGCGCTCACGCCGATGACCACGCACCGCGTCGAGGCCGACGGCAGCTGCACCGATGTACCAACCGAGGCGATCGAGGTCGGCGACACCGTCGAGTTCCGAGTCGGCGAGACGTGCCCGGTGGACGGGGTTGTGACCCGCGGCTCGACGCACGTCGATCAGGCCGTGCTGACCGGCGAGCCTCGACCCGTCGCGGTGACGGTCGGCGACACCGTGCCAGCGGGCGCTGTAAACACAACTTCGGTGCTGCACGTGCGCGCCGTGGCGGTCGGCTCGGGCACGCGGATCGGCAGAGTGCTCGACAGCATCGCTCGGCTGAGCCGGGAGCGGCTGCCTGTGATCGGCCGAGCACAGCGTGTTGCCAAGCCGTTTGTCATAACGGTGACATCGCTCGCGGCCGTCTGCATGGCGATCTGGATGCACAAGGGCTGGGAGATCGCGCTGGATCACACGACGGCGCTGCTCATCGTCGCCTGCCCCTGCGCGCTCGCCCTCGCAACGCCGCTGGTGACCGCCGTCGCGATCGGTGACTCGGCGCGCCGCGGCAGACTGATCAAGGGAGCCGACGTCTTCGACCGCATGCGCATCTGCAGGCGGATCTTCCTCGACAAAACCGGCACGGTGACGCGGGGCAAGTTCGAGGTGCGATCGATCGCGGGCGACCGCGATGTCATCGCCCTCGCCGCCGCGGCCGAACGCGAGACGCCGCACCCGATCGCGGGCGCAATCGCCGATCTGGACGACAGCCTCATCGCGACTGAGGTCGAGGTCGCCGTGGGCCGGGGCGTGTCTGCAATGGTCGACGGTGTGCGTGTGGCCGTGGGCCAGCGGGCGTTTGTGGAGTCGATCACCGGCGCAGACTGTGCGGCGCTCGAGCGAGATGCCGCGGCGGCGACGGACCTTGGTCAGACGGCTGTGTTCGCCGCGGACTCGACGGGCCGGGCCGCGATGATCGCGCTGGGCGACGAGCTCCGCGACGATGCCCCGGCGTTGATCGCCGACCTGCGCGAGCGCGGCTTCCGCGTGTCGATCCTGTCGGGCGACAACCCCACCACCGTCGCCAGGACCGGCGCGCTGCTGGGGCTCGACGCGGACGACGCGCTCGGCGGCATGTCGCCTGACGACAAGCTGGCCGAGGTCGAGCGCGCGCTCGGCGACGGGCCGGTCGCGATGGTGGGCGACGGCGTGAACGACGCGGCGGCGCTCGCGAAGTCGACCTGCGGCATCGCGGTGCACGGCGGGGCCGAGGCCTCGCTCGCCGCGGCCGACGTGTATGTCACCGCGGACGACCTCAACCAGATCGTGCAGCTGGCCGACAGCTCGGGCAAGGTCGTCTCGGCGGTGCGTTCGTGTCTGGCGGTGTCGCTGAGCTACAACACGGTGGCGTCGAGCATGGCGCTGGCGGGGCTGATGTCGCCGCTGATCGCGGCCGTGCTGATGCCGGCGAGCTCGCTGACGGTCGTGCTCATGGCACTGGGCCTGGGCCGATCGGCTCTGAAGCCGAAGCAGCGGCCGGCGCAATGAGCACGCTCTGGATCGTGCTGCCCTTGGCGATCGTGTTCGCGGGGATCGCCGTCGCGGCGTTCATCTGGACGGTGCGGTCGGGCCAGCTCGACGACCTCGAAACCCCCGCGCTGCGAGCGCTGGTCGACGACATGGAGTCGGACCCCGGGAACGCCGGCGGAGGCACAACGAGATCTGCGGATGAAGGCCGATCAGATGAACCAAAGAGCGCTGCAGCGGCCGAGCAGTCCACGCCGCGAGGGGAGGGAGAACCG
>JBCBMF010000281.1:0-3506 GCA_039822905.1 Planctomycetota bacterium
CGAGATCAGGAAAGCCGCCGATCTCGGTGTGCTCGACGGGGTCACCACCAACCCCTCGCTGATCGCAAAGGAAGGCGTCGACTACGGCGAACGTCTCGCGCAGATCTGCGAAGTCGTGAGCGGGCCGGTCTCGGCCGAAGTCATCGCGACCGACTATGACGGCATGATGGCCGAGGCCGACACACGGATCGGCATCGCCGAGAACATCGTGATCAAGCTGCCCTGCACGACCGATGGCGTCCGGGCGTGCAAGTCGCTCTCGGATCGCGGCGTGCGGACGAACATGACGCTCTGCTTCCAGCCCCTGCAAGCCTGGATGGTCGCCAAGGCCGGCGCATTTCTTGTTAGCCCGTTCATCGGCCGCATCGATGATATCGGCGAAGACGGCATGGAACTGATCCATCAGATCCGGCAGGCGTACGACGCGCACGGCTACCAGACCAAGCTCCTCGCGGCGTCGATCCGGCACCCGAAGCACATGCTCGACTGCCTGCTCGCCGGGGCCGATGTCGCGACCGTCCCCTACGGCGTCATCGAGGGCCTGCTCAAGCACCCATTGACCGACATCGGGCTCGCGAAGTTTCTTGCCGACTACAGCAAGGCGTTCAGCTAGCTCCGGGCATCGCCGAGCTCGAAGAGGACCTCGACTTCCACGGGTGTGCCGAGCGGCAGCGCGACCGATCCAACCGCCGCCCTTGCGTGTCGCCCGCGGTCGCCGAAGACAGCCTGCAAGAGCTCGCTCGCGCCGTTGGCAATGCCGGGCTGGGCCTTGAACTCCGGTGCCGAGGCCACCCACACGCCGACACGGACGACGCCGAAGAGCTCTCGACCATCTGGGACCGCGGCGAGAGCCGCGGCGAGCGCGTTCAGGGCACACTGCTCTGCGCACTCCGTCGCGGTTGCCTCGCTGACGTCGTTCGGCACCAGGCCCTTCGCGAGCAGGTTCCCGTCGCGGATCGGCAGCTGGCCGGACACAAACACCAGGTCCCCCGCGGCGCGGGCCGGGACGTAGGCCGCGACCGGTGGTGTCACGCTCGGCAGGCTCAAGCCACGATCGGCCAGCAGTGATTCTATCTTTGTTTGGTCCACGCCTGCCCTTTCTTGCGGCCGGTCCGAATTCACCTATACTACCGGAGGAACCCCATACCCCGTGGTACGGATAGTTCCCTGGCATGCCAGAGGCGTGCGGAACCGGATCGGGTGGGCATTGACCGATGCTCTGATTCCGGCGGACTTCCGCCAATGCGATGAACCGGCCCCTTGGCCCGTGACGCACGCCGACATCCTGAAAGCCCCGCGTTCGCCGGATGCCTCGGATAGGTCGTTCGGCCGCCCTCGCGGGCTCTGAGTTGCGACACGTTGCGACTCGGGTGTTGGATACGGCGGAGCAGCATGTGTTCCGCCTCACGTACGGGCGCGGTGTTCTCAATGCGAACTGGGATGCCGCACAGCCAAAGGAGGTTCATCCAATGAACACTCGCAAGAACGTTCGCGGTTTCACGCTGATCGAGCTGCTGGTCGTCATCGCGATCATCGCCCTGCTCATCGGCATCCTGCTGCCGGCTCTCGGCAAGGCCCGCAAGTCGGCGCAGCAGCTCAAGGACTCGACCCAGATCCGCGGCGTCATTCAGGCGCTGGTCACCTGGGCGGCCGACAACAAGGAGGAGTACCCGCTCCCCAGCAAGCTCGACCGGAACGGATTCACCCTGGGCAACAACGGCGAGGACTTCAGCCGCGACGAGGCCAAGGACGTCACCGGCCAGATCATGTCGCCGCTGGTCAACAACGGTTCGGTCACGGCCGAGCTGTTCATCAGCCCCGTCGAGCAGAACCCCAGCATCGCCGAGTACGAGAACTACGAGGTCGACGAGCCGCGGACCGCGGCGGAACCAGAGCGTGCGCTCTGGGACCCCGCGATGCGTGGCACGCCCGAGGATGACGAAGGCAGCACCTTCGATCACACTGTGAACTACAGCGAGACCGGCAACGCAGCGACCGGCAACGTCTCCTACGCCCACACGCCGCCGTTCGGAAAGCGTCGCGCCCAGTGGCGTGACACCTTTGTCGCATCGGAGCCCGTCCTCGCCAACCGGGGCCCGGTCTTCGAGGAAGTCTCCGGCACGGACGAGGCAGAACTGCAGTGGCAGCTCGCGGAGGGTGCATTCGGCCTTCAGTCGAACACGCTCCTGATCCACGGCGGCCGAACCACGTGGGAAGGCAACGTGGGCTACAACGACGGTCACGTCGACTTCGAGAACACCCCGACGCCCGATCAGGCGGCGCAGATCCAGGTAAGCAGCGCCAACGCGAGCGAAGCGTTCACCCGCAACGACAACCTCTTCGTCTCTGAGGTTGATCAGACCGGCGCGGTCGCCACAGATTCGTCCGCGGGCGGTTCAACGTTCAACGCGACCTTGAACAGCGTCACTGTCGGCGGCAACTTTACCGGCGCTATCGATACCCGCGCGTTCAACCAGCGTAACGCGTGGCTCAACATTATCGCTGTCGGTGAAGACATTGAGGGCAACAGCTCGGTCGACTTCCAGTTCTGGAAGGACTGATCTCCGCTCGCTTGAATGACTCCCTGGGGCCTCCGGCGACGGCCGGGGGCCCCGGCTTTGCGCATGACAGCCCGCCGAAGCACGACCGGCGGACACGTGCGCTTCCCGGAGACCACTATGACGCGTCGACTCATGACGGCAGCCCGCACACGCACCGCGTTCACGCTCATCGAGCTGTTGGTCGTCATCGCGATCATCGCCCTGCTCATCGGCATCCTGCTGCCGGCCCTCGCCAGCGCCCGCGAGTCGGCTCGCCGAACGCAGGACGGCTCGCAGATCCGTAACACGCTCAAGGCGTTCGACATATGGGCCAACGACAACGACTCGTTCTACGTCCTGCCCAGCATCGTCGATCAGACCAACGCCACGATCGACACCGCCGAGCCGCTTGAGAAGGACAACACCGGCAACATCTTCTCGATCCTCATCGCCGAGGGTGCCCTCCAGCCGAGCGACCTGATCAGCCCCGTCGAGACGAATCTCGAGGTCGAGGCGGATCAGGCTTACAACCGCGAGAACGATACCGGAGCCGGCGGGCCCTCGCCCGAGTTCTACTTGTGGGACACGGGCTTTGCGGGCGTCACCGCTGAAACCGGTACCGGCGGCGGCGACCAGCGTGACACCGTCGACGGTGTAGTGAAGGGCAACAACTCGTACGCTCATCTGCCGCCGTTTGGGGCGCGTCGAAACCTGTGGAAGCAAGGAGGCGGTTCGAACGTTGCGTTGATGAGCAACCGAGGCACCATCTATGCCAATTGGAACGGCTCGTGGGACATTCTCAATCAGGGTAATTTCCTGAGGGGTTCGGACTCGAACACGCTTGATTTCTATGGAAATGACAGCGAGTGGAGCGGAAATATTGGGTTCGGTGATGGTCGCGTCTCGTTCGAGAGCAGGCCTGATCCGGACGGTCTCCGTGTTTCAATAAACAATGGTGCCGACACG
>JBCBMF010000282.1:0-3493 GCA_039822905.1 Planctomycetota bacterium
CACGGTGATCGCGGCGAGCGTCGTCGGCAGCCTGCACTGCGCGGGCATGTGCGGCGCGTTCGTGGCGATGGCCGTGCCGATCAGTGCCAACAGCTCGGTGTTCACCCCTGGGTCTCACCACGCGCAGGCTCGGGGTGCGTTGAAAGGTCGGCCGTGTGGTAGAACACATCGTGCCCCCGTTCGAACCGCAGCCGCACCTGCCAGAGCCCGTTGCGCTCGAGCGGCGCGCCGGCCGAGAACCGGCCCCGCGCGATCCGCGCGAGCTCGAATTCCACAGGCTGCTTCCGCCTCGCGTGGTGGAACGCAAAGACAGGCGCGACGCCGGCCTCGACCGCTTCGCCCTGCGCGTCGGTCAGCACGACCATGACGCCCCGCTTGCCCGACAGGTCGAGGTC
This sequence comes from Planctomycetota bacterium, assembly GCA_039822905.1. Taxonomy (GTDB): domain Bacteria; phylum Planctomycetota; class Phycisphaerae; order Phycisphaerales; family UBA1924; genus JANQQZ01. Next base: position 396 of record JBCBMF010000282.1, read on the forward strand.
CGGCGAGATGGTGACGTCGACATTCCAGCCGAGCGCCCGTGATGCCGCGAGGTCCGCCGCAGACTCGTCCCAGGACACGGCCTTGGCGTAATAGTCTTCCTCGACGCCGAACGACTCGTCCGACACCGCGAGGTAGAACGTGATGGACATCAGCGTGAGACTGATACCGATCAGCCCGAAGACCATGCCCGGCCAGACCAGCTTGTCTCTGAAGCTCCGTTGTGCGTGGCGAGTCATTCGCGGAGTACTCCGTTTGCCGGCCCGACGAGCCGGTGCTTGATCGTCTCTTCGAATCCGTCGTCACCGACGACTCTGACCGATGCGAGGAACTTGCTGTCGGCCGCTCCTACGAATGTCGTGGGCGGCACGCGGAACAGCGCGGGCGCCTCGACCGTTTCGCCCGGCTCGACGACGACAGCGCTGTGCGCGATGTCAATCGTGCCCTCGGCGTTGGCGAGCATGAACGTGTAGGTCACGGTCTCGGGCGTTCGGTTCTGCACTTTTAGGACAGCGGTGTTGATGACCTGGCCTTCCATGATCGTGAACGGCATGCCCGGCCCGCGCATCACGCTCACGAACGCCGGCTGCCGCGTGACGAGCAAGACGACGAACGCGGTCATCAGCCCGGTGATCAGCAGCGGGTAGAGCACCGTGCGCGTCCGCAGGAACCGCTGCTTCGCCCGATCAAGCACGCTCGCCTGCGACCCGTACCGGATCAGGCCTCTCGGCTTGCCGAGCTTGTCCATGATCGCGTCGCACGCGTCGACGCACTGGGCGCAGTTGATGCACTCGAGCTGGAGACCCTCGCGGATGTCGATGCCGGTCGGGCACGTGGTGACGCACGCATGACAATCGATGCAGTCGCCCTGTGCTTCGTCTTCCACGATCGGCAGCGAGACATCGCGTCGGCGTCCGCGACGCTTTTTGCCCCGCGGTTCGCCCCGCGTCGGGTCATAGCTGATGATCAGCGAGTTGCGGTCGAGCAGCACGCTCTGGAAGCGGCCGTACGGGCAGGCCACGATGCACATCTGCTCGCGGAAGAACCCGAAGTCGAACAGCATCAGCGCTGTCACCGCCATGACGAGCAGGAACGGTCCCCAGTGGTCCGTCGGCGCGTGCAGGACCCACTGGCTGAGGCGATCCGTGCCGACAAAGTACGCAAGAAATGTGTTTGCAAGCCCGAACGAGATCAGCAGGTAGATCACGAATCGCAGCGGCTTGCGCCAGGCCGCCTTCTTCGCTTTCTGCCCCGACACGCCGTCGAGCAGCCGCTCGATCGGGCGGTAGACGAACTCCATGTACACGGTCTGCGGGCACGCCCAGCCGCACCAGACGCGGCCGAACATCGCGGTCAGGAAAAAGATCGAAAGGAACACGCTGATCATCAAGAGCGCGAGCAGCAGTGTGTCGGTGGGGTAGAGCGTCGTGCCAAAGAACGTGAACTCACGCGCGGGCAGGTCGATCAGGAGCGGCGGCTTCCCGGCGATCCGCAGGTGCGGCATCGACACGAAGATCGCGATCAGGCCGTAACCGACCGACTTGCGGGCCTTCAAGAAGCGGCCGGCCGAGGGCCTCGGACGCAGCCATCGCCGCGAGCCGTCGGCGTTCAGCGTCGAGAGCACACGATCGTTGGCGGCAACGGTTGACATCGCTCGATTCGGTCCTCCGTCAGTCCGCCGCGGCGCTCGCCTGTTCGTTGCCGGGCTCGGCGGCGTCGACGTCGGGCGCTGACCCTGCGATCTCTGCGAGCGTCGGCCACGGCTCGGGCACGTCGCCGTCGGGCGGCAGGCCCGGCAGGTTCTGGCCCCGCATCGACGCCACGTAGCTCGACAGCAGGATCACCTCGTTCGGATGAAACCGGGTGCCCCACGCCGGCATCGCGCCCGCGTTCGCGCCGTTCTGGATCACGTCGTAGATGTCGGTGATCGAGGCAACGCTGATGTACGCGTCGTCGGTCAGGTTGGGGCCGACCGAGCCCTCACCGTTCGCCCCGTGGCAGCTCACGCAGTTCGCCTTGAACAGGCTCGCGGCGTAGGGCATCCACCGCTCGGCGTACTGCTCGCTCGGGTCGGCGTAGTAGCGGACCAGCGTCGCCTCATCGGGCGCGAGCTCGCCGATCTCGCCGAACTTGGCCGTGATCCACGCGAGCTTGTGCTTCTCGTGGCTCATTTTGGGTGTGTCGTACATCGGGCTGCCCGTGGTCAGCACCATGTAGAACACGCCGAAGATGACAAAGAGGAAGAACAGCGCGTGCCACCACCCGGGCGTCGGGTTGTCAAACTCGCGGATGCCGTCGTACTCGTGCTCGAGCAGCTTGGGGTCATGCGACATCGGGTTCCTCCCGGTTGGTCAGTCGGCCCTGGTGCGCGGGCTCGTCATCGTCGAGCGGCAGCGATGCCATGCGCTCGTTGTGGGGCCGCTTCGAGAGCAGCACACGCCCGGCCATGCAGGCGAACACGATCAAGAAGAGCACGAGCCCGATGGTGGGCCAGACGGCCAGATCCATGTGGCTCATGATGTCCGACATTCTCACGACGCACCTCCTTCTTCGGTCTCTGCGTCGTCCGGCGCGGGCTTTGAGATGTCCGTCCCGAGCCGCTGCAGGTACGCGATCAGCGCCACGACCTTCTTGTTCTCGAGGTTGTCGACGATCGCGTAGCCCGGCGCGTTGTCGTGGACCTGCTGCGCGACGTCCGCGGCCTGTTCCCGGGCCATCTCGACCGATCGGGTGACGGCGTCGCCGTACGGCACGCCGAGCATTGCCATGGAGTGCACCCGCGCTTCGATCTCCGCGAAGTTCAGGTCCTGATTGATCAGGTGCTTGTAGCTCGGCATGACCGAGCCCGCCTGGAACTCCGTCGGGTTCTCGAAGTGGATGTAGTGCCAGCCCGCGTTGGGGTTCAAGACGCCCTCACGCGCCAGGTCCGGCCCGATCCGCCGGCTGCCCCACTGGAACGGCCGGTCGTAGATGAACTCGCCCGGCTTGCTGTACTCGCCGTAGCGCTGCGTCTCCGAGAAGATCGGACGGATCATCTGCGAGTGGCAGTTGTAGCAGCCCTCGGCGATGTAGATGTCACGCCCCGCGAGCTCGAGCGGCG
>JBCBMF010000283.1:0-3444 GCA_039822905.1 Planctomycetota bacterium
GCGGCGATGTCGAGACCATCGTCGCCAAAGCGCTCGCCAAACAGCGTGCGCGACGCTATCAGTCCGCCAATGAGCTTGCAGACGATATCGGTCGATTTCTCCGCGATGAGCCGATCGTTGCTCGGCCACCCAGCGTCGTCTATCAACTTCAGAAGTTCTCCCGCCGGCACCGGGTCGTCGCCTGCAGCATCCTCGCTGCGGGCGCGGCGTTCGCGCTTTCCTTGATCATCGTCATCGCTCTCTGGCTGCATGCCGATCGGGCATGGGAAGCCGCTGAGTTGCAACGCGAGATCGCACAGCGCCGCGCCAACGAAGCTGAAGCCGCCCGGCAGCGAGCAGAATCCGAGATCCAGGCCAAGTCAGAAGCGCTTGATCGGCTTCGGCTGGTACTGACCAGCTTTCAACAGCTCGAGACCGACGTGCAACGTCTCGTCGGAGCAACCGCCCTCCGCAAACGGTTTGGGTCGGCCATGCTCGACGCTATGGATGGGCTCCAGGGCGATCTCGGCACAGAGCCCTGGGCGCTGGCGTTGCTCGCCGAGACCTCAGCCCGGCTCGCGGAAGTTGCTCTCGTCGACGGCAGCCAGTTGTCCACCGCACGGGCAGCGGCCCACTTCGCCATCGATCTCTTCCAGCGGCTCGCCGAGAACACGCCTGAAAGGCGCCCCGTGCTCATGGCACGAGCTGCCGAATGTCGCGCCATGCTCGCCGGTATCGAAGCGCAGCTGGGATCCATCACACTTGCTTCACAGACTATCGAGCACGCCCGGCGCGAGCTCGAAGCTCTTGCAAGCGCGCCGACCGATGCCGCGGCAAGTGAACGGCTTCGAGCAAAAGCCGTTGTTCTCGATACCGAGTCCCGGCTGAGCGCTGCACGCGGCGACTCCGAAAGCGCTCGAGTGGGCCTCGAACAGTGTCTATTGCTCTGGACCGAACTTTTGGCTCTCGAGCCAAGCGCGCGGAACGCGGAGGGTCAGGCCCGATCACTTCTCGCGTTGGCTGAGGTCGATGCCGCCGCCGGAGAACCCGACCTCGCCGCGCAGCGCTACATGGACGCCCTCGGGTCGGCGCGACGGACCGTGGAGCAGTTTCCCTCGGACCTGCCCTCGCTCCTGGTACTTGCCGACGCCCTTTTGCGCTACGGAGACTTTCAAGAGACCGTCGCGGGCGGCTCGGACGATCAGGCATCGCTCGACAAGCTGCGCGAACGCCTCTCGATTATCGAAGCAGGTCTCCGGGCCGATCCAGCGTTCGAGCGATTCCGGGAGATGCGAATCGACACGCTAGCATCCATCGCGCAGATCCTCGAGCGAAGCGGCGATGTCGACGCGGCGAAGCAGGGCGCTCTGGCGTTCTTCGATGCTGCTCAGCAGCTTCGGGAAGCGGACCCGGGCGACAGCTTCGCTCTACGCAAAACCGCCATCGCTCAGATGATCTTGGGACGTATCGAGATGACGCAGGCGCAAAGCAACGCACAGAGTCTCGACGTGCTCAGATCTGCCGACGCCCGCCTCGCGGACGCGTGCGCCACGTTGGAGTGGCTCGCACTCCAATCCCCCGACATCGCCGAATACTGGCGGGACCTCCAGGCCTGCGGCACCGAGGCGTTCGAGGCACGCCGTCGGCTCTGGCTGGCCAGCGGACGGTCCCAACCTGAAGCGATCAAACTCATCGCATTCGGCGAGGATGTTGCCTCATACTCTCAGCGCCTTCGGGACGGACGCCAGCTCCGTGAACCCGAGCGGGAACGTGCCGCCAGAACGCTGCGCAATGCTGCAACAATCCGCCTCGGTCTCGGGCAATATGAAAAGGCTCTCCGAGACTTTGATGCCGCAGACGCCTACGCCCAACCCAAGTACGACCATGTGTTTCAACGCCGCGCCGTGGCCGCGTTCGGTGCCGGTGACGAGACACTCGCGATCAGCGAATGGCTGCGATCCCGCGATGATCCACGCGTTGTCAGCGATGTGAATGCTGACGAGCGACAGGAAATCATCGCCGAACTCAGAGAACAGCTCAAGCACTATCGCTCAATGATCGCTACGACCGGCAATGATGCTCAAGAGTGAAAGTAGCGGGCGAGCTCGATTGGTAAAGGCGATCACCGCGAGGCTTCTCGCCGTTTGCCACGGCTCTGAGTTCAATGTCGCCGTCTACTCGAATCGATCCACTCTCAGATACTGTCATTCAGGTCGGCCAAGAGTTCGTGTGCGCTGCTACGCGGCGTCTGGACAGCACTCAGAACCTCGAATGACCGGGTACGCCGGCTTTCGATCGCCCTGAATCTCCCGACGGTGTAGCAATATGCGCGGTGCTTCAGCTCCCCTCCGCAACACAAGTCTTGGCTCGGGAAGAGGCTGGCCTGCTTCCGCTTCGGTCGGCGTCAGGATACCGTGGGCCGTGCGAGGCGATACCGATTGTGCCAATCGCGGTGACCATCAAGCCGACGCTGGATAGCAGCGGCTGTCAGCGGCAGCCACGCCCGGTTTGCCATCGCTTCACGTCGCGTAAGACCCGCTCGACTTTGGCGTTGGGGTGCCAAAGACGTACGTGGCAGCGGATATGCGTCAGTCCCAGACCCACAACTCGCCTGCGGAATCTCACTCGAATCTGGCTGCCATGGTCGGTCACAAGGAACGAAATACTTTTTCAGTCTTCTCCGCGGCTTGCTCGATCAAACCTACAAGGTCGCTCATGGTCGGCCTTCGGCCAAAGACGTGCAGCACCACGATCTTTCGACTGAAGCCGTCAACGGTCGCGGCAATTTTGAATCGCTTCCAGACCACTCGAACATCCGTCAGGTCGAGATGCCAGACCCAGTTCGATTGACTCGGATGATGAATATGGTTCGGCGTCGCCGTGATACACGATTGCACGCTTGCGGTACGCGGGATTCTCGGCGGCTCTTCCTGCAACACGCGTCTGACCGTCTTAGGCTGAACTTGATGCCGGCTCTGATAATGTGCCTCGCGATGGTGCGTGTGCCGAGCTCAGGCTCCGGGGAAGGTGATTCGGATCTCACGGACCAGCCGGCGGACGCCATTGTAGATCCGGGGCCGTGGCGGACGCCCCAGCGCCTGCTCGGCCCGAAGTCGGTCATCGACGGCCTTCCGCCAGTTCCGAATGGTGTTGGCATGGACGATGAATCGCTCATCAGCCTCCTTCGCCGACCAGCCGCGCAGTCTCATGATTGCAAGAATTTGGGCCCGCTCGGCGGGCGCGTCGTGCCGTCGCTGATGACTCGGCTTTCGGCGGCGTTGGGATCGGAACACTTCGAGCTCTCGGTCGAGGAGGGCTGCATCGCGGGAGGCCGCGTCTCGCTCGCCCACCTCGCACAGGGTGGAAAAGAGGGAACTCCGGTGGATCATCCGATCAGGCCGATCGAACACCGATTACAAAGGCCGCCCGATGGCGGCCCGAGAGACTGTTCGACACATCTGGGAT
>JBCBMF010000284.1:0-3433 GCA_039822905.1 Planctomycetota bacterium
CGACATCCCCGAGTGGGTTGTGACCTACGGCGACCTCATGTCGCTCTTGCTGTGCTTCTTTATCCTGCTCGCGGCGTTCAGCGAGCTGAAGCAGGACCGTGACTTTCAGGACGTGATCAAGAGCATCCAGGAGGCGTTCGGCTATGAAGGCGGCATCGGCGAGATCGATGTCGACACGCCGCCGAACCAGTCCAACATTACCGAGGCCGTCGAGTTCATCAACCGTGTCAACCGCGAGCAGAACACCGCGGAGAACCGGTCGGTGGCGCCGTCCGGCCCCGATCCGTCGACGCGGCATCTGACCGAGGGGCTCAAGACGGTTGTCGGCACGGAACTAACGTTCTCGCCGGGCTCTTCTGATCTGACCAGGACCGCCCGCGACTACATCGTCCGCGAGATCATTCCCAAGCTGCAAGACGTCAAGTTCAAGGTCGAGATCCGGGGCCACGCGTTCGGTCGGCAGGACCGCGCCGCGGCGGGCGATCTTGATCGGATGAGCTACGAGCGAGCGAAGGCTGTCAAGGACTTCATGGTCACGCAGGGGATCGCGTCGGGGCGCCTCATCGTTTCCGCGATCGGCAGCTCGGAGCCCAAGACCGTGGACGTTGGCAGCTCGAGCGGCATGGCGGCCAACCGCCGCGTGCAGATCATCATGACCGAGATCCTGCCGGATCAGGTCCACCCCGATCCGAATTTCACCAATCCGGAAGCCAGGTAACTGACGCAGCGTTGCAGAGAGAACCGCCATGGCAGACGACATGCAGACCGACACGAACGAAGCAGCCGAGGCGTCCAAGAAGGGCATGCCCAAGAAGGTCCTGATCATTGTCGCCGGCGTGATGGCGCTCGAAGTGGCGCTCGTCGGCGCGTTCCTGATGTTCTCGGGCGGCGGCGCGAGCGAGGCGGTCGCCGACATCGAGCTCGACCCCGAGAACGACCCTGACGCCCTGGTCGAGATCCCGATCATCACCGATCGCTTCCAGAACATGCACACGGGCCGGGTCTGGCAGTGGCAGTGCGAGATCGTGATCCAGGTCAAGCGCCGCGACGAGGAAAGCGTGACGAGGGCGCTCGAGCGTCGCACGGCGGAGGTGACCGCGGGCATCGCCGAGCTGATCCGCAAAGCCACGCACACCCAGCTCCGCGAGCCCGAGCTCCAGTCGCTCAAGCGGAAGCTCTCGGTCTACCTCACGGAGGTATTCGGTGAAGACGCCGACGGCGAGAGCCGCGTGCGGACGGTGCTGATTCCGATGCTCCGGGGCTCGCCGGCCGACTTCTGATCATCCGGTGCGCAGCTTCTGCGCCGTGATGGTCTACGTGATGTTCTAAGTGGTGCGCTCACGCGCAAGAAATGTGTGCCGATGCTTGGGAAGCCGCCGATGTGCTCCGCTGAGACGCACGCACGCGCTTGACGGAGTCGAGCCATGGCCGAAGAGCAGGAAGCCCCGCAGCCGACCGGCGATCCGCCGGCCGAGGCTGAAGCCAACACTGAAGCAGCGAACGCAGCCCTCAATGCTGCGCAGGCCGCGGTTGATGCCATCAACGCCGAGGCAAATTCTGCCGCAGCTTCAGACTCCACCGCCGGGTCGGCGGTCGCCGCCAACCCCGCGGCATTCGCCCCGCCTTCGTTCGATCCCGCCGAGTCCGAAGAGCTCCCGAAGGGTCTTGACCTTCTTTCAGACGTCGATGTCAACGTGACGATCGAGCTCGGCCGGACGCGCATGCTGGTCGAAGATGTGCTCCGCCTCGCCGAGGGCGCCGTTGTCGAGCTCGACAAGCTCGCGGGTGACCCGGTTGATGTATTTGTGAACGAACGCCTCGTCGCCCGGGGCGAGGTACTGGTCCTCAACGATAACTTCTGCATCCGCGTCAACGAGATTCTCGATGCCGACGCTGTCGAAGACGATTGACTCACCGCGAGCGTGTCGCAGGATGCGGCGCGGCCACCAGCCAGGGACGGCGCATGGCACGACTTCTCTCCATATTGGTGCTCGCCGTGCTCGCGATCGCTGCCGGTGTGCCGTCCTCTGCGCAGATCGAGAGCAGGCCGCTCGGATCGCCACCATCTGAGCGGTCGCCTCTCGGTTCGCCTTCGCCGGCTTCGACTTCGATCGGTTCGACCATCGCATCGCTGGCCGCGGTCGTCGCGGTCATCGTCGCCTGTTTCACGGGCTACCGCATGATCGCGTCGCGTGCCGGAGGCCTGGCCGGGCAGGTTGCTTCGATTGGAGCGCCAGCCGGCGTCCTTGATTTGCTCGGTCGCTACCCGATCGGTCGGGGCCAGTCCCTGCTCCTGCTCAAGGTTGACCGCCGGATATTGCTCGTTGCCCAGTCCTCGCCGTCTCGTGTCGGAGGTGCGCCGGTGATGTCCATGCTGTGCGAGATCACGGACGCGGACGAGGTGTCCTCAATCCTCGGCAAGGCCGGCAAGTCTGAATCGTCGTTCAAGGACGTCATCGCCACCCTGCAGCGCCCCGAGTCGCCGCCGCGCGGCGTGCCCACGGCCGACGGCATCGAGGTGGTGGACCTTACTCGATCCGAGAGGCCCCTTGCCAGGCTCGCGAGCCTTGGGAGAAAGCGGGCGTGATCTCCGCAGGCCGCTTCATCCTCATGCTTGTGGCGATCGTCTTTGCGATGCCGGTGTTCGCGCAGCTTCAGGGGCCCATGCCGGGCACGAACCAGCCGATGGGCCCGACCTTCGTACCGACGTCCATCGATCAGATCGATCCGAGCAACCCGGCTGCCCTGTTGTCTGCCGCTGGACAGATGTTACCGAGTAATGGCGGGCCGTCGACGTCGCAGGCGCCAGACCAAGGTGGGCTTTCCGCGGCTTTGAACGTCATGATCCTGCTCTCGGTGCTCACGCTTGCGCCGTCGATCATGCTCATGACGACGAGCTTCGTGCGCATCTTGATTGTGCTCGGGCTTCTGAGGCAAGCCCTCGGCACGCAGGGCCTGCCGCCGCCGCAGGTGCTGACCGGCCTGGCCCTCTTCATGACACTCCTGATCATGGCGCCAACCTTTGAGCGCGTGTACGACGAGGCGATCGTCCCCTATAACAACGGCGAGATCCGCGACTACGACACGCTCTGGGATAACGCCAAGCAGCCGATCCGAGACTTTATGTTTGACCAGATCGAAGCGACCGGCAACTGGTCGAGCCTCTACATGGTCTTGAACTATCGCGGCGTCGACACCTCCGACCCGCAATCGCTCACGCGGGCCAATGTCGACATGGTCACGCTCGTCCCCGCGTTCATGCTGAGCGAGCTCAAGACCGCGTTTCTCATGGGCTTTCGCGTGTATCTGCCCTTTCTGGTAATTGACATGGTCATCGCCGCGATGCTGATCTCGATGAGCATGATGATGCTGCCGCCGGTGCTAATCTCGCTCCCGTTCAAGCTGCTGCTGTTCGTGCTGGTTGACGGCTGGC
>JBCBMF010000285.1:0-3404 GCA_039822905.1 Planctomycetota bacterium
CTCGAGAACCAGTTGGAGCAGCAAGACGTGGTCCGCGACGTGTTCGTCGAGGCCGTGGGCCTGATGACGCAGTCCGCCGATCGTCTCGGCGACACGGGCGATACGGGGGTGGTCACCCAGCGCATCCAGGAAGATATCCTAAAGAAGCTCGATCAGCTGATCGAGGACGCCCAGCAGGGGTCTTCGTCGGGCGGTTCGAGTTCGGGCTCGCAGCAGCAGAGCCAGCAGAACCAGCAGCAGCCCAATCAAGGCCAGCAGCAGCAGGACGCGGGTCAGCCGTCGGGCGGGAACCCGGACCAGTTCAGCGACGGGCCGGCGGGCCAGGCCGCGCAGCCCGGTGATGCGTCGATGAACGCGGCGGCGTGGGGTGCGCTCCCGGAACGGCTGCGCGACGCGTTGCTCCAGGGTTCGGCCGAGGGATACAGCAGCATGTACCGCTCGCTGACCGAGGCGTACTACCGTCGGCTGGCCGAGGGGGCGAGCGAGTGAGAGCATTGCTGCTGGTTTGCGCGATCGTGGTATCGGGCTTGGCTTGTGCGCAGAACGATCGCGGCGCGCAGAATGCTGCGCTCGACAACGAGATCACGCCCGAGCTCGACCTCGCGATCGAACGAGGGCTGCAGGCGCTCGCAGAACGCCAGGCTCCCAACGGCTCCTTCGGCGAGGGCCGCTATCAGGACAATGTTGCCGTCACCGCCGTCGCGTGCATCGCGTTCATGGCCGATGGCTCGGTGCCCGGCCGCGGGCCGTACGGCGAGCACGTGCGGCGGGGGCTCGAGTTCATCCTTGAGAACTCGACCGAGTCGGGCCTGATCGCGGGCGAGGCGGCGAACGGGCCGATGTACGGGCACGGCTTTGCCGCGCTGTTCCTCGGCGAGGTGTACGGCATGACCGCGGGCGGCGCCGACACCGCGCTCGCCGACCGGACGTACGAGGCGCTCGTCAAGTCGATCAGGCTGATCGAGACCACGCAGAACCCTGAGGGCGGCTGGCGCTACAACCCGCTGCCGTTCGACGCCGATGTCTCGGTGACCATCTGCCAGGTCATGGCGCTGCGGTCGGCGCGGAACGCGGGGATCGAGGTCAGCAAGGATGTGATCGACAAGGCCGTCGAGTACGTGCGCGCGTGCCAGAATCCGGACGGCGGGTTTCGGTATCAGATCCGGACGCGCGACAGCGCGTGGCCCCGCACAGCCGCGGGCGTGGCGTCGCTGTACTACGCCGGGCTCTACGACGACGCAGGGGCCGAGGACGGCCTCGAGTACCTCGTACGGACCAGCATGCCCGGCGGGCTCGCTCGGCGGAGCCCTCACTATTTTTATGGGCAGTACTACGCCGTCCAGGCGATGTACCTCGCGGGCGACCGCTGGTGGGCCGCCTGGTGGCCGGCGGTCCGGGAAGAACTGCTCTCCATGCAGATGCAGGACGGTATGTGGGATGACCGGGGCGTCGGGCCGAGTTACGGAACTGCGATGGCTCTGATTGTTCTGCAAATGCCGAAGCGGTATCTGCCGATCTTTCAGAAGTAGGCGGAAGTAGAACTGCAAGAACAAGACCCGCGGAAGGAATGACAAGAACGTGCTTGCTGCTCGGTTCATCTCAGTGCTTCTCGCGGCCGGCCTCTCGGCGCTGCCCTCCCTTCGAGCGACCGCGCAGGTGTCGTTCGAGCTGATCGACGGCGGCCTCTCGCGGCTGCCGATTCGGCTGACCGAGATCACCGACGCGACCGTCGAATGGAACGACCCCACGGGCGACGAGGGCGTGTTGCCGCTGAGCGATGCGCTGGGCCTCGTCACGCGGGGTGCGTGGACGCTCGGAGACAGCGCGGGCGAACGGAATCTGCTCTCGTTCGAGCCTTCGATGCTCCGGCTCACCGATGGGCGTCGGCTGACAGGCTCGCTTTCGGCGCAGGCGGACCTGCCGGAAGTCTTGCGCTGGCAGCACCCGGTGCTCGGCGGCGTGGACGTGCCGCTCGAACAGATCGATCGGCTTGTTCTGCCCCGCGCGACCGTTGGCGCGGGCTCGGTGGAATTCCTGCCGCCGGCGGACCGCTCGGACGTGGTCCTGCTGCGCAACGGGGATCGTCTCAAAGGCTTCGTCGTAGACCTCGGCCGCGATGCGGTGATCGAAGTTGACGGCCGCGAGGTTGTCGTGCCCATGGAGGCCGTGCACCAGGTTGCGCTGGCGAACCCGCGCGAGCGGTGGTCGGGACCCATGGTGTGGCTGCTCGACGGCTCGGTGCTCGGGGCAGACGAGATCAGGTTCGAGGACGGCAGGTTCATTCTCATCGAGGACGCCGCGACGCTCACCGAAGCCGATGCGACCGGTCCGGGTCAATCGATCACACTCAGGCCGGATCATGTGAGCGCCGTTTCGTTCGATACGCGCAGGCTCGTTCCGCTGGCGTCGCTTGTCGCCGAAGAGGGAGCCGGGGGGCGTGACGGGGTGTTCGGGGCAGCGCCGATCGAGGTGTCCGGCGGGAGCAGGATCGAAGTCGGGCTGCCTGCCTCGGCACGCCGGCTGACGCTGACGTCCGAGTTGCCGCTGCGGTCCCGCGCGTGGGGCCGGTGCGAGCTCGTGCTGTCGGCAGACGGTGTTGCACTTGCCCGGATCCCGCTGTCGGCCGCGGATCCGGTCGACGAGGTTAATCTCGATATCGCGGGCGCGCAGACGCTGGAGATCGTGCTCGAACCCGGCGAGTTCGGCCGGGTGCAGACCGCGATCGAGATCCGAGCGGCGCTCGTTGCCGTGGATTGAGCCGATCGGCTACCGCAGCTTGAGCAGCCCCAGCCCGAGCACGGCGAGCAGGATGCCGACGATCCACATCCGTGCCACGACCTGCTGCTCTCGCCAGCCGCCAAGGTGCAGGTGATGGTGGAACGGCGCGCAGCGGAAGATCCGCTTGCCGCCCGTGGCCTTGAAGTAGACCACCTGCAAGACGACCGAGCCGATCTCAGCCACGAACACCGCGCACATCACGAGCACGACGACCTCCTGGCGGATGACCAGCGCGATGTAGCCGATGAGCGCGCCGAGGCACAGCGAGCCGGTGTCGCCCATGAAAACCTGCGCGGGCGAGCAGTTGTACCACAGAAAGCCGAGGCACGCGCCGAGCATCGCGCCCGACAGCACCGCCAGCTCGCCCGACTCTCTGATGTATGGTACGAGCAGCTGCTGTGCCCAGGTCTGCTCGCCCGCGATCAGTGTCAGCACGATCAGACCCGCAGCAACAGCAGCGACCAGCCCCGTCGCGAGTCCGTCCATGCCGTCGGTGATGTTGACCGCATTCGACATGCCCGTGATCAGCAGCACGGCGACGATGATGTACGGGATCCGGCTGAGGTAGACCAGTGACTCGCTCGCCTGCCACGCACCGGGCTCATAGGTGCGTTGGAAGGGGAGGT
>JBCBMF010000286.1:0-3389 GCA_039822905.1 Planctomycetota bacterium
GTTGAAACCGCCTCCATGCGTCGCGAGCGTTCGGAAGAACGCGCGAGCCTGCTCATGAACGCAGAATCGGCAGCTCTGGACGCGGAACGGCTCGCGCTGGATCGCTATACGGCCGGCCAGGTCGACTTCCTCGACGTTACCGAAGCAAGGCAGTCACGCCTCGCCATCGAACGCACGAGGACACTCGCAGAACGCGACGCACTGCTCCGTCTGATCGACCTCTACACGGCGCTCGGCGGCGGCTGGCAAGACCCCAATACCGCGACCGCAGCTGAAGCAGACGCCACAACAGATAAGCCGCTCGCATGGAGATCGACAGCCCGGTAAAGACACCGCCGACCCAGAAAGTCGGCGGCGTTCACTTCAGCTTGCATGTTTGTGTACTGCGGGATCAGCGGCGACGACGGATAGCGGCCAGGCCGCCAAGCCCGAGCAGGGCGGCCGTGCCCGGTGCGGGAATCACACCCGGCGAGCCGACCAGCGTCACCAAGAACGGCGAAGTCGGGTTCAGGTCATCGTTCTCGAACGGGTTCGACTCGAACGCACCATTGACACCAAGTGCCGAGGCCTGCGCCGTGCCACCAACGAAGTCGATGGTCTGAAGAGTACCGCTCAGTGCAGCAGGCGTGGCCTGCTGGGTCACGATCGAGCCATCACCCAGGAACAGCGTCACACCGTCGCCGCCCTGACCGAGACCGCTGCCACCGGTGGTCGTGCCAACAAGGATGCCCGAGCCCCAGACATCCTCGAACTCAGCGACTTCCGCAGCACCGCTGTCAATCAGGAACACAGCCGATTCACCCGGCTGCAGCAGAATCGAGCTGAGCGGAGCAGCCACCGAGAAGTCCGCCGAATCGTCGTCATAGAAAAACTGCGCGGTGTCCACCGCAGAACCACCGAAGTTCGTCAGCTCAAACCAGTCCTCCGTGCCGTCCGGGCCCGAAAGCCCAACAAACGCCTCGGTGACCAACACTTGACCAGATGCCACGCCAGAAACAGCGAAACTCATAGCCCACAGTGCATTACGCATCGTTCTCTCCCTCGTTCCTGCCGCGATCCGCGGCCGGCTTCCCGTAATCGACCTCGCCCGGCAAGCACGTACCCCCGGCGTTTAGTCGGCCGCACACTACCGCTCACCACAACTGACGAGTGTCAAGATTCAATCAAGATCCGTTAACGATGCTGTACAGATCGGTCCAGCGGCAGACACTGCCGCTCGGCCGGGCGGTCCCCGGACTGGAGAGCGGTGCATGGAACGAACCACTCAACGCTCGGCCTTTACGCTCATCGAGCTGCTTGTTGTCATCGCGATCATCGCGCTGCTCATCGGGATCCTGCTTCCGTCCCTTGGTGCCGCACGCGATTCAGCCCGCCGCGTCGCGTGCGCGAGCAATCTCCGCCAGCTCGGCATCGGTGTCATAACCTATTCGGTCGACAACAGCGGCTTCTACGGCTCGGGCCCCTTCGACAATCGCACGCCCAGCGCCGCTGCAAACACTTCAGGCCGCGGGTACGGACCGATCGATCGCGCTGGCTGGATCGCCGACCTCATCAACGGTGAGTACGGCGTCCCCGGTCAGATGCTCTGCCCATCACACCCGGCGCAGCACAACCAGAACCTCAACCTCTCCAGGCTCAACGAAACACTCGGCTGGGACGAAACGGTCTGGCCAGGAGCCAACGAAGCGTACACCGAGGAAACCCGACAGCGCCGGCTTCTCGACCGAGGCTTCAATTCCAACTACACCCAAACCTGGCACATGGCCCACACCGGATGGAAGAACCCGAACGAGACTTCGCAAGGCAACCTGGAGAAGGTCGGACCGCTCAACGAGCGATACCTTGGCAAGGTCGCGTCCTCCACCGTTGTGCTTCTCGGCGACGGCAGAGTCGACGCCAACTCAACCGACGCCAACGACACCGTCACGATCGACGGCGAACTGCTTCCCGCCTCCAAAGCACTTATGGATATCCCGCAGCGATCGCGCAGCACAAGCCCCGCGTACGCCAGGCGGTTCTGGGCCCATGACTTCAGCGATTTCGGCCCGGCACACGGCAAGGGCGGCTTCAGCTTCAGCGGCGGCAAAGGCCACGACAAGGCCGTCGGAAACCTGCTATTCGCAGACGGTCACGTCGACGGCTTCCGAGACGCCAACGGCGACAAGGAGTTTGCATCAGAACGCCCCCAGAACGGCGAGCCGGACTGGGTCTACCCCGACTTCCCCCCAGGAAAGGTCTTCACCGGCAGCCTCGTTGCCGGCCGGAACATCAAGTCGCTGCCCCGATAGATCAAGGCCGCACCGCACACCAAAGAGAGAGCGAGAGATCACATGAACCGATTCACCCCCGCCGTCCTCGCCTGCGTCGCCGGCACAGCCAACGCGCAGGTTGTCATCAACGAGATCATCCAAGATCCACCCGGCGGTGACAGCAACTGGGAATACATCGAGCTCTACGGCAAGCCCGGCATGGATCTGACGGGCTATGCCATCGGGCTCTTCAAGGGCGGAGCAGACGAAAACGGCGACGACATCCCCGAGACGGTCCCGGAAATCGATGAGGCCTTCACGCTCGATGGCCTCAGCCTCGGCCCCACCGGTTTCCTGATCCTCGTCAACGACGACCTCGGCGATGCCGCATTCGAAGCAGACGCCGATGCGACCATCAGCTTCTTCGACGCGCAGCACATCCCGACCACCGACACCGCCGGCAACCTCGCAAACGGCGACAGCTCGACGTACCTGCTCGTCCGTGCACGACCGAACCACTCGATCACTGGCGGCGTCAGCGTCTACGACCCGGGCTACAGCTTCCGCAAGGAGCCGAACCCCGATTCCGACTTCGACGGCAAGCTCGACTTCGGCATCGAAGGCGGCGGCGCACTCCAGATCGACCCGCTCCAGATCGTCGACGAGATCGCATGGTCTGACAACGGCGGAAAGGAGTACGTCCGCAGCAGCGACCAAGAGATCAGCGACACGCCCAACTTCGAGCCCGACGCTGCCAGCCGCGTCAGCTACTTCGGCACCAACCCCATGCTCGGCAACCGTGTCAACGGCTCCGGCGAAGTTGTGTCGACACGTTCCGCCGATGAAGAGTTCATCTACGGCGAGATCGGTCGCCTGGCGGGCACCAACCCGGGCGGGCTGCCAGAGTTCGGTTTCGACGTCCTCGACATGCAGGCGCCCAAGGGCCCAACCGACCCCAACGGCCCGCTCTACGACTGCCCGCCGAGCCCCAGTGGCGAGATGGACTGCACGCAAACCCCCGGCGGATCCTTTCTGTTCGACGACATCCAACTCGTCACAGATCCGGGCCTCGCCAGCGAGACCGGCTTCGTTCTGACGCCCGGCGCTTTCAACGACGACCCACGCTTCGGCGTCACGCAG
>JBCBMF010000287.1:0-3370 GCA_039822905.1 Planctomycetota bacterium
CTCTCCCGCGAGCCGCTCGCGTTCGATCTCCGCCACACGCAGCTGCTCGTCGCGCTCGGCGAGCTTCCGTTGCCGCAGCTGCGGATCAAGGCAGAGGAGCGTGCGCTGGCCGAGATGACGATCGGCGGTCGGACAGATGCCGCGACGATCCGGTGGCAGGGCATCGCCCTCGCGGCCGCCAAGTCAGAAGCGCATCGCATGGCGCAGCATCTGGGGACCGTTCTGCGTCGGCTTGAGCGGGCTCGAGGCGTGCTCGCGAGCAAGGCCGGGGAACGCCGGGCGATCGAGCTGCTCAAGGAACGTCAGCGTGCCGCATTCAAGCGAGCCGAGGATGCTGCCGAGATCAGGATGCTGGACGACCTTGCGTCGGCCGCGGCTGTGCGTCGCGTTGCGGAGATCGATGAATGAAGGCTCTGTTTACCGCCGTCTCTGTACTCGCGATCGTTCACTTGCTCGCCGTGGTCGGTTTCGTGGGCTGGTTTGTCGGAACCGGGCGCGTCGACGATCGCCGCATGGCGGAGCTTTCGAGCATGGTGGCCGAGACCACTGCTGCTCGCGACGCCCGCGAAGCGGAGGAAGCTGCGGCGGCGGAGGCCGAGGCGGCGGCTTCGGAGGCGGCTTCCGATGACATCCCGCTGACCGCCGAGCAGCAGATCGATCGGAAGCTGACGCTGAGCGAGGCCGATCGCCAGGTCGTGCAGCGGATGCGTCGTGAGGTGGAGGATTTGCGCCGCGCGCTCGCCGCCGAACGAGACTTGCTCGATGACCAGCGCAGCGAGTTTCTTGCTGAACGGGACGCCTTCAATCGCGAGCGCGAACGCATTGTCGCGACCGAGGGCGATGAGCAGTTCCAGCAGGTGCTCGCGACGCTGAAGTCGATGAAGTCGGACCTCGCACATGAGCTCTTGTCGACGACGATCGACCAAGAGCCCGAGGGCGAGGACATCGCGGTTGCGTATCTCGATAACCTGCCTACCCGCAACCGCGCGAAGATTATCGACGAGTTCAACGCGCAGGACCCGGCGGTGGCAGCCCGTTTGCTCGAACGTCTGCGGACACGCGGCACTATCGCCGCCGCAGACGGACGTGAGTGAATGACGCAGATTGTCCCTTTCAACAACCAGAATCGAAGCAGTTCGGCACAGTTACAGCCGGGGTCGGCTGAGGCCGAGTCGGGAGCGTTCCGTGATGCGCTCGTGCAGCAGTCGCTGAGTCAGCTGTCGGCCGCGCTCGATCCGAGCGCAACAGCGAGCCTGCCCGGCGCGGGTGTTGCGCTCGCCGAGGCGGTCACTGCGGCCCCGGCCGATGCGACGACGCTTGCGGCAGCGGAGCTGGTTCAACAGGAACGGCAGCAGAGCATCCGCGATCGGGGGCTCGATGCGGCTTCGGCGTCGCAGCAGGAGCTACGTTCGCGGTCGCAGGCGTCGCGGCTAGCCGAGCAGCCAGCAGAGAACCGTTCGGATCAGGCTCCAACGCCCGAGCGATCAGAAGCGGTTCCGGCCGCGCAGCGAACGAGCATGCCGGCGCCAGTTTTCTCATTGTCAGTCTCGAACCAACCGAAAGCAGCGCACGCGGGTGTGGCAGCATCCGTCGCGGTGACATCACCGACAGCACCGGCGTCCAAGAACGTAGAAGCTGTGGCCTCGCCCGCCATCTCGGTGAAGCGACCTGAATCCGTTGGGCGACCCACCGCTGCGATACAGGCAGTCAACAGCATGAGTTCAGCTTCGGTATCGCCGAAGCAGACTTCAGCTACGACTCAGCCGTTCTCGATCGAGCGTGCGAGCGCCCGAACCGACCGTGCCAGCTATTCGAAGCAGCCGGCGTCGCCTGCGCATCGGCCTGACCCGACCGCGCAGATCCAGCGCGGTCTTGCGCAGGTCTTGCGACAACAAGGCGGCACGCTCACGATGAAGCTGACGCCGGACGAGCTTGGCGAGGTGAAGATCGCGCTTCAGATGCGGCAGAGCCGGGTAACGGGCACGATCGATGCGCAGACCGTCGCGGCACGCGACTTGCTCACCACCAACATCGACGCGCTGAAAGCGTCGCTCGAACAGCGGGGCGTCACGGTGGACCGCCTCGAGGTTCGGCTGCAAGGAGCGGCCGAGAGCGATGCGCCTGCTCGCAGTGGGGCGGAGCCCCGACACGAGCACGCCGGCGCAAACGCCGACACCGGAGGTGATCGGCACTCAGGTTCGGCCGGCCGCGAGGATCGCCACGCCGGCAACCGGGACGGAGATCCCGGCACGCCTGACCCCAGCGACGACCGCGGAGCGGCGACGCCAGTCAGAGACGATGGGCAGGGACGCCCCGATGAGCCCGAGGGACACAGGCTCCGTCTCGACACCACGGCTTAACCACGATCGCTGGCCCGCGCACGGATGCATCGGCCTGGCACACTGACCCGTGCGCGATCGCCGCGCACGCAGGGGCATCGCCATGACCACGGCCGGCGTCGTCAGCGCCGATTCCGCGGCGGATCCTGTGCTCACGCAGGCCACCGACGGGCTCGGCTCGCTCAACTCCGATGAGTTCACGCAGATCATACTGGCCGAGCTCGCGAACCAGGACCCGCTCGAGCCGAACGACACCACGGCGCTGCTCGAGCAGATCTCCATGATCCGTTCGATCGAGAGCGACACCGAGCTGAACGACACGCTGTCAGGACTGATCGATCGCTCGGACTTCACTGGCGCGGCAGCGCTGATCGGTCAGGACGTCACGACAACGAACGCCGCAACGCCGCGCGAGGTCGTGAGCGTCACGCAGAACGAGGACGGTGTGGGCGTCACGCTCGATGACGGATCGTTCGTGCCGTTGTCTGACGTGGTCAGCGTCTTCGGTGCCGGATCGAACCAGTCAACGGGTAGTGGCTCGTGACCGGTACGCCGATTGACATCATCGGGCTCGCCTCGCTTGCGACGGGCGCGGCGAAACGTCTCGCTGGTTCAGGCACCGCAGCTCCAAACGCGTTTGCCGACGTCCTCGGGAAGGCACAGTCGAGCATGCATTCTTCTGGACTGCCAGTTGGGCTTGCCCAGGGCGTCGATGTTGAGCTGTCGTCGGAACAGCTGCATCGGCTTGCGCAGGCCGCGGATCGTGCCGAGTCGCAGGGGGCGCAGACCGCGGTCGTGATGATCGACGGCAGGGCACTCGAGCTCGATGTCACGCTGCGGCAGATCACCGGCGAGGTGAACCCCGACCAGGGCATCCGGCCAGAGGTCGACACGTTCCTCTTCGCGCCTCCAGCCGATCAGCCAGCTGCAAGCGGGCCCGCCGGCTCAACCCAGAACACAGACCTGCTCCGCATCCTGTCAGAGCAGCGCGACGACGCACGCTAAGGAAACAAACCTATGGCCTCGACCAC
>JBCBMF010000288.1:0-3363 GCA_039822905.1 Planctomycetota bacterium
ACTCTCGACGGGAGCAGAAGCGCAGGCCCTGCTTTCCGCGGCGTTGCAAGAGACGTTCGAGGATGTGCTCCCGACGAAGCCGCCGCTCGACTTCGCGTCGGACTCTGTCGGCGATGCCCGGGCCGCGCCGGTGTACGAGATCGTTGAGCCCAGCCTGGCGGCGGTGATCGGCCGTGGCGATGTTGTGGCGGATGTTTCAGACTATGACGGCGGCGTGGCGATCGTGATCGAGGACATGACGCCGGCGCCGACGCTTGAAGATCTGACCGAACGACTTGAGTACATGCGGCGGGACCGGGAGTTCAGCGACTACCTCAGCCGAGATCGAGAACTGCTGATCACGGACGGCGACCAGTCTGCGGTGCGGTCGGCCGTGCTCGTGGTGCGTGATGATGCCCTGCTGGTGTACGACAGCCGAGATCGTTGGTTTGATCAGGTTGCCAGCGTGGAGTGGGATCTTGTCACCAAGGCCCTGAAGCGTTCGGAGTCGCTGGCTGGTGTCGATAGTTTCGACGCGTCGGTTGCCGGGTCGTTCCGCGCACGAGCGATCGCGGCGGTCCTGATCAGCTTCATGCTCATCACGATCTACATCTGGGTCCGGTTCGGCTCGGTGAGATACTCGGCTGCGGCGCTCGCGGCGTTGCTGCACGATGTGATGATCGCGATCGGTCTCATCGCGGTCGCAGAGATTCTGTACGAGCACGAGACCACGGCGAACCTGGCGCGGAGCGTCAACATTCTGCCGTTCAAGATCGATCTGAGTCTTGTGGCCGCCTTGCTCACCATCATCGGGTATTCGCTCAACGACACGATCATCATCATGGACCGCATCCGCGAGAACCGCGGCAAGCTCGATTACGCGTCTCGCCGGACCGTGAACCTCTCGATCAACCAGACCGTGAGCCGTACGGTCATCACCTCGGGCACGACGTTGCTCGCGGTGCTGATTCTGTTCACCTCGGGTGGCGAGGGTGTCCGAGCATTCTCTTACACGCTGCTGATCGGCGTTCTCGTCGGAACCTACTCGTCGGTGGCCGTCGCGGCCCCGTTGGTGTGGTCGGGCAAGACAGATCGCGAGCACTCGGATCCGAAGCGCGATCCCAGCGCGCTGCCGAGCGGCGCATAGAGGCTCGGGGCAAGCTTGATGCGAAAGAGAATCGGTCCACGAGAGCTCGGCGCGGCGGCGCTCATCGTCGGCATAGCGGTGGTGTACTGGATGCAGCCGGCCGCGCCACGGGTGACGGTCGCCTCGGGTGAGCAGACGCTGCGCGCTGCGGAAGGGACACGACCATGACCTCGCCGGGACCGTGCTACATCGTGACCGGCGGGTGTGGCTTTATCGGTTCTAATGTGGCCGCAACACTCGAGAGGCAGGACCCGACCTGCCACGTGCTCGTGATCGACTCGTTTCGATCAGGCACGTTCGGCACGCTCGTCGAGTCGTGCGATCGGATCAACGGCTCGCCGTTTCGCGGCGAAGTGCTGCCGGAAAGCGTCGAGACGCTGGAATGGCCTTCGGTTGTCATCGAGCGCAGACCGGCAGCCATCTTCCACCTTGGCGCAATCACTGATACAACAGTGGACGACGAGTCGGACATGATCCGGCAGAACGCGGGCGATTCGTGGCGCCTGCTGCTCGAGACCGCGGCCGATGGGGGGATCCCGCTCGTGTACGCGTCGAGCGCCGCGACGTACGGCACGCCGCCAGAGGTCAACTCACGGACGGCGTTCGCCGAGGCGTCGGCCGGTAAGCCGAACAATGTGTACGGCTTCAGCAAGTGGCTCATGGAAACTGCACACCGCAGATTCGTTGCCGAGCGGGTCGAGGCGGGGGAGCCGGAACCATGGATCGTCGGCCTTCGGTACTTCAACGTGTTCGGCCCGGGCGAGGCGGGCAAGGGCTCGATGTCATCGATGGCCTACCAGCTGGCTCGGCAGGTGTTCGACGGCGGACGGCCCAAGCTCTTCCGGGACGGCTCGCAGATCCGCGATCAGGTGCCGGTGCAGGACATCGTCGGCATCACGCTTGCCGCCGCGGGTCTAGGTGAACGGCTTGACCCGGTGCCGGGCGTGTACAACGCCGGGTCGGGTACACCGACGACCTTTGAAGACGTCGCAGAGAGTGTGCGCAAGGGCCTCGGCATCGCGACCGGCGATCGAACGACTGAGTACTTTGATATGCCGCCGCACATTGCTCGCTTCTATCAGTCATTCACGCTTGCAGACATGTCTGCTGCGAAGCAGGGGCTCGGATTCGAGCCCAGGCACCCGCCGCATGAGGCGATCGCCTCCTACGCTGCGATGCTGGCGGAGCAATGGTCGATGGCGGAGCGCTGAATGTCGCAGATCAAACGGATTCTTGTCACAGGTGGAGCTGGCTTCCTCGGGTCGCACATCTGCGAGAGGCTCGTCGGAGATGGCCACGATGTGATCTGTGTTGACAATTTCTTTACAAGCCAGAAGTCAAACGTTGCTCACTTGCTCGACCACGCCAACTTCGAACTCGTTCGCCATGATGTGACGCACCCGCTGTGGCTTGAGGTCGATGAAATCTACAACATGGCCTGCCCGGCGGCACCGGGTCACTACCAGTACAACCCGATCAAGACCATGAAGACGTCGGTCATGGGCGCGATCAACATCCTCGGCATGGCGAAGCGGTGCGATGCCAAAATCCTGCAAGCTTCGACGAGCGAGGTGTACGGCGATCCGGATGTCCACCCACAGCCGGAGTCGTACCGCGGAAACGTCAACCCGATCGGCCTGCGTGCGTGCTACGACGAGGGCAAGCGGGCCGCCGAGACGTTATTCTTTGACTACTGGCGTCAGAACGGCGTGAACATCCGCGTGGTGCGAATCTTCAACACCTACGGCCCACGGATGCACCCGTTTGATGGCCGCGTCGTGAGCAACTTCATCCGCCAGGCGCTCGCGGGCGAGGACATCACCGTCTTCGGTGACGGCTCGCAGACGCGATCGTTCTGCTACCGAGATGATCTGTGCGAGGCGATCATCCGCATGATGAACGGCTCTGACGATTTCGTCGGCCCGGTCAACATCGGAAACCCGAACGAATTTACAATCCGCGAGCTTGCGGAGCAGGTGATCGAACTCACGGGCACGAAGAGCCGAATTATCGAGAAGCCCCTGCCAGCCGACGACCCGAAGCAGCGGAAGCCCGACATCACACTCGCGCAGAAGAATCTCGACTGGGAGCCGGGCATCCAGCTCCGCGAGGGATTGAAGCGGACTATCGAGTGGTTCCAGTCTGTCGACTTCTCGAACTTCCGCGCCCCGACGCCGAACTACTAAGTTCAGCGAAGCGATGCTGGTTGCCTTTGGGCCTAGGTTGCGCCGACGGCC
>JBCBMF010000289.1:0-3362 GCA_039822905.1 Planctomycetota bacterium
TCGACATCGACATCCCCGGCGCGTGGCTCGACCGGCCCGGTCTGCTTCAGCTGGCGCAGCAACCGGAGTCGCGCGAAGCCACGCGCTGCCCGGTTACGGGCTCGACCGTTCCAGGCGACAGCCCGACCTGGCCCTTCGCCGACGAGCGGGCGCGCATGGCTGACCTCTACCGCTGGATGCACGAGAGCTACACGATCACGCACGAGATGAAGGACGCCGATCTCGAACAGGGCGAATGAGCACACGAAGCCTTTGGTTCGGCCATCGTTTCGCTGCGCTAAGGCTCGCTCTGCGCCTTGGTCGCGAAGATCTGGAAGTTGTGGCCGGACGCCGACAGCCCGTGCTCGGCGCACACGCGGTCGCGTATGGCGATCAGCTCGGGAATCTCGATGGGGATCGACTGGTCCGAGTCCACCATAATGATCAGGTCCGACGGCCTGGAGCCGTAGACCAGCTGGTACTTGGGCTGATCGCCGCCCGCGAGCACGCGCTGGACAATGCCCGCGTCTTGCATGAGCTTGACCGTGCGATACACCGTGGCCTTGCTGACGCGGAAGTCGGACCGGCGGAGCACGTCCACGAGCTCGTCCGCCTCGAACAGTCCGTTCATCCCGATGACCGCGTCGAGCACCCTCGCGCGCTCCGGGGTGTACTTCTGATTCTCGGCCTTGAGATGGCGTCGGAAGACCGCGCACAGTGGTTCCACGATCGTGGGCGCGGATGTGCTCTGTGGTACGGGGTCAAGATCCATGCGGAATGTTAGACCCCGAGGCGGCGCGGCTTACACTCGACGTGTGGAATCCGCCACGCAGTCACCGCAGACGCCGACCAGAGCCGCCGGGCCTCGCGCGGTGCTCGCGGGGGCGTTCGTGGTGCTCGTGTGCGCGTGCGTCGCGGCCTCGATCGGCGACCCCGGGCCGCTCTACGGCTCGGCCTCGGTCCTCTACCTCGTTCTCACCCAGGGGATGCTCGCCGGGCTGTATCTGCTCGGTGCCTTCGGCCTTGGGCTGGTGCTGGTTCGCGTCCTTGCGACCGGCGAGAACAATGGCTCCGCTACGAGAATCGTGGGCGCCAGCGCCGCCGCCGCGGGGCTCGGGCTCGCCGCGATGCTCACGATCACGCACCTGCTCGGCGTCGCCGGCGGCCTTTCGAATCGCATCGTCGCGGTCGTGCCCATCGCGGTCGGCGTCGCATTTGTCGCACGGTCCCTGCCCGGGCTGCTCGCTCAGCTTCGCGCATCCGATCGGCCGAGCCTGCTCTGGCTCGCCGCGGCCCCCGGCGCGGGCGTGCTGCTCGCCGCTGCATGCAACCCGCCGGGCTGGCTGTGGTCGAGCGAGTTCGGCGGGTACGACACGCTGGTCTATCACCTCCAGCTGCCACGGGAGTGGCACGCGATGGGCAGGATCGTGCCCCTCGAGCACAACGTCTACTCGTACCTGCCAAGCTATGTCGAGTCCGCGTTTGTGCATCTCGCGGCGCTGTCGGGCGCGCCGCGTGATCAATTCGTAACCGACGAGGGCGGTCTTCTGATCGCGTGCAAGCTGCTGCACGCGGGCATCACGCTGCTCGCCGGCTGGTGTGCCGCCGGCGCGGTGCGATCACTGCTGCACGACCAGACGCAGCACGTCAAGACCGCCGGTGCCGTGGCCGGCGGCCTGGTCATCGCCACGCCCTGGTCCGTGGTGACAGGCTCGATGGCGTACAACGAGATGGCGGTCATTGCGCTGATCTTTTCCGCTGTGCATGTCGCCTCGATGGCGCGAACAAGACCCTGGCGCCGGGGCCTTATCACCGGCGCACTCGTCGGCGTGGCGTGCGGCTGCAAGCCGACGGCTTTCCTGCTCGGCGCACCGATCGTTGGCCTCGTGCTCCTGCGCAGCATGCCGATCCGACTGTTTCTGCCGGCGCTCGTTGCCGCGGCGGTCGGTGGCACGCTCATGCTCGCGCCGTGGCTCATTCGCAACACGGCCGCGGGCGGCAACCCCGTGTTCCCGATGCTCACGTCGGTCTTCGGCCCGGCGCACTGGTCGGCCGAGCAGGTCGCGCGGTACGGGAGCGCCCACTCGTTCGACGGCGGGTTTCTCGACGCGCTCCGGCTGCTGGTGCGGCCGGACGCCGGCGACCCGGCCGCCGCCGCAGATCGGCCGATCCACCGCGGCATCATGCACCCGCAGTGGGCATTTGCGGGCCCGCTCGCGATCGCGGCGGCAGCCATCGGCCTGCTCGCGGCGAAGACCCGCCGCACCTCCGCGATCCTGGTCGCTGGCCTCGCCGTTCAGATCGTCGTGTGGGCCGTGGCGACGCACGTGCAGAGCCGGTTTCTTATCCCTGTGCTGGTGCCGATCGCGCTGCTCTTGGCCGCGGCGAGTTCGGCGACACTCGGCTGGACGTGTTCGCGCTCCGGCGCCCGCCGGGCCGTGCTGCTCTGCCAGGCCGCGGTCGTGCTCGCAACATCGGCGATGACCGTGGGTCTCTTCGCGGGCGAGTACCGCGGGCCGTTCGGACCGAACCACCTGATCAACATTGGCAGCAGCCACTTCACGAACTATCGCATGCACAACGAGGACCCGGCCCTCGCGCCGCCGGATCCCTACCTGCGCGCGATGCTGCCGGATGACGCCGTCTTGCTGATCCTCGGCGATGCGACGGCGCTCTACAAGCCAGAGGGCGTGCAGTACGCGACGACCTACGACGAGTCACCCCTCGCGCGAGCTCTCCGCGAGCACCCCGACGACCCGAGGCGGGCGCTCCGATCGCTCGACGCGACGCACATCTACGTCGACTGGCTGGAGCTCAACAGGCTCTGGCAGACCGGGTGGGCGGATCCTGCGCTTGAGCCGAACAAGGTGCAGAGGTTGCTGCTCTCGCACTCGGTCATCGAGCACGAATTCATCTACGATGGCCCGGGCGGCGACCGTGTTGTAGCCCAGGAGCTCTACCGACTTCCGGAGCCGACCCGATGACAGACCCTTCGGCCGAATCCTCGAGCGACGCGACTCGTCAGCCGTCTTCGTCTCTGCCCGACCCCGACACGGGCGACTCGCCGAGCGGCGGGAAGCGCATCGCCACGACCGCCGTCCAGGTCCTCGGCTTCCTGATCGGCCTCGGCATGCTCGGGTGGGCCGTGAGCTCCGCGTTCAGCGCCGAGAACCGAGACGGGCTCCGCAGACTCGGCGACGCGTCACCGATCGACATCGCGTCGCTGCTCGCGGTCACCGCGGTGGGGTTCGTGGTCAGCGGACTCATGTTCTGGCTGACGCTCCGGCCCGTCCGCCGGCTCAAGGCATCGGACGTTGTCGCGACCAATTTCGTCGCGATCCTGCTGAGCTACCTGCCGTTCAAGCTCAGCGCACTGTTCCGCG
>JBCBMF010000290.1:0-3339 GCA_039822905.1 Planctomycetota bacterium
GGTGGGCATGGCGGTGACTGTAGGGCGTTTGAGCCCAGAAACGCCCCCGGATCCGGCTTTCCACGCAAGATTACCCCGCTGAGGCACCGATCTATACTCGCGAAGCGGGAGCGTTGTGCCGACTGAACCCGGCTGCCGCGACCGGCGTATGCGATGGACCACTACAGGAGATCGGATCGATGAAGCTCACGATGGTTGGCACGGGATACGTCGGATTGGTGACCGGGGTCTGCTTCGCTGAGACCGGCAACGATGTGATGTGCCTCGATGTCGATCCGGACAAAATCGAGAAACTCAAGAACAACATCTGCCCAATCTACGAGCCTGGGCTGACGGAGATGATGGAGCGGAACTACAAGGCCGGCCGGCTGAACTACACACTCGACCGGGATGAGGCCTATCGCGACGCCGAGATGATCTTCATTTGTGTAGGCACACCATCGGACGAGAAGGGCCACACGAATCTGAAGTACATCGATGCCGCGGCGGACGATATCGCGGGCGTGATCAAGGAGCTCGGCCCGAACCAGACGCCGAAGGTCGTCGTCGTCAAGTCGACTGTACCCGTGGGAACGACGCTGTACCTTCGGGACCGGATCCGCGAGAAGGTCGGCCCCGATATCCCGTTCAGCGTCGCCGACAACCCCGAGTTCCTGAAAGAGGGCGACGCGATCGTCGACTTCATGAAGCCCGACCGCGTGGTTGTTGGCGTTGAAGATGAAAAGACCGGCGAGATGTTCAAGGATCTCTACGATCCGTTCGTCCGCAACGGCCACCCCATCTACATCATGGATGTCCCGAGTGCCGAGATGGTCAAGTACTCGGCGAACAACTTCCTCGCAACGAAAATCAGCTTCATCAACGAGATGGCGAACCTCTGCGAGGCGTACGGGGCCGATATCAACCGTGTCCGCGAGGGCATGTGCTCCGACAAGCGCGTCGGGCATCACTTCCTCTACCCGGGCCTGGGCTACGGCGGATCGTGCTTCCCGAAGGACACCCTCGCGTGCATCATGATGGGTGACAAGGCGGGTGTAACCACGCAGGTCTCGAACGCCGTGCACGGCACCAACCAGCGGCAGCGGAACCTGTTCTTCAAGAAGATCACCAAACACTTCGGCGGCGAGCTCAACCTCAACGGGCTCACCTTCGCGTTCTGGGGGCTCGCGTTCAAGCCCCGCACCGATGACATCCGCGAAGCGCCGGCGCTGACCATCGCCCGAAACGCGTTGGGATACGGCGTCACGTGCCGCGGCTTTGATCCGGTCGCGATGGGCAACGTGAAGATGGAGATGGGCGACACAATCAGCCTGCACGAGGATATCTACGAGGCCGCGACGGATGCGGACGCGCTGATCATCTCGACCGACTGGGACGAGTTCAAGAGCCCCGATTTCGAGAAGCTGGCATCGGTCATGAAGCAGAAGGTCATCTTCGACGGCCGAAATCTGTATCGCCGCCAGCAGATGGGCGAGCTCGGGTTCCACTACTACTCGGTGGGCCGTCAGCCGGTGATCCCGGCCTGATTTCGCAGTAAACTCCACCCATGCCCGATCGACTGTTCAGGCTGTATCAGCGGCGGCGCGTGATCAACATCAACGCGAACATCGTCGCGAGCGGCCTGGTGTCGACAGCGATGGTGATGGGCCTGATCTGGTTCCTTAAGGGCGTGATCGGGACCAACTGGCCGAGCTGGGGGTACACCGCGTTTTCGGGGGTTGCCGACCTCGTGCTCGACGTGGGCATGTTCGCGTGGCTGCACTGGATGGCGAACCACTGGCGCCCGCTCAAGGGCCGCACCGAGCGTGAGCAGGCCGAACTGTCTGCACCGGCACCGGACCCTGTCGCGGACGGTGCTCGGCTGCAGTTCGAGCGTGCCGTCATCAGCCCGCTGTACTACATCATCGCCCTCTGCGGCACGCAGGCGCTCCAAGAACTCGGGTTCCACCCGGCCTGGGCGGTGGGCATCGCGTATCCAGGCGGCTTGGTCGTTACACGCACGATTCACACCATGTGGGGCCTGCGGTCGGGGACCTACACCGATCACCACAAACGCGACAACGGCGACTCTGGATCGCGGCGGATCATCGACAAGAACCGCAACACCAACGACGCGGCGTAGCGATGTACCGGTCTTTGCGAGCCGCCCGCGTGAGCGGGCGGGCACCCGTATCCTCGAAACATGTGCGGCATCGCGGGCATCCTCCGAATCCATGACACGAAAGACGGCGATCTGCCGTCGCACCTGGCGTCAATACCCGAAGCGTGGCTTGACACGCTCGACGAGTCCATCAAGCACCGCGGCCCCGACGGCGCAGGCCGATTCCGCGACCGATCCACGCGGCCCGACGGCCTCGTCGTGGACGTCGCGCTCGTTCATCGACGCCTGAGCATCATCGACCACGCCGGCGGCCACCAACCCATGGTGCACGACGGCGAACGGCTTCGGCCCGACCTGACTTACGGGCCGGGTGAGACGCCCAAGCTGGCCCACGAGCTTGAGAAGGACAGTCCGTTGGTGGCGGTTGTGTTCAACGGCTGCATCTACAACCATCGCGAGCTGCGGGCGGAGTTGGAGTCTCTTGGCCATAGCCTTGAGACGGATCACTCGGATACCGAGGTACTGCTCGCAAGCGTCCTCGAATGGAATCAATCCGTTGCGATGCGCCTTGAAGGAATGTACGGCTATGGGGTATGGGATCGAATCGGGGGTACGCTGTCCATTCAACGCGACCCGTTCGGCGAGAAGCCGATCTACCTTTCGGATCGCAAAGATGGAAATGCAGCTTTCAGCAGTTGCGTTTCGGGCATTACTGGTTTGCGGTGGTCGGCCGGTGATGATGAGACCCCTGAAGCAGACAGCTATCTGAGAGGTTGGATCCGATTCGGTTGGAACCAAGTACCCCCGATGCTGTGTCGATCGATGCCGATTTTCATCTCGTCAGGCATCCGGCTCGGGAACGCCGAAGCCGAACCAACGTTCGAAATGTCGCGTGGGCCTTTTCCTACATCGTTGGAGCTGCCCGACGGAAAGATCACCGCAAACGAGGTCGACGCACTGCTCCGACGCGCGGTCCAAAACAGGCTGGACGCCGATGTACCTGTTGGTTGTTTCTTGAGTGGTGGCATCGACTCGGCATTGATCGCTCATTATGCCTCACAGATAGATCAGGGTATTCGGTGCTTTACGGTCCGCATGCCTGTGGCAAGCTTCGACGAGAGTCACGAGGCTCGAGATACGGCAGCTCACCTCGGGCTTGATCACATCGTACTCGAGTGCGACCCGAGTCCCGCGGCCGACCTTGTCATGCTCATCGAGCAGCTCGGCCTCCCTTTCGG
>JBCBMF010000291.1:0-3282 GCA_039822905.1 Planctomycetota bacterium
GAACAACGAGGTCCTTTGTGGCGGTGTGCCGTAATCGGCACGCCGCTGCTTTGTGGGTACCTTCCCACTTGCGTTGGCATGCCGGCGGCCTGGTTTGGCATCGGAACGCGCTTCATCGCGCGATGGGATTGCC
The DNA here is from genome assembly GCA_039822905.1 of Planctomycetota bacterium. Classification (GTDB taxonomy): domain Bacteria; phylum Planctomycetota; class Phycisphaerae; order Phycisphaerales; family UBA1924; genus JANQQZ01. Next base: position 134 of record JBCBMF010000291.1, read on the forward strand.
GGGGCCGAGATGCCCGAAAAAGAACTGCGAACTTGTTGCCAAACGTGACTGTCTCCGGTCGCGGGCTCCGTGTTCATGGGTGATAGGCCGGCGCATCGGTGTCCGATGCGGACGGTTTCCCACTCAGCAAGGAGCTCACCATGCATCGCGATGATCAGAGACACATCCGCTCGAACGAACCATCGAGCCGCCTCGCCCGCTTCGTGCGCCTCACGGCCGTCGCCGGGCTTGCCGCGTCCGCCTTCGTTCCGGCCGCCTCGGCCCAGAGCCTCATGGGCGACACCTTCACGTACGAGGTCGTCGGTCTCGGGCTGCCCAACGTCAGCGGGACGGCGGTCGTCGGCCCCGGCTTTGAGTTCCGTTTCGGCACCGATCTCTACATCTTCGAGGTCGATGTCGACGAGACGGGCGTCACCGTGCGGGCTCTGACAGTGGGTGACCACGACGAGTCGTTCGACTGGGGGAACATCTTCGCGCTCTTCGCCGGCGGGGTCCGTTTGCACGGGCTCGACTTCAGCTGCTCGACCGGGATCTCGGGGTACCACACGTCCGGCAGCGCGTTCGGCGACGACCGCGACGTCATCCTGCTCGACAGCGACTCGATCCAGATCGGGAGCAACATCGGGGTCGACAACCGGCTCACGTTCAGGTCGTCGAACGATCGGTTCCGAGTCAACCTCGTGCCCGAGGTGGACACGAGCATCCCGTTCGTCGACGTCTACGACCTGCCCGGGGACACGCTCCCCGATCCCATCCTGTCACAGACGCAGATCAACGTCTTCGACGGCGGGAACTTCGCCCGCGAGACGATCGGCGCTGCGGACGGGTCGGGGTGCCGGACGCAGGTCAACATGTACGACGGCTCGCGCGGCCAGCGGCTTTTCGTCGAGCAGGGCGGCGAGCTCAACGTCTTCGACGGCGCGAAGTTGGAACGGGTCGGCAACGACGGCAGCGGCCCGAACCTGACCGTCCGCACCGGCGGCGTCTTCAATCTCTCCGAGGGCGGGCGGGTCTTGGCAGAGGTGCAGATCGACCGCGGTGGTGTTGCCAACATGAGCGGCGGGACCCTGGGCGCTCCCCCTCTGATCGCCCCGGACATGCCCGTCCGGATCGCCGGGACGCTGAACATGTCTGACGGCTACATCTCCAACTTCGTTTCGATCCGGGGTACCGTGAACATGTCGGGCGGACTCATCGAAGGAGGCCTCGACGTCCGGGACGTGTACATCGACGGAACGTCGGCGGGGACGCCCACGCTGAATATGTCCGGCGGACGGGTCAGGGGAATCGTCTCGACCTTCCCGAATGACTCCGAGATCAACCTGACCGGCGGTACCATCGACGATGCGGCGCTCACGCCGTTTCTCGGGCGAAGACTCTACGTCGACATCGCTGGCGGGGAGTTCACAAACACGCTCTTCGCGGCGGCCTCCGCCGTCTCGATCCGCACGAACGACCCCCTGCAACTTACCATGTCCGCAGGTCGGATCATCGACTCGATCTTCGAGGGCGGGACCTACCGCATCAGGGGCGGGGGCTTCGACTGGGACTGGCTCTTCCAGCTCGACACGTTTATCACAACGCTTCCTGAGGGGGAGTTCATCTTCTTCGGCGACCAGTTCACGATCAACGGGAACCCGATCCCGGGTCTCGATGAACTGGGCGATCGGGTCTCCGTCACCGTCCCGAACAACGCGAGGTTCAGAGGAGTGCTTCAGGACGGCACGCCCTTCAGCTGGCGGAACTCTGGCAATCGGATGCAGTTCATGGAGGTCTTCGCGCAGCGAGCCACGACACCGACGGATCCGGTTCTCGTGTGGAACGAGGGTGATCGCGAGTACGGGGGCATCGCCGACGGCAGGCTCCTCGACCTCCAGAGCGGGACGCTCCCGCCGTACTTCCGCGCCGAGGACGCGGTTGTGCACCTCAACGGGGGCAGTCTCGGGGACGACTTCATCCTTGTCGACACCGACGTCGTCGTCACAGAGGGCCGCGCCGAAACCGGAGCAATAAGCGGCGACGCTGCGATCGACATGCAGGGCGGGCGACTGACTGCGGAATGCTCTGGCAACATCGATGTCACGGTGACCGGTGGTCGCTTCAGCGGAGTGCTTTCTGGGTCGTGCACGGTGGAACAGACTGGCGGCAACACCTTGGTCGATGTGTACGGCTCGTCAACCTTTGTTCGCTACGACGGCCGAGGCAGTTACACCGCGGGCGATGGGGGATTCGGTGTCATCGAAGGTGGAGGCCAGGCGACCGTGAGGGTCGAGCCGGGCGGCACCATAGTCATCAAGGGTGGCAACCTCTCGCCAGTGGATGACAATCCCTTCTTCCCTGTCCAGGGTCTGAATTTGGCTGGCGATAGATTCGAGCAGTTTGCGGGAGACGTCACGCTTGAAGAGCTGTATTCAACGGTCGCACGGGCTCACGTCACAGGCTTCACAGTAGACGGGGTTGACTACACCGACCTGCTGCAGGAAGACGTCCCCACGCGGTTTGCGCTAGTGCGCCCCGGCGTCGTCTACCCCTTCGATCCGCCGCAGAACCCGGACGGCTTCCCCGAGTCCGGCATACTCGAAGCCACGCTTCTCGACGGCCAGGAAGTCAGGCTCTACTTGGATCGCCAGTTCGGTGTCCTCGAACTCGTACTCGACCAGATCCCGGGCGAGGGCTGCGGCCCCGCCGACACCAATAACGACGGCGAGATCACGCCCGCCGACTTCAACGCGTGGATCCTGGCGTTCAACACGCAGGCTCCCGAGTGCGACCAGAACGGCGACGGCCAGTGCACGCCCGCCGACTTCAATGCTTGGGTGCTGAACTTCAACCTCGGTTGCTAAGCGGCGAGCAATGAGGTCCTTTGTGGCGGCGTGCCGTAGTCGGCACGCCGCTGCTTTGTGGGTGCCGTCCCAATTGCGTTGGCATGCTGGCGGCTTGGTTTGGCATCGGAAGGCAGTTCATCGCGCGATGGGATCGCCGGGGCCGAGATGCCCGAAGAAGAACTGCGAACTTGTTGTCAAACGTGACTGTCCGCGGTCGCGGGCTCCGTGTTCATGGGTATCAGGCCAGCCCATTGCCTCTCGAAGTAAGCGTATCCCGGCCAGAAAGGAACTGATCATGAATCGTATCGATCGAAAGACGGCCCG
>JBCBMF010000292.1:0-3235 GCA_039822905.1 Planctomycetota bacterium
CCACGATCGACAAGCCCCCGAGCGCCGAGCTGGCACCCGATCAGAGGGACGAGGACTCGCTGCCGCCGTACGACATGCTCGACGAGATCGTGCGGCAGCGCGTCGACCTGCGAGAATCCGCCGATCAGATCATCGACGCCACCGGGTTCGACGCCGACTCGGTGCGGAGCATGCTCAGGCTGATCGCGATCAACGAGTACAAACGGAAGCAGCTCGCGGTCGGGCTCAAAGTTTCACCCGTCGCGTTCGGCCGCGGCCGGCGCATGCCGCTCGCGCGGCACATCGGAGCCGACTAGCGTTGGCTTTGCGATAACCGGCTACGCGGCCTCGCCTCGGTTGTGCAGGGCGATGGCAACCGATGCGTTCTTGAGCTGCCCCATCAGGATGATCCCGGTCACGACGGCACCGATCCAGAACACGAAGCCGAGCGTCGGCAGGATCGTGCAGAGGATAAGGATGCAGTAGGCGAGCGAGAGCTGCTCAGCAACGGGCGGTGTCTGCACGTTGTTGCGACGCGCATACGCGTTGAGGTTCACAGAAAGGCCATGGATCCCGACGAACAGCCAGTAGAAGTTGAAGAACGGGATGAACAAGAAACCGACGGCCTTGCCGGGTGTCGTGCGTTGTGAGCCGTCCTGGATCTGATTCCACGACTTGTAGAGGAAGATGAAGAAGAGAACCGTACCAGCGATGAGCATCGGCAAGCCGAGTATGGCGCCGATGACCGTGATCGTCAGCACGGTCCCCGCGAGAAACAGAACCAGCCACCACACGTAGAGCGTGCTGAACGTCGAGGGCGGGTAGCTCCATCGCCGCACAGGCTTGCCGGCCGGGCCGGGCTGGTGCGCTGCGGGGGCGGCAGGCGTCGCCGCCGGCGGCGCTTCGGCGGAATACGGGTTGTCCTGATTTTGCATAGCGGCCTCATTGAGTCACAGACAAAGAAGGTGCGGCGGTTCACGCCACGGACCGAACCGTAGTTCCTCGGAGCGACGAGCGATCCGATCTGTGTCGAAGTTGGAGCCAGCCGCCGAGATGGTCGGTTGGCCCTGGCGCTTTGCGGACGCGTTCGCGAGTCGAACCAATCCGAGGCCGGCCGACGAGACCCGCGAGAGCTGATGCCTCGCCTGTACCTCAGCTCGCCCACTGAAAATCCAATCAAACAACAAACATAGAACCGATATCTACTGAGACTGAGTCGCAACTATCAGCCTGCATCGCCTACGATTGATCCGAAGAGAGAGGGGGCGACGAGTGATCGCATCTCCCAGTTGTTTCACAAAGAGAGAGACAGACACCATGAATTCAACGAAGACCGCCCTGTTCGGCGGCGCGCTCCTCAGCGCCGGCATCGCACACGCCCAGCAGCTCGAGTTTGCAGACAACGGTTTCTTCCCGTCGAGCTACTCGTTCGCCTACGCGTACGTTTCCGACACGAACTACGTCTACACGCGCAACAGCTCGTATGACCCGAGCGTTCTCCCGGCCGACCAGACCGCCACGGCGGGCGGGTGGAGCGCCTCGGGATCGGTGACCTTTACCACTATGACAGCAAACGCCGACGCCGGGTCCGAGACGGGTGCATACGTCGCTGCCAACGGGCGAGCGTATGCGTACGTCACGCAAGCCGAAGATACCGATGTGATCCTGTCGTGGGACTTCACCAACGAGCAGCCCGGGGTCGCGCCGGAGAACTCGTTCATCACGATCTTCGATTTCAATGCCGGCGATGTGATCTTCGAGATCAACACCGGCTCGGTCGCGACCGGCTCACCAAGCGGGGTTGAAACCGTTACGCTGCTCGCGGGCGTGCCGTACGGCATCACGCTCTCGGCCGACATCTTCGGACCGGACGGCGTCGGTGGGACCGCGTTCGCCGAGCTCAGGGTTGTCCCGGCTTCGGCGACGGCATTGCTGGGCGTGGCCTGGCTCGGCCTCGCCGCGCGACGCAGGCGGTAATCGCTCGAACGCGAAGCAAGAAAATCAACAAAGGAGGCGGGCTCTGTCGTAGGGCCCGCCTCCACTTGTTTTGTCATCGCGGACCCGCGCAGCTCAGCTGCTGCCCTCGCGCATGCGTGCGAGCCCCTCGGGGAACGGGTACGTCGGGAACACCCCGACGTCGCCCCGGCTCCACATGCTGAGCGCCGGGTAGACGTCGCCGCGGTAGCCCGACTGGAACATCGTCCGCAAGACGGTTTCGAAGCTCGGCTCGTTGCCATCAGCATCGAGGAGACGATTCGACCGCGCGCCGAGGAACGACACCGATGCAACAGGCCGGCGATCGGCGCGGTCCTTGAGCATCTTGGTGATGGTGCTGAACCCTCGGCCAAGATCGGCGAGCGTGAAGTGGTCCTTGCCGCGCGGCCGCAGAAGCCCGAGTATGAGCACGGAGTCAAGGTCGTACTTGAGCACATAGGGCTCCTGGTCTGTCGCGGGCGCGAGTCGCGTGGTGGACTCTTGAAAGACCTTCGCATAACCCGTGACTGTTGACTCGGTCCACTGGCTGGCGTGTACCAGATTGACGAGCTGGGCGATGATGCCGTGCGAGTTGTCGGTGTCGTTGACACCACAGATCACCGCGCGGTAGCGGCCATCGAGCATATCGCGGAGCATGTCCTGGCCCCACATCACCCGGACGCGCTCGCTCGCGGCGAACCCCCCGGCCTCGCCGGGCAGCAGCGTGACCTTGTCGGCCTGGTCAGCAGAAACAAGCCCGTCGGCATCGCCGTCGTACAGGCGGACATGGTCGGTTGTGGTTGTCATCTGAGCCTCCTTCGCGCGAGTATAGAGAGCGACGAGAAAGGCGTAGGTGGATTGAAGAGAGGTCGCGGGAAAGAAGCGATGCAAAACGAAAAAGGGCTCCCATGGTTTGACCCAAGGGAGCCCAAATACGGCGACTACCTACTTTCCCGCAAGGCAGTATCATCGGCGGTACGGGCTTAACTGCTGTGTTCGGGATGGGAACAGGTGTTGCCCCGCACCTCTGGTCACCGAAACGACGACGCCCGCTCTCGCGGGAGGCGACGCTGGCAGGCCAGCATACGGACGGCATGCGGAAGCTTGGCGGGCCGATGCTCGAGTTGAGCACGACCCAGTAGATCAAGAGCAGGAGAAAGCCGAGCCATCGCTCGAATCACAAACGTGATGCGTTGGCTTGGCCGGACTGGTGATGGGATTCATCACGGTGCCCGGTTGGTGTGATCATGCGTTCGACCGTTAGTACCGCTCGGCTGAGGGC